>NZ_CP095732.1:638333-957500 GCF_020447305.1 Abyssibius alkaniclasticus | reverse complement strand
GTTGTTCGAGGTCACCGCAAGCGGCAGCAGCAACAAAAGCCCGGCCATGCCGATGGTCACATAGGGCCGTTTGACAACCTCGGTCCAGACGCGGCTCAGGCTTTGCACGTCGAGCAGGGCAAATACGGCCAGATGCGCCAGAAGGAAAAAGAATGCCGTAACCCCGATGGCGCGGCGAAATTTCAGCAGGTTGATCTTGGTCCATTTGCGCAGCGGCGTTATTGCCAGCCCGGCGATGATCAGCTTCAGCGAAATCAGGCCATAGGCGCGCAGCAATGTATTGATAGGCTCTGGCCCCAACTGGTTGGACAGCCCCAGCCAGAAATACCACGCCGCATAGCCTGCCCCGAGAATATAGAGCAGCCAGGCTGGCACGCGGCGCAACAGCGCATTCAGGCGGTCCACCAGAGCCATCAGTAATTCACCGCAAGGTCCATGCCCTGATAAAGGCTCGCCACCTCGTCATAGCCGTTGAACATCAATGTATCCTGCCGGCTTGAGAACAGGCCGCCGCCGATCCTGCGTTCGGTTGCCTGAGACCAGCGCGGGTGGTCCACGGTCGGGTTCACATTGCTGTAAAACCCGTATTCGCGCGCATTCAGCATGTTCCATGTGGTTGGCGGCATTCTGTCGACCAGCGAAATCCGCACGATCGACTTGGTCGACTTGAACCCGTATTTCCACGGCACCACCAGGCGGATCGGTGCGCCGTTCTGGTTCGGCATCGGCTGGCCATACATTCCGGTGGCCAGCAGGGTCAGCGGGTGCATGGCCTCGTCGAGCCGCAGACCCTCGACATAGGGGAAGGGAATGACCCGGCGGCGCACACCCACCATGACATCGGGCTGAACGGTGGTTTCCATTGCAACATATTTGGCGCTGGCCTGCACACCGATCTTGGCCAGAACATCCGAAAGCTGCACCCCGTTCCACGGCACCACGGCCGACCAGCCCTCGACACAGCGGAAGCGATAGATACGCTCTTCAAGCTGCAGCCCGGCCAGCAGATCTGCCAGGGCATAATTGCCCGGCCGGTCGACCAGGCCGTCGACCTTGATCGACCAGGGTGATGTAACCAATCCGCCCGCATTATTGGCCGGGTCGGATTTGCCGGTGCCGAATTCATAGTAGTTGTTGTAGGTGGTGAAATCTTCGATGGGGTTTGGCACCAGGTCTTGCGCAGCCGTTGCCTTGCCCGCCATTGCAAACGCGCTCAGGCCAAGCCCGCCGGCGATTATCTGGCGCCGGTCGAGCCAGGCGGCTTTCGGCGTAACATCTGCCGGGGTCAATGTATTTTTCCAGCGCCGGGTCATCGGGTTCTCCATCCTCTAACATTCATCTGCGGCCAGATTACAGTGCGCGGCGGCACAACATCAACTCACGTTGCCGTTGGCCGATTGTGAACTGGCGTGCTGGCGTCAGGCGGTGTGGCCAAGGGCACCGCCTGTTTCAAATACGGGCCGCTTGATCAGCGCCGGATGTGCGGCGATCAGCGACTCTGGGCTTGCGGCGCGCTCGGCCTCGGTCAGCTTGCGCCATGTGGCCGAGCGAGTGTTGATCAGCTTGTCGCCAAGTGCGGCAACAAACCGGGCGCGCTCGGCAGCACTTAGCGGCGCGTCGCGCAAATCACGCAATGTGGCGCCGGGATTGGCGCGCAGCGCCTTGCGGCAGGCATCGCAGTTTTTCAATCCGTAGATGATCATAATTTGCCGTTCTTTACCGTGCGTTTGCACAGGCTGGGCGGCTTGCCATTCTGGCCATAGGCGGTGACACCGCAGGTTTTGCAGGTATATTCGCGCAGGCTTCCATGCCCGCCGGGGGTTGGCACCCAGCGGCATGTGGTGCTGCGACGGCGGCCCAGTATCAGCGCCAGCGCCAGCAAGACCAGCGCGCCGAGAATCGCGAAAGGCACGGCTAGCCCTGCTCGTTGCCCGAGGCGAGTGCGAGCAGACCCGCCACCGCTGCCATTGAAATGGCGAACATCGTCCAGAAATGGAAGCCGAAGGCATAAAACATGCCCCCTGCCGAGAAGAGGAGGAATATTCCGGCGAGCCTTGGCTTGGACAAAGCCATCGCCCCGCCGGCAATGGCAAGGATCGGGGCGAGCAGCCCCGCGACCTTGATCACATCGGCATTGGCGACTTGGTCGAAATATTGCTCCGCCCCGTCAAGCTCGGTCAGCGCGATATAGCCCCAGCCGAAAAACCCGACCAGCATCCCCCAAAGCCCGGCAATAATGCCCAGAACCAGTGCCGCAACGCGCATATTAGCCTCCGTTTGATTTCGGGGCGACGGTAGGGGGGAATGGGTGGGGGTGCAAGGGTGGGGTGTGGTGCAGGCGCCCGATCCCGACGCCGCCCTATCGTTCAGAGGGCGCGCGACCGGCCCGGGGTGGGTGCGGAACGCGCCCGCCCATGGGGCGGGTCGGTCGCGTGCCCGGCGGTGCCGGGCAGGGCAATCAAATGCTTCACAATTGACATTATATCAAAACAGTTCAAGTATCCCACTCAATCAGAGGATGATTTCAAATGACAATACTTGCACAGTTTAGATGTCTTAACTGCGGTCATAGGTTTGAAGTTGAAATCCTAGAACGAAGTGAAAAACAGAAATACGAGAGAGAAAATAGGCCCACAAGCCCTGTGAGTTGCCCAAATTGTCGGCGAACTGACGTAAGGACCGGTTGGGAATAACTAATTTAGGTTGGCTATCAAATGGTCCCATATCGCTTCTGCGACCTGCTCAGGTTGGAGCAAACCGTTATCATTGTCATAAACCTGCCACAACATCGGTGAATAAAACAGTTCACCATCTTCTTCGGCGATAACGAACTGCGCAGATATCCCACTACTTCGGCCTTGTGAGATACCAATGCCATCTCCAAATAGGGCGCTGCGTCTAACGGTAAATTCGGCGGCTAATTCTCCTGCGCTAAATATCTTTATTTCGAACTCTTTTGTGGTCACTCGTTCGAAATCACATTCGATCGAAGCATTTCTTTTTGTAAGTTCGCGCGCAGAATTTTCAATAAAATCACAAATAAATGAGAATGTATCTTTCAGAAACTTCTCTTTATCTAAGTCGGTAATTTTCCTTTTTATCGAAAGATTCCCCGATCTTGCTGGGGACTTTATAATCGTCAAATTTTTATCAGATTCGAAGCCCGCTTTACTTTGAACAACACCATCATCGGAGATTATGGCCCTTATCCCATTTACAACACTCAACCAAGCCTCATCTCTGTCTGGCCATATACTGACCGCTTTTGCATCAGTTGGTGCTGCTTGAATTGCTCCGAATGGACTAGTCTTCCAATCACACGGCCTTACTATGACTGGAATTACGGTTGCCTCTCGATTGCTGTGACGGTTAAGAGCGAACATCGCTTCTTTGCTGAAGCAATAGTCTGACGCAATGAAGTCTGAGCTAACCAAAAAAATGACGATGTCCGCGGCGGCTAACTCGCCCTCAATTTCATTACCGAATTCCTGCCCGAGTTCTATTCGTCGATCATGCCACACATCTATGAGCCTTTGGCGTTTCAACAAGGATAGATGAGTGTCGAGTTGCTGTCGGAACAATTCGTCTGCATGACTATATGAGATGAAAAGCTTCCTCACCCCAAAACCCCCTGAAACTCCCGCCATTCCCCGGCGCTCATCCCGCTAGTCTCTTGCGTCACCTGCTCACCTTTAAGCATACGCCGCACGCAGTCAATCGCCTTACCCGATAGGTTCGCCCCGCCCAGACGGTAGTCCTCAAAGGCCGCATAGGCCGCGGGCACCCAATCGGCTACGATCTCGCACATTTTCTGCGCGTAAACGCGGATTTCGTATTGCGCGTGGGCATCGGCGCGCAGGCGCAGGAAGTGGAAGAGGTTGTGCAAATCCACCTTCCAATACCATTGCGTATAGACATTGGCGGGCAGGTTCATGCGGGCAAGCTCGCGGGCCAGCCCCTGCTGGCCGTCCTGGTTCAGCATCTCCTCGTAATGGTCATAGGCGCGGTTGGCATCGGCCTTGAGCATGTCAAGCACGCGGGCGGCTTCCTCGCCCTCCAGCACCGCGCCACGGCCCTGATTGTTCACCACGCTTTGCGCGGCAAGATGTTCGGGTGCGGGGATGTAAAACTCCCGGTCGAGAATCGAATAGCGCGCCGAATATTCGTTCACATTGGCGGTGCGGTGGCGGATCCATTGCCGCGCCACGAAAACCGGCAGTTTGACGTGGAACTTCGCCTCGCACATTTCAAACGGGGTCGAATGCCAGTGGCGCATGAGATAGCGGATCAGCCCGGCATCGTTCTGCACCGCCTTGGTGCCGCGCCCGTAAGACACGCGCGCCGCCTGCACGATGGCCCCGTCATCGCCCATATAATCAATCAGCCGCACAAATCCGTGGTCGAGCAAGCCATGCGCCTTATACAAATGCGCCTCGGCCCCCGGAGAGGTGGCGCGCAGGGTTTGGGTGGGCGTGGCGCGCTGGGCGTCAATCTCGGCCTGTTGGTCTGGGGTAATGGGCATGGCGGGCTCCGCTGCGTTTGGCGTGATTCTGGCTAGGCGGCCACAATATATGGTGGAGCCGCTTTAGAAAACCGCTATATGCTTTGGCGAAGCAATTGGAGCGGGCTTTATGGAAAACCTGAGGGTAGAGCGGCGCCTTGGCGATGCGATGCGCGCCCGCCTGCCGCTTTGGGCGGTGGAATTTGTGATGTTCGGGCTGAAAATGGCATGGGCCTGCCTGTTTGCGGGGCTGCTGCTGGCGGCGATCATCCTGTCGGCCCTGTTCTGGCCCGAAGGTGCCGCGCTTGCCCGCTATGATGCGCTGACGCTTTTTGCGCTGCTCGTGCAGGGGCTGATGCTGTATTTCCGGCTGGAAAGCTGGCGCGAGGCGAAGGTGATCTTGCTGTTCCACGTCACCGGCACGGCGATGGAGATTTTCAAGCTGCAAATGGGAAGCTGGTCTTACCCCGAGGCGGGCTGGTTGATGCTGGGTGGCGTGCCGCTGTTTTCGGGCTTTATGTATGCCAGCGTTGGCAGCTTCATTGCCCGCGCCATCCGCCTGTTTGACATGACCTTCACCAACTACCCGCCCATGCGCTGGGCCATCGCGCTGGCCGTTGCAATCTATATCAATTTTTTCGCGCATCACTTTGTTTGGGATGCCCGCTATCTGCTGATGCTGGCCACGCTGGTTCTGTTCGGCCGCGTCACAATCCGCTTCACGCCGATGCGACGGCAATTGCGCCTGCCGATGGTGCTATCGGCGGCGTTTGCGGCGTTTTTCCTTTACGTGGCAGAAAACATCGGCACACTTAGCGGCACATGGATGTATTCCGGTGACGGCAAATTCGCCTTCACCGATCCGGCGAAAATGGGCTCGTGGTATCTGCTGCTGTTTGTCAGCTTTGTGCAGGTCACGCTTGTTTGCCGCGCTGCATTGTTACCGCAAAAGGACTGAGGAATGAGTTTGAAATATCTGCACACAATGGTCCGGGTCAAAGACCTGGAAGCCTCGATGGCGTTTTACAGGCTGCTGGGGCTGGAGGAGATCCGTCGCTATGACAATGAAGGCGGGCGCTTCAGCCTGATCTTCATGGCCCCACCCGCGCAGCATGAATGCCCGCTCGAGCTGACGTTTAACTGGGATGGCGACAGCGCCCTGCCCGATGACAGCCGCCATTTCGGGCATCTGGCCTATGAGGTGGATGACATCTATGCCACCTGCCAGCACCTGATGGACAATGGCGTCACCATCAACCGCTCCCCGCGCGACGGGCATATGGCCTTTGTGCGCTCGCCCGATAATGTGTCGGTTGAATTGCTGCAAAAGGGCGACAGCCTGAAACCTGCCGAACCCTGGGCCAGCATGGAAAACACCGGAAAATGGTAGCATGACGCGCGTATTGGTTTATGGCGATTCCAACTCCTGGGGCACGCCCAGCAATGGCAGCGGTGTGCGTTATGACGTGAAAACCCGCTGGCCGCAGGTTATAGCCACGGCCCTGGGTTGGGAGGTGGCGGAAGAAAACCTGCCCGGCCGCACCACGCGCCATGATGATGACATGATGCTTGGCAGCGCCATGAACGGGCTTTTGCATTTGCCCGTGGCGCTGAAATCGCAATCGCCGGTCGATTGGCTGCTGATCATGCTGGGCACCAATGATTTCAAGGCGCGGTTTGAACAGGACGAGGCCACCATCGCCGCCGGGCTGATGGCGCTGGTCGATTGCGCGCGCCGCGTGGGCAGCGGCAAGGCGGGCTGGGATGATGTCACCCCGCCGAACGTGGCCATTATCGTGCCGCCCGCGCTTGGCAAACTGGCTGACGATGCAACCTGGGAGCGGTTCGCGGAATGGAAGGGCGGTGGCGCCATTTCGCGCAGGCTGGGCGATGTTGTGCGCGTGCAGGCCAAAATGCGCCAAGTGCCGGTGTTTGACGCAGGTTTCGTGGTGCGCGCCTCCAGGGCCGACCCGATCCACCTCGATGCCCGCGCCCAGCGCGCACTTGGTCAGGCCATTGCGGAATGGCTTGGCACGCTATGAGCCGCGCGGCGCAAATTGCGCTGCTTTTCTGTGGCCTTGGCACGGCCGCACAGGCACAAGACTGCCGCCTTGCGCTGTTGCTGGCGCTCGACATTTCCTCGTCCATCTCGGCTGAGGAAGATGCGTTGCAGCGTGGCGGGCTGGCGCGCGCGCTGACATCGCCCGCTGTGGCGGAAGCCTTTTTCGCCCAGCCCGACCGCCCGGTCGCATTGTCGGTTTATGAATGGAGCGGGCGCGACCAGCAGGCCGTGCTGCTTGACTGGGTTGAAATCAGCACACCTGCTGCGCTGTCTGCCGCGGCCGCCAGCATTGCCAGCTCGACGCGCGGCTATGACAATTACCCAACCTCGCTTGGCCCCGCGCTTGGTTTTGCGCATGGCCGGTTTCGTCAGGCCCCGCCCTGTGCGCGCTTCACGCTGGATATTACCGGCGACGGGCTCAGCAATGATGGCTACGATCCGGCCACGGCCTATGCAAATTTCAACTTCACCGGCATCACCGTAAACGCGCTGATCGTTGGCAATGAGGGCGATGTGCGGCGCTATTTCACCCGCGAGGTCATCCGCGGCCCGGGCGCGTTCATCCAACCCGCCAGCGATTATGAGGATTTTGAGCGCGCAATGGCGCGAAAACTGCGCCGTGAGCTTGGGCTGATGATTGCCGGGGCCGCCGAATGATCCGCGCGCTGCTTGTGCTTCTTGCGCTTGGCGCCGGCCCGCTATCGGCGCAATGCCGCATGGCGCTGGCCATCGGGCTTGATGTTTCCTCATCGGTGGATGCGGCGGAACACAGCGCGCAGCTTTCGGGGCTGAGCGCGGCGCTGCGCGAACCTGTTGCGCTGATGGTCCATGAATGGTCGGGGCGCAGCCATCAATCGGTGCTGGTGCCGTATTTTCAGGCCGAAGTCATTCACGGCCCCGGTGCTTTTGTTGAGGTGGCAACCGATTACGCCGATTATGGCCGGGCAATGGCGCGTAAATTGCTGCGCGAAATGACATTGGCCGTCAGCATGTTGGAGACAGAATGAACCGCCTTGGCCTTATTTTCACAACCTTTGCAGGCCTTGTTGCCGCAAGTGCCGCCAAGGCCTGCAAGATTGCACTGCTCTTGATGATTGATGTTTCAAGCTCGATCGACCCCGGCGAATACCGCTTCCAGATTGACGGTATGGCCGATGCGCTGCGCGACCCGGTCATCGCCGAAATTCTGGTGCGCGATCAGGTTGCCCTGAGCGTTGTGCAATGGTCGGGCATTGGCGAGGCCGAAGTCAGCCTTGAATGGCAGCGCATGTTGACCCCCGCTGCGGTTGTCAGCTTTGCCAACCGTGCGCGCGCCATTCCGCGGCGCTGGCAACGCTCGCGCACGGCGGTCGGCGATGCCATCGCCTTTGGTGCCGAACAGTTTGGCCCGGTATCTGACTGCACGCGCCGCGTGATGGATGTGTCGGGCGACGGGGCTTCAAATGTCGGCTTTGACACCGCCACCATGCGCCGCGAAATTCAGGCAATGGGAATCGAGATCAACGGATTGGCGATTGACCGGATCGGCCGCAGCGTCACCGAGTTTTACCGCCGCTTCATGATCACCCAAGGCGGGTTTGTCATGACGGCCACCGGCTATTCCGACTATCCCCGCGCCATTTCGGCCAAACTGTTCCGCGAGCTTGTGAAGCCGGCCAGTTAGCCAAACCCCGTAGGGTGCGCATTCATTGCGCACCATTTGACCACCCCATCATGCTGCGCAATAAATGCGCAGCCCGCAGCGAGGCCATCATGACGCTTGAACACATTCACAACATTACCCGCAGCACAGCGCCCAGCACCGATCAGATCGCGGGTGAAAAGCTGCTATCCGGTGGCGGGGCGACTCAGCTTTGGAACGCGTTTTCCGATGCGAGCGGGCAATTTCATGTCGGTCACTGGGCGTCTGATGCCTGCAAAATGCGGGTGAATTACACCGAAAACGAGCTATGCGTGCTGCTCAGCGGGCGCGCGGCACTCACCGATGAAGCCGGGAATCGCCAGGAATTTGGCCCCCAGCAGCCCTTTGTCATCGAGGCCGGGTTCACCGGCACATGGGAATCGCTTGAACCGGTTGTCAAGATCTATGCAATTTTTGAACCGAACCCCTGATCCGCCCCTTCTCATTTCGCGCTCCAGCGCTTATATTGGCTGTGTTCCCTCGGGAACTATGGCGATAAACGCGCACGTAATAAGCGGATCGGACCCGGGGGCGGTACCCGGCGGCTCCACCAACACTCCCGTTATTGGCGGGCGGAGGGGGCCGAAACAGGATCGACGGACGTCTAAAGGTGTAATGCTTTCGCTCGGCTGACTGCCACCGTTATCGGCGTAAATCGTATAATTGCCAATAACAATTATGCTCCGGTGGCCGTTGCTGCGTAAGCAGTAACCAAACCGAAACCTAAGCCCTTGCGCCTAGCCGCGTAAGGCGGGGTTCGCAGGCACCTGGCAACAGAAGCCTGCACTTCATGCCAAATTCACAATCTATCGGCTTCACAGTGCGCAGAATTGCGTTAAGTTACCCGCATGGAACATGGAGACGGCATGAGCGACGGAATCAATTATGGCAAGCTGATGCATCAGGCGATGCAGGGTTTGCTGCGCACGCTCCTTTCCGATGTGGCCGAGAACGGCCTGCCGGGGAACCACCATTTCTACATTACATTCGACACCACCCATAAAGGCGTGGATATGGCGCCGCATCTGTTCGACCGGCACCCCGAAACCATGACCATTGTCATTCAGGGCTGGTATGACAATCTTGCCGTCATGTCCGACCGTTTTACCGTGACGCTGAATATCGACGATCCGCGCGGGCGCGGCGTGGCTGAACCAATGGTCATTCCCTTCGCCGCCATCCAGACATTTGTTGACCCATCGGTCGAGTTCGGGCTGCGCTTTGATGCCCATGACAGCGACGATGACGATGACTCCGATGACGAGGTCGCGCCGCAGGATGACGATGACGAGACCACCGACAGCCCGCAAAAGGGCCATGACGCCGAGGTTGTAAGCCTTGACAAGTTCCGCAAGCATTAGTCGGAAACAGACTGGAAAGTGCCGCTTCAACCCCTTATCAAAGGCGCGGATCAACCCTCGGGGGCATAATGCAGCAGCCGGTAACACGTAACAAACATTTAGGCTTGTTCACAGCGCAACTTCTGCGCCGCCCGTGGCGCATCGTGGCGCTGGCCCCGTCATCGCGCGCGCTTGGTGACCAGATGGCCGCCGAGATCGACCTTGGCGGCGCGGTTGTCGAGCTTGGTGCAGGCACGGGTAAAATCACCGAATCCATTCTTGCGGCAGGGGTTGATGAAGGCGATCTTGTGCTTTTGGAAATGAACGCGGCGTTCTGCAAATTGCTGCGCCAGCGTTTCCCGCGCGCCACAGTGCTGGACTGGAACGCCCAGCGCGTGGGCGAGGTTGAGCTTGCCAATGTGCGCAGCGTGGTTTCCGGCCTGCCGCTTCTGTCCATGCCCGTGGCTGTGCAAAACAACATTGTCGGCGGCGCGTTCAAGCTGATGCAGCCGGGCGGCGCCTATGTGCAATTCACCTATGGCCCCAAACCCCCTGTTGCCACCCCCGTGCGCGAGGCTTTGGGCCTGACCTGGGAAAAGCGCGACAAGATCTGGATGAACCTGCCGCCCGCGCGCTCTTACGTATTTCGCAAACCGGCCTAGGGCGGCGCGACAATCGCATTGGAAATTCTGTTGCGCGGCGTTAAAGCTGCGCCAAACGCATTGATCGGGAGTATCAAGATGACTGCAACGCGCACCGAAACCGACAGCTTTGGCCCGCTTGACGTGCCCGCCGATAAATATTGGGGCGCGCAAACCCAGCGCAGCATCATCAACTTCCCGATCGGCTGGGAGCGTCAGCCGGTGGCCATCATCCGCGCGCTTGGCGTGATCAAGAAAGCCTGTGCGCTGGTCAATGTGGCGCAGGGCGATATGGATGCGGCGCTTGGCCAAACCATCGCCGCCGCCGCAACCGAGGTGATCGAAGGCAAGTTTGACGATAATTTCCCGCTGGTCGTGTGGCAAACCGGCTCGGGCACGCAATCCAACATGAACGCCAATGAGGTCATCTCGAACCGGGCGATTGAAATGCTCGGCGGGGTCATGGGCTCCAAAAAGCCTGTGCATCCGAATGACCATTGCAATATGGGCCAGTCCTCGAACGACACATTCCCCACCGCCATGCATGTCGCCATTGGCATGATGGCGCGTGATACATTGCTGCCGGGCCTGAACAAGCTGCACGGCGCGCTGGTGGCGAAGTCCGATGAATTCAAAGACATCATCAAAATCGGCCGCACCCATACGCAAGACGCAACCCCGCTCACGCTTGGGCAGGAATTTGGCGGCTATGCGCATCAGGTGGCCAAGGGCATTGAACGGGTAAAGGCCTGTCTGCCCGATATATACGAACTTGCCCAGGGCGGCACCGCGGTTGGCACGGGCCTCAACACCAAAAAGGGATGGGATACGCGCGTGGCGGCCGAAATCGCCACCATCACCGGCCTGCCCTTTGTGACCGCACCCAACAAGTTTGAAGCCCTCGCTGCCCATGATGCAATGGTCATGTTCTCCGGCGCGCTGAAAACCGTGGCCGCCAGCCTGTTCAAAATCGCCAATGACATGCGCCTGCTCGGCTCCGGCCCGCGCTCCGGCCTTGGTGAGCTGATCCTGCCGGAAAACGAACCCGGCTCCTCGATCATGCCCGGCAAGGTCAACCCCACGCAGGCCGAGGCGCTGACAATGGTTTGCGCCCAGGTCATGGGCAACGACGCTGCCGTGGGTTTTGCAGGCTCGCAGGGCCATTTCGAACTCAACGTCTATAACCCGATGATGAGCTATAACGTGCTGCAATCCATGCAATTGCTGGGCGACGCGGCCGCCAGCTTCACCGATCATATGGTGGTTGGAACGCAGGCCAATGTGAAGCGGATCGATGCGTTGATGAAAGAAAGCCTGATGCTGGTGACAGCACTTGCCCCCACAATCGGCTATGACAACGCCACGAAAGTCGCCAAAACCGCGCATAAGAACGGCACGACCTTGCGCGAAGAGGCGATTGCCCTTGGCTTTGTCGATGGTGAAACCTTCGATGCCGTCGTGCGCCCCGAAGACATGATCGGGCCGAAGTGAACGGCAAGCCGATCAACCTGAAGCGCGCGCGCAAATCCGCCGCGCGCGCCGAAGCGGCCCGCAAGGGCGATGAGAATGCCGCACGCCACGGCCAAACCAAGCCCGCGCGCGACCTGCACGCCGCCCGCGCCGCCAAGGCAGCGCGCGACCATGACGGGCATAAGCGCGATGGCTGATGCGCGCCCCGTCAAACATTCGCTCACCCTCAAAGGCCACCGCACCTCGGTCTCGCTGGAAGACCCGTTCTGGCGCGCCTTTCGCCAGATTGCCGCCGAAAACGGCCAGACCATTACCGAGCTTGCCAATGAAATCGACAGCCAGCGCATCGGCACATGCGGGCTGGCCACCGCCATCCGCCTTTATGTGCTGAACTGGTATCAACGCCGCGCCAATCAAGACTGACCCGCCGCCATCTTTTGCTCTAAAATATCCCCGCCGGAGGCATCTGCCCCCACGACCGGCGCTAACCTTGCCCAATTCGATAAGCCACCGCCTCGGCGATATGCGCCTTGCCCACAGACTCCGCGCCCGCCAGATCGGCAATCGTGCGCGCCACGCGCAAAATACGATGATAGGCGCGGGCCGACAGGCTGAACCGGCTGGCCACCTGCCCGAGCAAGGCCAAAGCCGCCGCATCGGGGGCGGCAACCGCGATCAGATGGTCGCCTTCAACCTGTGCATTTGTGGTTATCCCCTTGCTGGCGTAGCGGCTGCGCTGCAGATCACGCGCGGCGGTTACGCGCGCGGCAATGGCGGCACTCGGCTCGCCCGGTTGCAGCTTTTGCAAATCGCTGATCGCCGTGGCGGGCACATCTATGCGCAGATCGAACCGGTCGAGCAGCGGGCCGGAAATTCGGCCCATATAGTCATCGCCGCATTTGGGGGCGCGGCTGCAGGCTTGTGCCGGGTCGCTCATCCAGCCGCAACGGCAGGGGTTGGCGGCAGCAACCAGCATGAAGGCGCAAGGGTAGCGCACATGCGCATTGGCGCGCGCAACCATGACATCGCCGGTTTCCAGCGGCTGGCGCAGGGTTTCCAGCACGGGGCGCGGAAATTCGGGCAGCTCGTCCAGAAATAGCACACCATTATGCGCAAGGCTGATCTCGCCCGGCTTGGCGCCACGCCCGCCACCCACAATCGCCGGCATACTGGCCGAATGATGCGGGGCACGGTAGGGGCGCGTGCGCGAAATGCCGCCCGCATCGAGCAGCCCGGCCACCGAATGGATCATCGAGGTTTCCAGCGCCTCGGCGGCGCTGAGCGGCGGCAGAAGGCCCGGCAGGCGCGCCGCCATCATCGACTTGCCCGCCCCCGGCGGGCCAACCATTAACAGATTGTGCCGCCCGGCGGCGGCAATTTCCAGCGCGCGCTTGGCGCGCTCCTGCCCGCGCACATCGGCCATGTCGCGCTGCCTGTCAGGCGCGCGCACCTCGCCGGGGCTGGCATCGTTCATCACCGCGCGTCCGGCGAAATGGTTGATGATGGCCAGCACGCTTTCAGGCGCCAGCACGCGCGCCGCTTCAACCCATGCCGCCTCGGCGCCACAATCCGCCGGGCAGATCAGCGTGCAATTATTCTCGGCCGCCGCAAGTGCTGCGGGCAAGGCACCCGCAACCGCCACCAACCGCCCGTCGAGCGATAGCTCGCCCAAGGACAGAACCTCGCCGATCTGGTCAATCGGCAATGCCTCCATCGCGGCCAGCAGGGTCAGCGCGATGGGCAGATCGAAATGCGAACCTTCCTTGGGCAGGTCGGCAGGTGCAAGATTGACGGTAATGCGCTTGGCGGGCAGGGCAAGGCCAAGTGCTGATATCGTGGCGCGCACCCGCTCGCGCGCCTCGCTCACCGCCTTGTCGGGCAGGCCGACAATTGCAAAGGCCGGCAGGCCGGGCGAGACCGCAACCTGCACCTCCACAAGGCGCGGCTCCACCCCGTGAAACGCCACTGTATAACTGATCGCCTGCATCCTGCCCCCACTCGCCGCCACGATGCGCCAAACAGGGTTAATTGGGTGTTAACGCCCGGTGAGAAGCGCCATCGTTTCGGGCCAGGCTTCGGGGTCGTGCAGGGTCTTGTCGCGGCAGAAGGGGTTGCAAAAGCCGATGACCTGCCCGTCAATCTCCAACAGCGCATTTGCCGCCACGGGCTTGCCGGAATAGGGGCATAGCGTGTTAATCGCCGCCTTGCCTTCAACAGCCCGCGCGGCAAGCGGGGTCGGGCCGGGCCAGGGGCTGCTGGGCAGGTCAAGGTCATAGCCCGGCTGCACAAAGCCCTCGGCCAGACCCATCGCGCGCCAGCGGCGAAAGGCCGGAAACGCCAGGCTTTTTGCGACATAGGTTTGCGCGCGCGGCCCAACGGGCAGGTTATAGGTTGCGATGCGCGTCGCAACCGGCGCATAGAACACATCGGCCAGCGAATAGTGGCCAAAGAGCCAGCCGCCGCCGCTTTCATCATGCGCCGCGCAGCTTTCCCAAAGCTGTTCAACCCGCGCCACATCGGCAAGCACCTCGGCTTTGGGCGTAAAGCCCGCATAGCTATGGCGCAGGTTCATCGTGCAGGCGCTGCGCAGGGCAACAAAGCCCGAATGCATTTCGGCGACAATGGCGCGGGCATGGGCGCGCGCGGTCGGGGCAGCAGGCCAAAGATGTTTTTCGGGGTAAAGCTCGGCCAGGGTTTCGGCAATCGCCAGAGTGTCCCACACCACCGTGCCGTTGATACGCGCGGCAGGCACCAACCGTGCGGGGGCGAAATCGGCCAGAAGGGCGGCAAATTCGGGCGAATACATGCGCGCCTTGCGGGTGGTGAGCGGAATGTTAAAACCGGCAAAGGCCAGCCAGCCGCGCAGCGACCAGCTTGAATAGGTTCTGTCGCCAATGGCAAGTTCATGTGTCATGCAATCCTCCGGCTTTTCCTCAGAACAGCACAGGGCGCGGCACCCGTCCAATCAGCAATTCTGCGCAATGCCATTACGGGCAGTGATTAACCCGCTCGACGCGCCATTTGCCCGGCGCCAGATAATCGACCCGGCTCAGCGACAGGGGTGCAAGCGTAAAGGAAAACGCCGCGGCGGGCGGCATGGCGGCAGCGCGCTGGATGATCGAGAGCAGCGCGCCGAAATGCGCCACGATGACCAGATCGCCGGTATTGCTTGCGCAAAGCCTGTCGACAGCGCCGGCCACCCGCGCCGCCATCATGTTCCAGCTTTCGCCCTCGGGCGGGGCAATGTCGCCGGGCTGCTCCCAGAACCGGCGCGCCAGCGGGGCGTCTACGGCGGGCAGCGCATCATGCGGCACACCGTCCCAGCGCCCGAAATTGATCTCGCGCAGCGCGGCATCATGCGCAAGGCGCGCGCCGCTGACGAGTGTATCGCCGGTCGTGACCGCGCGGCCAAGGTCGGATGAAATGAGCGGCGCTGCTTCGGGCAGGGCGGCGCGCAACCGCGCAATGGCGGCCCCGTCGCTCAGATCGGCGGGCAGGTCGCGCCAGCCAACCGGCGCTTTGGCATGGGTCGGCCCGTGGCGCACCAGCCAGAGCCGCAGGCTCATGGCAGCTTGCCCTTGAGCGTGAGCGGCAGGCCAGCGGCCACAAAGGTCACCACATCGGCGGCTTTGGCAAGGCTTTGGTTGATCTTGCCCTGCTGGTCGCGAAAGCGGCGGCCAAGCGAGGTTTCCGGCACCAGCCCCATGCCAAGCTCGTTGCTGACCAGCACGATCGGCTGCGCGCAGGCCTGCATCTGCCGCAAAAACAACGCCAGCGCCTCGTCGATATCGCGCTCGGCCTCCATCAGGTTGCTCAGCCACAGGGTCATGCAATCGACCAGAACTATTTCGTCCGCCGCGATCCAGCCCAGCGCATTGGCCAGTTCCAGCGGCACTTCCAGCTCGCGCCAGCGGCCATCGCGGCGCTCGCGGTGGCGGCGGATACGGGCCTGCATTTCAGCATCATCGGCGGTGCAGGTGGCCATATAAACCGGCTTGCGGCCCGATTTCAGCACATGCTGTTCGGCAAAAGCCGATTTCCCCGAACTCGCCCCACCCAGGATGAGCGAAATTTTTGGAAATTTTCCCGACACAGCATCGCCTGTTGTTAACCAATCGCAGGAACATAAACAAAGCCGGGGGCAAAAAAGCAAGCCAAACCTTCACGTTAGCGTCATGGCGCCTGATCGCGGCTTAAATACAGTTAGAATGCGGGGATTGGTATGATATACACCTGTATCTCAGGGTTAACCAGAAGGTGGCATGATGCAGGGTAAATCCATTTTGCTGATTATCGGCGGCGGGATTGCGGCCTATAAATCTCTGCTGCTCATCCGCTTGCTGCGTGAGGCGGGGGTGAAAGTGCGGCCCGTGCTGACCAAGGCAGGCGCCGAGTTCGTGACCCCGCTTTCGGTGTCTGCTCTGGCTGGTGAAAAGCTGAACGAGGCGCTGTTCGATCTGAATGACGAGGCGGAGATGGGCCATATCCAGCTTTCGCGCGCCGCCGATCTGGTGGTTGTGGCCCCCGCAACGGCGGATTTGCTGGCCAAAATGGCGCATGGCATTGCCAATGATCTGGCCAGCACCCTGCTTTTGGCCACCGATAAACCGGTGCTGATTGCCCCCGCCATGAATGTGCGCATGTGGCTGCACCCGGCCACGCAGCGCAATCTGGCGCAACTGGCCGCCGATGGCATTCAACGTATCGGCCCGGATGAAGGCGATATGGCCTGTGGCGAGTTTGGCCCCGGTCGCCTTGCCGAGCCTGCCGAGATTTTCTCTGCCATCGCCGCGCTGCTGGGCAACGGGCCGCTGAAGGGCAAACGCATTCTTGTCACCTCCGGCCCCACACATGAGCCGATTGACCCGGTGCGCTATATCGCCAACCGCTCATCCGGTGCGCAGGGCACGGCGATTGCGGCGGCACTTGCGGCTTTGGGCGCGCAGGTCGAGTTCATCACCGGCCCGGCCAGCGTGCCGCCGCCTTTGGGGGTGAATGTGGTGAAGGTTGAAACCGCGGCCGAGATGCTGGCAGCGGTGGAAAATGCCGCGAAAATAGGGCTTGATGCCGCCATTTGCGCGGCGGCGGTGGCCGATTGGCGCATGGCGGAGCAGACCAGCAGCAAGATCAAGAAAACCGAAAGCGGCGCACTGCCCGCGCTGCAATTCACCGAAAACCCCGACATTCTGAAAACCATCGCAAACTGGGGCAAAAACCGCCCGCGCCTTGTGGTGGGCTTTGCGGCGGAAACCGATGATGTGGTCAGAAATGCCAGCGAAAAGCGCCTTCGCAAGGGCTGTGACTGGATCGTCGCCAATGATGTGCGCCCCGAAACCGGCATCATGGGCGGCGATGAGAATGCGGTGACGCTGATCACTGCGGCAGGTGCCGAAACCTGGCCGCGCGCCGCAAAGGCCGAAGTGGCCAGGCGACTTGCCGCGCGCATTGCCGATGCCTTGGGGGGGCAGGCATGAGCATCTTGCACATTGCCCGCGCCGCATGGGCCGATGCCATGCTACCCCTGCCCGCCTATGAAACCGCCGGGGCTGCGGGCATGGATTTGCGCGCCGACCTTATGGGCGAAAACCTGACCCTGCCGCCGCTGGGTCGTGCGCTGGTGCCCACCGGGCTTCATTTTGAAATTGCGCCGGGCCATGAGGTTCAAATCCGCCCGCGCTCGGGCCTTGCGCTCAAACTCGGGCTGACCATTCTGAACGCGCCGGGCACGATTGACAGCGATTATCGCGGCGAAGTCGGGGTGATCATGGTGAACCTGTCGGATACGCCCGTGACCATCGCACATGGCGAACGTATCGCCCAAGCCGTGCTGGCGCAGGTTTTGCGCGCCAAAATTGTTGAAACCGATCGCCTGAGCCCGACCGCGCGCGGCTTCGGCGGCTTTGGCTCGACCGGAGTGTGAGGACATGATATTGCGCATGACCCGCAAAACCCTGCTGGCCATCGAGGCGGTTCTGGATGTGGCCTATAACGCCCGCCCCAACCCCGTGCAATCGCGCGATATCACCGCACGTCAGGGTATTCCACAGCGTTATCTGGAGCAGGTTTTGCAGCATCTGGTGCGCAAGGGCGTGCTGAAAGGCGTGCGCGGCCCGCGCGGCGGCTATACGCTGGCGCGCGAACGCCGCAAGGTGACCCTGGGTGATGTGGTGCGGGTGATCAGCCAGATGGATGCCGATGAAGATGCCAGCATCGGCGGGGCCGAGCTTGGCACGCAAATCATTGGCCCGATCTGGGAAAAGCACCAGAACGAGTTGCTATCCAGGCTGGATAAGATCAGCATGGAAGACCTGTGCAACCAGGCCCGTGCCGCAGGCATTGGCCGCACAGATGATGAAACCATTGATTTCACGATCTGAGGACACTCGCCCATGCCCATGCCCCCCCGCCAAACCACCTATAATGACATTACCGAAACCATTGGCGGCACCCCGCTTGTGCGCCTGTCGCGGCTTGCCAAAGACGCAGGCGCCAGTGCGGAGATTCTGGCGAAGCTGGAATTCTTCAACCCCATCGCCTCGGTCAAGGACCGGATCGGTGTTTCGATGATTGATGCGTTGGAAGCCTCGGGCACGCTCAAAGCTGGCGGTGTGCTGGTCGAGCCTACCTCGGGCAATACCGGCATTGCGCTGGCCTTTGTGGGGGCGGCGCGCGGCTATCGCGTTATTCTGACCATGCCGGAAAGCATGTCGCTTGAGCGCCGCAAGATGCTGGCGCTATTAGGGGCCGAACTGGTGCTGACCCCGGCTGACAAGGGCGTGAAGGGCGCCATCGCAAAGGCCGAGGAGATTGCCGCCGC
This sequence comes from Abyssibius alkaniclasticus, assembly GCF_020447305.1. Classification (NCBI taxonomy): domain Bacteria; kingdom Pseudomonadati; phylum Pseudomonadota; class Alphaproteobacteria; order Rhodobacterales; family Paracoccaceae; genus Abyssibius; species Abyssibius alkaniclasticus. The sequence goes on along the minus strand of NZ_CP095732.1, from coordinate 938,988 downwards.
CACCCCCGGTGCGATCATCCCGCAGCAGTTTGAAAACCCCGCCAACCCCGAAATCCACATCCGCACCACGGCCGAGGAGATCTGGGCCGATACCGGTGGCAAGGTCGATGTGTTCATTTCCGGCGTGGGCACAGGCGGCACGATTACCGGCGTTGGTTCGGTGCTGAAGGCGCGCAACCCGGCGGTCAAAATCGTGGCGGTAGAGCCCGAAGACAGCCCGGTTCTTTCGGGCGGCGAGCCGGGGCCGCATAAAATTCAGGGCATCGGCGCCGGGTTTGTGCCCGCGATTCTGCGCCGCGAGCTGATCGACGAGGTGCTGACCATCGGCAATGAAACCGCGCTGGAAACCGCGCGCCGCGTGGCGGCCCTGGAGGGTATTCCGGTGGGCATATCTTCGGGTGCGGCGCTTGCCGCCGCGCTTGAAATTGCCGAACGCCCCGATATGGCGGGCGCGCGCATAGTTGTGATCATCCCCAGTTTTGCCGAACGTTACCTGTCTTCGGCGCTGTTTGACGGGATCGGCTGAGCGATGGACCCCGCCGAACTTGACCGCTATGCACGCCATATCGTGCTGCGCGAAATTGGCGGGGCCGGGCAGGCGCGTCTGCGCCATGCGCGCGTGGCGGTGGTGGGTGCAGGCGGGCTGGGTGCGCCGCTTTGCCTGTATCTGGCCGCTGCGGGCATTGGCCATGTCACGCTGATTGATGATGACAGGGTCAGCCTGTCAAACCTGCAACGGCAGGTGATTTTTGCCACAAGCGATATCGGCCAACCCAAGGTGCTGGCCGCGCAGGCCACGCTGGCCGCGCTCAACCCCGGTGTTTCGGTGCAGCCCGTGCAACTGCGGCTTACCGATGAGAATGCCGCAAACCTGCTGGCAGGCCATGACCTTGTGCTTGATGGTTCTGACAATTTTGCCACCCGTTATCTGGTCAACGCCACCAGTGTGGCGCTGAAAACCCCGCTGCTGGCCGCCGCGATGAGCCAGTGGGACGGGCAGATGAGCCTTTATCACCCCGCCAAGGGCGCGCCCTGTTATGCCTGCATCTTTCCCGAAGCACCCGCGCCGGGGCTGGTGCCGAACTGCTCGGAAGCCGGTATCGTAGGCGCTTTGGCCGGTGTGATGGGCAGTATGATGGCGCTGGAGGCAGTAAAATTCATCGCACAGGCAGGCGGTGCCAGCCTTGCCGGGCGCATGACCATTTATGACGGGCTGTGGGGCGAGACGCGCAGCCTTACGGTTGCGCGTCGCGCGGGCTGTTCTGTTTGCGCGGGCCACGGCCCAGAAACAGCGGCACCAGCCCCGTCAGCATGAAAAGCCGCGCAATATGCGCCGCCGCCACAAACCCCGCATCGGCGCCTATCACGGCGCCCATCGCCACCATCGTTTCCAGCCCGCCGGGCGCAAAGGCCACAAGCACGTGCAAAAACGGCTGGCCGGTCATCAGCCCCGCACCAAAGGCCGCGGCACCGGCAACGGCCACGGCCAGCAGGGTTGTCGCCAGACCGGCGACCAGCCCCTTGGCCAAAGCCGCGCGGCGCAGCACCGAAAGCCGGCAGCCAAGCAGCGCGCCAACCGCAATGAGCCCGGCAAGCATGATATCGGCGCTGGGCGCGCCGCGCACCAACCCAAAGACCTGAGCGAAGGTCGATACCAGCATTCCGGCGATAAGCAATGCCGATGGAAGTTTCAGAGCGTTCAGCCCGACACCCACGAAAACCGACACAAACAGCAACAGCGCAAAGCTGACAGAGTTCATGGGCACTGCCGGGGCAAGGGCAGCAAGGCTGGTATCGATCCCCAGCAGCGCGGCCAGAAACGGCACGGTGAAAGACAGCGCCAGCAGCCGGACCGATTGCACGATCGACACGCGCGACATATCGGCTTTGGCATTCGGACCAAAGGACATCACATAGCTCAGATGGCCGGGAACCGAGGCCAGAATGGCTGTGTTGCGATCATAGCCAAACAGCTTTTGCAGCATCACAAGGCTCAGCCACATGATTAGCATAAGCGCGACGCCCAGCACGATAAAGGCCAACGGCCAGTGCAGCATGGCGGCGCTGGCTTCGGCATTCATGCCCGCGCCAATCGCCACGCCAATCACCAGAAAGATGATGTTGCGCATCAATTGCGCCATCATCACCGGCAGGCCAAAATACCCCGCCAGCGCCACAGCAATGGCCGGGCCGGTCAGCATGAACATGGGCAGGTTGATCTGCCGCGCCAGGCCCGCGCCAATCGCGCCGATGGCCAGCGTCATGATGCTGCGCACGATCTCGTCTTGTTTGGGGGCTGGCACGTTAAAGCATACTCGGCAGAACCTGGTCGGGCGGGCGGTGGCCATCGGCATGGGTTTTGATGTTGATGATCACCTTTTCACCCATCTCCAGCCGGCCTTCCTGTGTTGCACTGCCCATATGCGGCAGCAACAGCACGTTGTCCAGCCCGCGCAGGCGGGGGTTGATGTCGTTGCCATGCTCATACACATCCAGGCCCGCACCCGCCAACTCGCCGGCGCGCAGCATCCGGGTAAGCGCGTTCTCATCCACCACCTCGCCCCGGCTGGTATTGACGATATAGGCGCTTGGCTTCATCAGCTTCAGCCGCCGCGCGTTGAGCAAGTGGAACGTGCTGGGCGTATGCGGTGCGTTGACCGACAGGATATCGACCCGCGCAAGCATCTGATCAAGGCTTTCCCACCATGTCGCGGCCAAACGTTCCTCGGTATCGGCATGTAGGCGGCGGCGATTGTGATAATGCACCTGCAACCCGAAGGCGGCCGCGCGCCGCGCCACGGCCTGCCCGATGCGCCCCATGCCCAGAATGCCCAACCGCTTGCCGCCAATCCGGTGGCCCATAAGCGCCGTGGGCGACCAGCCCTGCCATTCGCCCTTTTGCATCAGCAAATTGCCTTCGCGCAGCCGGCGCGGCACGGCCAGTATAAGCGCCATCGTCATATCGGCCGTGTCTTCGGTCAGCACGCCGGGCGTGTTGGTTACAATGATATTGCGGCTCAGCGCGGTTTGCACATCGATATGGTCAAACCCAGCGCCATAATTGGCGATCAGCCGCAGCTGCGGGCCGGCCTGGGCCAGCAGCCGCTGGTCAATCGCATCGCCAAGCGTGGGCACAAGCACATCGGCGCGCGCCATTGCCTCGGCCAGTTCACCGCGGCTGAAGCGGTGGTCATCGCTGTTCAGCGTTACATCGAACAACTCGCCAAGCCGGGTTTCAACCGGTTCGGGCAGGCGGCGGGTCACGATCACTTTGAGGCGTTTGCCAGACATGCGTTTCTCGGTTCCTTTCGCTTGGGTTTACCTGCTATCATCGCATCTGGGCGCGCCTTGGCAATGACAAATCGGCGTCAGATCGGCTTCAGATTCGCCAAAGCAGCGCAAGGTCATGTGCCAGAACGGGAACAAGGGTAACAGGCGGAATGATCAGCACGCGGCGGAAATTTTTGGCAGGTCTGGCCTGCACACTACCTATGGCGGCCATCGCTCAGGATGAATCCGAGCCGGGCGCGGTCACCGGGCTGCCAGTGCCGCGCTTTGTATCGCTCAAATCATCCAACGCGAATGTGCGGCGCGGCCCCTCGCTCAACCACCGGGTGGACTGGGTTTTCCTGCATCGCGGAACGCCGCTACAGGTTACCGCCGAGTTCGACAATTGGCGCCGTGTGCGCGATGTGGACGGGGCCGGTGGCTGGATGCACTACACCTTGCTGAGCGGTGTGCGCACCGCGCTGGTTGTGGCCGACAACGCCCCGCTTTACGCCGATCCGCGCGAAAATTCGGCCATCCGCGCCATGACGGAAAACGGCGTGATCGGCCGCCTTGGCCGCTGCACCGCCGATTGGTGTGAGATAACTGCCGATGGTTACAGCGGCTGGATGCCCAAATCCAATCTATGGGGTGTGGGCCATGACGAGATTCGCAACTGAGACATATTGAAAGACCGACATTATGGACGCGCTCCTCATCCTGTTCAGCCAACCGTCGACTTGGGTTGCGCTTGTCTCGCTGATTGTCATGGAAATCGTGCTGGGCATCGACAATCTGGTGTTCATCTCCATCCTGACCAACAAGCTTCCCGAAGGCCAGCGCGCCCGCGCCCGCCGACTTGGCATTGGCCTTGCGCTGGTATTTCGGCTGGTGCTTCTGGCGGGCATTGCCTGGGTGGTGCAGCTTGACCAGCCGTTCATGGAAATCTTCAGCCAGCCGCTTTCAATCAAAGACCTGATTCTTATTGCGGGCGGGCTGTTTCTGGTCTGGAAGGCGACAACCGAAATTCACCACAATGTCGACCCGCATGGCGATAACGATGTGTTTGACAGCCCCGCCAGCATGGCCTTTGGTGCTGTGATCGCGCAGATATTGCTACTCGATCTGGTCTTCTCGATCGATTCGATCATCACCGCCGTGGGCATGACCAACCATTTGCCGATCATGATTGTCGCCGTGGTCGTGGCCGTCGGCGTGATGCTGCTGGCCGCCACCCCGCTGGCCAATTTCGTGCAAGCCAACCCCACCGTAGTGATGCTCGCACTCGGGTTCTTGCTGATGATCGGCATGACGCTGATCGCCGAAGGCCTCGGCGCGCATGTGCCCAAAGGGTATATTTATGCCGCGATGGCGTTCTCGGCGCTGGTCGAGGGGCTGAATATGTTGCGGCGGCGGCGGGTGAAGTCAAAGTCGGAAGGCTGACCGACAGAGCAAATCATTCGCTTGACGAGGCTGTCGTCACCGCTCCAAAGCGCCCTTGCCCGCGATGATCTTGTCGCGAAACTTCGCAATCCGCTTCACCCGTGTGGATGAATTTTTGGCGCTGTTCAGGTTGAACATATAGCTGCGCTGCCGCCCGGGGGTGAGCGCGTCGAAGGCTTCGGCGAGTTCGGGGTCATCGTCAAGCGCGTTGGTCAGCTCGTCGGGCATGTCGATATCGCGCACAATTTTTTCGGGCTTGATACCGGCTTTGGCATAGCCGATCGCCTCGGCGATATAGGTGCGAATCACCTCCTCTTGCGCGACGACTTCGGCAGTATCGGTGAAGTTGAACTCGGTGGCCACGCGGGCATTCGGGCCGCGTTTTTTCAAAATCCCCTCGGGGTCTTTCAGCAGCGCGGCGTTGAACATGGTCAGCAGAAAATCGCCCCGAAACGCGCCGATCATCGCGATATTGCGGTCTTCATACATATAGCAGGGGTGGCCCCATTTCACGACCTCGACCAGCCCCATATCCAGGCAGATGCGGCGCAGATCGTTCAGCCCGTCAATCCAGCGGCGGGTCGAACAATCGGGCGTGGCAAAGCGCGCACAGCGCCCGCAGCCCTTGCTGAAATAGTCATCGGCAATGGTAATCATCGCATGGTCGGCCATCTTACTCTCCCTTAGTCCGGCACCAGCATATAGCCCGCACCGCGCACGGTTTGCAGGTAGCGGGGCTGCTTGCTATCCGCCTCGATCTTGCGGCGCAGGCGGGTAATTTGCACGTCAATCGCGCGTTCCTGTGTATCACCGCCCGTGCGGCCAAGCTCGTCCACCAGTTCCAGCCGGCTCAGCGCCTGCCCCGGCTGCGCGGCAAATATCCGCATGAGCGCGCTTTCGGTCGAGGTCAGGCGCACGGGCGCATCGCCCGCCCAAAGCTCGGCGCGGCTGATATCGTAGCGCACGGCACCCAGCTGCAACATCCGCGGCGGGCTGGGCAGGCGGGTGTCTTTGGGCACGCGGCGCAGAATGGCATGGACGCGCAGCAAAAGCTCTTTCGGCTCGAAGGGTTTGGCAAGGTAATCATCGGCCCCAAGCTCCAGCCCCTTGATCCGGTCTTCCGCCTCGCCCCGCGCGGTGAGCAGCAGAATCGGCGTGGCCATCGAGCGGCGCAAATCGCGGGTCAGCGTGAAACCGTCTTCGCCCGGCATCATCACATCCATGACCAGCAGGTCAAATTCCAGCCCGGCCAACAGGCGGCGGGCATGGGCGGCGTCGCGCGCGACCGACACCATATAGCCGTTCTTTTGCAGGAATTTCTGCAACAGGCTGCGTATCCGCGCATCATCATCGATGATCAGCAGATGCGCATCCATCGCCGGTGCGGCCCCGTTCATGGCGCGGCATCCATCAGCAGCGATTGCACGATACGTGCGATATCCGGGTCGATCATCTGTTCCAGCACCGTGCGAAACCCGGCCACGGCCTCTGGCCCGGCCTTGGCATAGGCGGCGCGCATCCGCTGGCGCTGCGCGTCTGACAGCTTGCGCTCGAGGTTTTCGCCGGCTTCGGTAAGAAACAGGTTGCGCTGCCTCCGGTCGCGCAGGCCCACGCGGTTTTCCACCAGACCATCATCGATCAACTGGCGCAGCACTCGGTTCAGCGATTGCTTGGTCACACCCAGAATGCCCAGCAATTCATTCACCGTCAGCCCGCGTTTGCGCCCGATGAAATGGATGGCGCGATGATGCGCGCGCCCATATTCCATCGTTTCGAGAATCATGTCCGGGTCGGCCGTGAAGCCGCGATAGGCAAAGAACATCAGCTCGATGCCCTGGCGCAACTGGTCATCGGTCAGAAACAGAAGCTGCTCTGACCGGGTCGCTTTGGAATTTATGCCTGGCGCGTGCATGTTTGGCCTCGCTGTTTCGGTCGATCACAGTTTATGTCAGTTTTATTGACATGATAAGGGGGCAATGTTAGGCCTGCAATCAGTTTCGCAAGAATCTGTCGCATTGCGCGGCAATTCAGCAACATTCGCAATATCCCGTTGGCGCAAAAACCGCGACGGAAACAAAGGATCAGGCTCATGGCAGCGTATAGTGACCGCGACGGTTTTATCTGGATGGATGGCAAATTGCAGCCCTGGCGCGAGGCCAATGTGCATATTCTGACCCATGCGCTGCACTATGCCAGCTCGGTATTTGAGGGCGAGCGCTGCTATGATGGCAAAATCTTCCGTGGTCGCGACCATTCGGCCCGTTTGCTGAAATCGGGCGAGCTGATCGACATGGACATCCCCTATTCGGTGGATGAGATCGAGGCCGCCAAGGCCGAAGTTTTGAAGGCTAATAACTGGGACAACGCCTATATCCGCGCCGTTGCATGGCGCGGCGCGGGCGAGGATATGGGCGTTGCATCCAAGCGCAACCCGGTGCGCATGGCCATCGCCGCCTGGGAATGGGGCAGCTATTATGGCGATGCAAAGATGAAGGGCGCCAAGCTCGACATTGCCAAATGGAAGCGCCCCAGCCCCGAAACCGCGCCAAGCCAGGCCAAGGCCGCCGGGCTTTACATGATCTGCACCATGTCCAAACACGCCGCCGAGGCCAAGGGCTGTTCAGATGCGATGATGTTTGACTATCGCGGCTATGTGGCCGAGGCGACGGGCGCCAACATGTTCTTTGTGAAAGACGGCGAAGTGCATACGCCCCTGCCCGATTGCTTTTTGAACGGCCTGACCCGACAGACGGTGATCGGCATGTTGAAAGACAAGCAGATCAAGGTGCATGAACGCCATATCATGCCCGAAGAGCTGGAAGGCTTTCAGCAATGCTGGCTGACAGGAACGGCGGCGGAAGTCACGCCCGTGGGCCAGATTGGCGACTATAATTTCGAGGTTGGCGCGATGGCCCGCGATGTGGCCGAAAGCTACGAAAAGCTGGTCCGCGCCTAGGCATGTGCCTTGCGGGCGGCGCTGGCGCTGCCCGCATTCAATTATTTCGCGCAAGATTTGATTCCATGCTAAGCTTGCGCCGGCCAATTACGGCCGTGCATATTTTTGGCGCATTGTATTCGCGCCGATCCTTTTCATGGAAACGCACATGCCAAATGATTCTGACGAAAAAGCCAAAAAGCTGGTCAAGGACCTCGAGAAGGGCTTCGACAAGCTCGACAAGCAAATAACGAAAGCCACCAAAAAGTTGCCGCGGATGGAGTTCATCCCCGAACTGACCGAGAAAAACCGCAAGGCAACGCTGTCTTTCTTGAAGAAAACCGCCGCGTTTGACCGGTTTATCGGCGGGCGCGAGGCGGAAAACCTGGGCGACAACGTAAAGCCACAGGCCGAGTGGATGAAGGCGCTTCTTGCCAAGATCAAACCCTTGGCCGACCAAATGCCCTGGGCGCGCAAAATGTCCAAGCTCAATGTCGAACGCGAACCCGGCAAGCTGGCGGTTGCGCTGAAACGCGTAAAGCCGATGCTGCCCTCCAAAAAGCTTGCCGAAAAGATGAAAGAGCTGAAAAAGGGCGAAGGCACCGACATGCCGGGCCTGAACCTGCTGCCCACCATCATCATCATGTATGCAATGATGGAGGAATGGCGCGCCGCCAAAACCGCCAAGCCCAGCGGCTAGGCTTTCCGCCCGTTACGGTAGGGTTGCAGCAGCGCATAAAGCGCGCCGTTCAGCGGTGCTGCCACACCATTCTGTGCGGCCAGACGCACAACCGCGCCGGAAACCCACTCCACCTCCAGCGGGCGGCCATGTTCAATATCTATGGCGGTCGAGGCGCGGCCCTGTGGCGGCAGGGCTTCCAGCGCATCCCAGATCCGGCCCTCGATACCCGGCTCCAGCGCCACGCCTTTGGCGCGACCCAAGGCAACGGTTTCGGCAAGCACCGCTTTGGACATGTCCTTCAGCGCCGGATTTTCGAGCATATCGCCCACGGTGCAACGCGCCGTGGCCGTAATGCCCGACAGGGCCGAGAACAGCGCAAACTTCCACCACACTTCGCGCTGCACATCATCGGTATGTGGCGCGCTTGAGCCGGCATCGTTGATCGCCGCCTGAAAGGCCGCGATACGCGCCGACGGGCGGCTATCGCGCTCGGCAAAGATAAAGCTGTTGAATGCGCCGGTTTGCGTTATCACCCCCGGCGCGGAAATCGTGGTCGACACTTTGGCAACGCCGGTCGCGACATGCTGTTCAGGCAGGATTTCCAGCAAACGGTCGCTCGCCTCCACCCCGTTCAAGAACGGAATGACCAGCGTATCCGGCCCCAGCATGGGCAGGCAGGCGCGCGCGGCATCGGGCAGGGCATCGCCCTTCACGCCAAAGACGATCACATCGACCGGGCCGATTTCGGCGGGATCGTCGCTTGCCTTCCAGGGCTGCACCGTTTCGCGGCCTGCGGCACCCTCCAGCGTCAGACCCTGCGCGCGAATGGCGTCCAAATGCGCACCGCGCGCGATTGTCGCCACCTGATGGCCGGTTCTGGTCAGCTTCACCGCCAGAAACCCGCCAATGCCACCGGTTGCCATTGTTGCAATTTTCATATTTCACCCCACATTCCTTATGCGCGTTCAGCCCCGTCCGGTGCCAGAACGCGCAGCATAACACGCAGCTTGCGCGCCTGCCGGAATATCTGCGGCGGTTTGCTGCCGGCTTTGGCGCGTGGCATCGGGCCGGGTTGAGTGGCCCTTGCCACTGTGCTAGGGCAAAGTAATCAGGCCCGATCCGGGCGAAATCAGGAGGATGCGTTCTGTCGGAACGTCTTGTTGCGGAAAGCCCCAGCGCACCGCCCGCCCGCAGTGGCGATAAAACCCAAAGCGACGCCATGCTCGCGCTTGTTCTGGCCGCGCTTGACGATGACAAGGCCGAAGATGTGGTCGCAATCCCGCTTGCAGGCAAGTCATCCTTTGCCGACCATATGGTTGTCGCCTCGGGCCGCTCGTCACGCCAGGTGTCTGCCATGTCCGAAAAGCTGATGGATCGCGTGAAGGAAAAGATCGGCCAGACGCCGCGCGCCGAAGGGCGTGAAACCGGCGACTGGGTGCTGATCGATTGCGGCGACATCATCGTGCATCTGTTCCGCCCAGAAGTGCGCGAGTTCTACCAGCTCGAGAAAATGTGGCAGGACCTGCCCGCCACGCGCTAGACGATGCGCGTGCTGATTTGCGCGATCGGCCGCCAGAAGGGCGGGCCCGAAGCGGCGCTGATCACCGATTATCTGACACGGTTTGAGCGCACAGGCCGCGCGCTTGGCCTTGGCCCCGCTGAAATTGTGGAGCTGGATGACCGCAAAGGCGGCGGCATGGCGGCCGAGGCAGATTTGCTGCGCACCGCCATTCCCAGGGCCGCGCGGATCATGGTGCTGGATGAGCGCGGCAAACAGCCCACATCGCCGCAATTTGCCGAAACGCTGGCCGGCTGGCGCGACACGGACAACCGCGAGCTTGCGATTCTGATCGGCGGTGCCGACGGGCTGCACCCCGGTTTGCGGGCGCAAGCCGATTACGCGCTGAGCCTTGGAAAGATGGTCTGGCCGCATATGCTGGCGCGCGTCATGCTGGCCGAACAGCTTTACCGCGCAGCGACCATTCTGGCGGGCGGGCCGTATCATCGCAGCTAATCAGCGACGCATAACCGCCGGGCGCGGCACCTTCATCGGCAAGATCAACCCCCATTGCGTTTTCTGCGGCGGACCGAACGGTTCAAACCCCAGCTTCGTATAAACAGCAATTGCGCGCGCATTCTGCGGATGCGGGTCGGTTGCGATGACGGGCGCTCCGGCTTCAAAGAGCATCCGCAATCTTGCGCCGATAAACGCGGTCCCATGCCCAAGCCCGATCATGTCCGGCGCGCCAATATACTGGTCAATCCCGCGCGACCCTTCGGGAAGCTTGGCAAAATGGTGATCATCCCAGCCATGCACCGAATAGTCCTGCATGAATGCGAAGGGGCGCCCGGCATGTGAAACAATCCAGCGCGCGACCTTCGGATCAGCCAGTTTCGCCCTGTCAAAAGGCGCATCTGAACCCCACCATTCCCGGATATGCGGGCGCGATTGCCATGATTCGAGCAAATCAAGATCATCCAGGGTCAGGTTGCGAAAACTGTAATGGGCGGCCGTCATCATCCGGCCAGTCTAACACTGCGCCGCGTGTTGGACAGAGCCTTGTGGCCGCATAAGGGCGAATCTCTGCTGCTGCCCAACGACGAGTCTTGCACCACCAGCCGTGATGGGTTTGCCGAAGCAAAGCATCGCGCGCGTGCGGATCGCGTTTCGCAACGCATATTTGGCCACCTCCCAGCCCCCCGTCAGCCCTGGCTGGCGCTGCGGTGTGGCGGCGCGCCAAGACTTCCCGCAGCCATTTCGCGGAACATCGCCTCGATCTCGCAAACCGGTTGCGGTGTTTCGCGCTCAAGCCACCAGCGCGTGAGTGAAAGCAGCATATCGACCAGCAATGTCGCCCGGAGTTCGCGGGGGATGCCTGACGGGCTGACGGGCGGCAGCGATTCCAGGGCTTTCGCCCCCAGAATGCGACGGGTTGCAGCCGAAACGATCGGGGCGGCCTGGCTGCGCATCATCGCGCGATAGAGCAACCGGTGCTGCAACGCATGGTCCAGAAAATCCGCAACGAAACCAGCCTTCTGCCCGGCCCCGCTAGCGCCCAGATCGGCTTCGAGCTGCGCAAAGCCGCTGCGCAGCAGGTCGTCCTTGCCTTGGAAATGCTGGTAAAAAGCCGAGCGCCCGACATCGGCGGCTGCACAGATATTTGCCACGGTGATTGTCTCGTAGCTTTGCGTCACCACGATCTCGAACAGCGCCGATTGCAGCGCCCTTCTGGTGCGACGCACGCGCCGGTCTTCGCCGCGTGTCATGCTGTTTGCCCTTCGTTTCCAAACATCGCCCCGCCACTTGTCCTTTAACGCACGTATTTCTGTTTGGTGTAGATTTCTCATTTTGCCGCTTTGCGCCAATTGTGGAGTGTCATCCTGAAACGGACAGATGTCCATAAATATTGCAGAAAGGAACGCCGCAATGACACCCGCGCATATGATATTCATCCCCACTGTCTTCCTGCTGGGCGTGCTGGCCGGTCTGCTGCTGACATCGCTTAGAACGGGCGGCCTGCCGGTTCTGCTGACGCTTGGGCTGGCGCTTGGCACATTTGGCATCACCCACCTGACCGAATTGCCAATCGGTGCCGGTGCCGTAGCCGCCGCAACGGGCGGGGCGCCGCTTTTCGACCAAAGCCCGTCGTTCCAGGCATCCGACGTGCTGGAGCGGATTGAGCTTTTCGGAAGTCGGGGCCGCGAGGCCTATCTTTTGGAAACCTATACCGGCGATGTTCTGTTCCCGCTGACCCTGCTTGCCTTTCTCCTGACACTTGGCCGGTTCGCCGCCAGTCAGATGCAGCCCGCAGCCTGGCACCATTTGTTCCGCGCCATCCCCTTGGTCTGGTTTTCCGTCGACATGCTTGAGAATGGCATGATCCATGCACTCCTGCTCGGCTATCCTGCGCCGTCACCCCTGCTGGCCGCCCTGCTTGGCCCTGTGACCACGGCCAAATTCGTGCTGCTGGCTGTGTCGATATTCGGGCCGCTTCTGGTGCTGGGCCGCACTATTCTGCGCCAAAGAACATCGAGCAACACGAAACCCAGCCCGGATGCACAGCTACCCGCCAAGACCTGAACAAGCCTGTGAAGAAGCGACCTTTGCGCATTGTTTGATCGCGTGGACTGCCGCGCCAGATGCTCCATGCGAATTGCAATTTCCCCACAATAATGCCATGCCGCTTGCATAGAAATGCAAGGCAAACCATGTCGGTCGATCCACCTTCACAATCTTTGGCACAGGCCGTGCTGCAAGGCGAGCGTCGCGCCCTGGCGCGCGCCATTACGCTGATCGAAAGCACGCGCGCTGATCATCGCGCGCAAGCGGCAGAGGTGCTGGCCGCTTTGGCCGGGGCGGGGCAGGCGGCCATTCGCATCGGGCTGTCCGGCACGCCGGGGGTTGGCAAGTCGACCTTCATCGAAGCCTTTGGCCTGCATCTGATCGCCCAAGGGCTGCGCGTGGCTGTGCTGGCGGTCGACCCAAGCTCAACCCGTTCCGGCGGCTCTATTCTGGGGGACAAGACCCGTATGGAGCTGCTCAGCCGCGCGCCCGAGGCGTTCATCCGCCCCTCGCCCAGCCAAACGGCGCTTGGGGGCGTGGCCCGGCGCACGCGTGAATCCATCGCACTTTGTGCGGCGGCGGGGTTTGATGTGGTGCTGGTGGAAACGGTCGGCGTGGGCCAGTCGGAAACCATTGTTGCCGAAATGACCGATATCTTCGCCCTGCTGCTGGCCCCGGCGGGTGGCGATGAATTGCAAGGTGTCAAACGCGGCATCATGGAGGTGGCCGACCTGATCCTGATCAACAAGGCCGATGGCGATCTGGAAGCACAGGCAAGGCGCACGGTGGCCGATTATGCCGCTGCACTGCGCCTGTTGCGCAAACGCGCGCACGACCCAGAGGGTTTTCCCCGTGCCATGCCGGTTTCCGCCCTTACGGGTGCCGGGCTCAAGGAAGCCTGGCAGGCCATGCAATCGCTGTTTGCGGCGCGCCAAAGCCAAGGCAGCATTGCGCGGCGGCGCAAGGAGCAGGCGCTGGAGGGGTTTCGCCGCGCGGCGGGTGACGGGCTGCTTGCACAGCTAAAATCCGACCCCGCCATCGCCCGCGCCTGGGCCGAGGCCGAGGCGCGGGTTTCAGGCGATACCGCCAGCCCCGATGCCGCGCTGAGCGCGCTTTTGGATGCGCTTGCCAAACGCCTTGGCGCCGGCTGAGCAAATCGACGCGAATCCCTTGACGCCCCGCGGCTTTGCCCCTAAAGAAGCGCTTCAAGATTTATGGGCAGCCCGGCGCAGCCCCAGACACCATATGTGAAGGAGACGGACATGTCCCGTCGTTGTGAACTGAGCGGCAAAGCCGTGATGACTGGCAACAATGTCAGCCATGCCAATAACAAGACCCGCCGCCGCTTTTTGCCGAACCTGAATGATGTGACGCTGGCTTCGGACACGCTTGGCCGCAGCTTCAAGTTCAAGATCGCCGCATCGACGCTGCGCAGCGTCGACCACCGTGGCGGGCTTGACGCCTATCTTGCCAAGGCAAAAGACGATGTGCTGTCGGATGCCGCGCTTAAAGTGAAGCGCGAGATCGCCAAACAGGCCACCGCCGCCTGAGCCATCGGCTTTGCACGAAATTTAGCCCCGTCAGCCCGGCTGGCGGGGTTGTTTCGTTTGTCGCATGGCCCTTTGCGCCAAGTCGGGCCAGACACCCCAACCACTAAGTGGCTTTTTGCCGATGCCGGGCGCTGCGGCTTGCGGTTGGGGCGGTGGCCCTCGTAAACTTGTGGGCGAAAGGCCATTTTGGCCTGCGGGGATACATGACCACGTCACTTCTGTTTGTCTGCCTTGGCAATATCTGCCGCTCGCCACTGGCCGAGGGGGTGATGCGCCATATGGCCAGCCCCGATCTGCGTATCGACAGTGCCGGCACCGGCGATTGGCATAGCGGCGATGCACCAGACAGCCGCGCACAGGCTGTGGCGGCGGCGCGCGGCTATGATATTTCCGCCCAACGCGCCCGGCAGGTCAGCGCCGATGATTTTGCGCATTTTGACCTGATCCTTGCGATGGATGCGCGCAATCTGGATGACCTGCGCCAGAACCCGGCCTTTCCGGGCCGTGCGCATGTGGCGCAGTTCTTGCCCTATGCAGGCTTGGCCAGCCCGCTGGATGTGCCCGACCCGTGGTATAGCGGCGATTTTGACGGCACGCTTGATCTGATCGAAACCGCCTGCGCGCGCATAGCGGCGCAACTGCAATGAGCCTGCAGCGCCTTTACCCCACCGCCAGCTACGCGCCCCGGCCCGACCCCGGCAATTTCTGGCAAACCACCGTTACTCTGCCCGAGCCGCCCGCAAGGCCCGATGGGGATTTGCGGGCCGATGTGGCGATTATCGGCGCGGGCCTCACCGGGCTGAACGCCGCCCGCCTGCTGGCAAGGGGCGGGCTTGACGTTGTGGTGCTGGACGCGGCCTGGCCCGGCTGGGGCGCATCCGGCCGCGCGGGCGGGTTTGTGTGCATGGGCGGCTCGAAACTCGACAATGCCACGCTGATCAAACGCTTCGGGCTGACCGAGGCCCGCGCCTTCATCGCCACCCAGACCGGCGCGGTCGACTATGTGCGCGAGGTTTTGAAAACCGAGAAAATTCAGGCCGATGCGCATGGGCATGGCGAATGGTCCTTGGCCCATCGGCCACGCGATGCGGCGGGTTTTGCCGAAGACGCCGCCTTTCTGAAGGCCAGTTTCGGCATTCAGGCCGAGCTGTTCAGCCAGGCGCAACTGGCCGAGCGTGGCCTTACCTCACCCGCCTTTCACGGCGCGCTGCACCACCCTATCGGCTTTGCGCTCAACCCGCTGAAATACACGTTGGGGCTGGCCCGCGCGGCCAGCAAGGCTGGCGTTCGGATTTATGGCAACGCGCCCGTCATGGCGCTTCATGCAGGCGCGCCCAACCGGCTGGTCACACCGGGCGGCAGTATTTCCGCGCGCCATGTGATCATTGCCACCAACGGCTATTCCGCCGACGGGTTGGCGCCCTGGATGGATGGCCGCTATCTGCCCGTGCCGTCGAATATCATCGTCACCCGCGTGATTAGCCCGGCCGAGCAGAAGGCCCAGGGATGGAGCGCAACCGAGCCGGTTTTCGATACCCGCCGCCTGCTGCACTACTTCCGCCTTATGCCCGATGGCCGCATGATGTTCGGGATGCGCGGCGGCACCAACCTGCGCCCGCGTGATATGGCCCGGATGCAGCGCCGCATCCGCCGCGATTTCGAGGCGATCTTCCCGGCCTGGGCGCATGTCGAAACCCCGCATTTCTGGAGCGGGCTGGTCTGCATGAACCGCAGCCTCACCGCCTATTGCGGCCCCGTTCCGGGATACGACCATGTCTGGACCGCCCATGCCTATCAGGGCTCGGGCATCGCAATGGGCAGCTATTGCGGTGCCGCGCTTGCGCAGATCATCCTCGGCCAGAAATCCCCCAAAAGCCTGCCCGCCCCCATGCGCGAACCCCCCGCAAGGTTCCCCTTCCCGGGAATGCGGCGAAGGCTGCTGGGCTTGGCTTATGCTGGGTATGGGTGGAAGGACCGTTAAGCGAAAGCGGTTGCACGCGGAATCCCCAAAAGGTTAGGCTTTGTGCAACCAATTGCTGCTTTGCTTAACCCATGATCGGGGCGCCCATGCCAAACCATTTATATTACGGCGATAACCTTGCGGTTTTGCGCGACAGCATTGCCGATGAAAGCGTCGATCTCATTTATCTGGACCCGCCGTTCAATTCCAATGCCAGCTACAATGTGTTGTTCAAAGGCCCGCAGGGCAATGACAGCACCGCGCAGATTGAGGCGTTTGACGATACCTGGCACTGGAATGACAGCGCGGAAGAGGCGTTTGGCGAGGTTGTCCGCTCCCCCAATGCCGCCGCCGCCACCATGCTGCGCGCCATGCGCAGCTTTCTGGGTGACAATGACATGATGGCCTATCTGGCCATGATGGCGGTGCGCCTGCTGGAACTGCATCGGGTGTTGAAGCCAACCGGCAGCCTGTATTTACACTGCGACCCGACGGCGAGCCATTATCTGAAGATTTTGCTGGATGCGGTTTTTGGGGCAAGATCATTCAAAAATGAAATTGATTGGAAAAGAACTACCACGCACAGCGACAGCAAAACTTGGAGCAATAATGCTGACTGTATACTTTTCTACACTAAAAAGGAGAAAGGTTTCACATGGAACACTCCTCGTGAAGCACATTCCGATGAATATGTAAGAGGCAAGTTTACGGAAGATGATAGTGACGGCCGAGGCGCGTATCAAAAACATGATATGACCAGCCCAAGCCCAAGACCCAACATGATGTATGATTGGCAGGGTTTCCCCTTCCCTGAAAAAGGGTGGCGATTTCAACGCGAAACTATGGAAAAGTTAGATGCAGACGGGCGAATTTGGTATCCGGTTGATAAAGACGGTAACTTAGACACCACTCGGCGACCAAGATTAAAAAAATATCTAAATGAAATGCAGGGTGGAGTAATGGGAGACATTTGGACCGACATATTCCCATTAAACTCACAAGCTAAAGAACGCCTCGGCTACCCCACCCAAAAGCCCGTGGCCCTGCTGGAACGCATCCTTGCGGCCTCGTCCAACCCCGGTGATGTGGTGTTGGACCCGTTTTGCGGCTGTGGCACCACCGTTCATGCCGCCCAGAAGATGGACCGGCAATGGATTGGCATTGATGTCACGCATCTGGCCGTTGGCCTGATCGAAAAGCGCCTGCGCGATGCCTTTCCGAAGGTCGAATTCACCACCCACGGCGTGCCGCAAGATATTTCCGGCGCGCGCGACATGGCCAACCGTGGGCGCAGTGACAAGAACTATTATTTCGAGTTTGAAAAATGGGCGCTGTCGCTGATCAACGCACAGCCCGGCAACCTCTCTAAAAAGGGGGCTGACAAGGGGATAGATGGCAACCTCTATTTCGGCGCGAAAAGCGAGGGCCGGGCCATTGTCTCGGTCAAGGCAGGTGAAAATATCGGCGTTGCCATGATCCGCGATTTGCGCGGCGTGATAGAGCGTGAGGGGGCCGATATCGGCGTATTCCTCACCCTGACCGAGCCGACCAAACCCATGATCACCGAAGCCGCTGGTGCGGGCCAGCTAACGGTTGACGGCCACACCCCCGTGCCGCGCATTCAAATCGTGACCATTGAACAGGCGATGGAATTGCGCGACCGCGCCGTGCGCCTGCCGCCGATGCGCGTTGAAACCCGCAAGAAAGCCGTGCGCGAGGTGGACAAGGGCGCGCAAGGGGCGTTGGATATCTAACACCCGCTTGACCACGCGCCATTTCCTGATCATATGCGGCGCATGACCGAGTTGAAAAAAATCCGCAATTTCTCCATCGTGGCGCATATCGACCACGGTAAATCCACGCTGGCTGACCGGCTGATCCAGTCCACCGGCACGGTGACCGACCGCGATATGAAGGCCCAGTTGCTCGACTCTATGGATATCGAGCGCGAGCGCGGCATCACCATCAAGGCCCAAACCGTGCGGATTGATTACAAGGCCCGCAACGGGGAAATGTATGTCCTCAACCTCATCGACACGCCCGGCCATGTGGATTTCGCCTATGAGGTTTCGCGCTCCATGCGCGCCGTGGAAGGCAGCCTGCTGGTTGTCGACGCCGCCCAGGGGGTAGAGGCGCAGACGCTGGCGAATGTGTATCACGCCATCGATGCGGGCCATGAAATTGTGCCGGTGCTGAACAAGATCGACCTTCCGGCGGCCGAGCCTGCGCGCGTGCGCGAGCAGATCGAGGATGTCATCGGGATCGATGCCTCGGAGGCGCTTGAAATCTCGGCCAAATCCGGGCTTGGCATTGCCGAAGTGCTGGAGGCGATTGTCCACCGCCTGCCCGCGCCCAAGGGCGAGCGCGATGCGCCGCTCAAGGCCATGCTGGTCGATAGCTGGTATGATGCCTATCTTGGCGTTGTCGTGCTGGTGCGCATCATGGACGGGGTCATGCGCAAGGGCGACAAGATCCGCATGATGCAGACCGATGCGCATTACAGCGTGGAGCGGCTTGGCGTGTTCAAACCCGGCATGCTGCCGATGGACGAGCTTGGCCCCGGCGAGCTTGGGTTTTTCACCGGCTCCATCAAACAGGTGCGCGACACGCGCGTGGGCGACACGATCACCACCGAGAAGAAGGGCTGCGCCACCCCGCTGCCCGGCTTCAAACCCGCCCAGCCGGTGGTGTTTTGCGGGCTGTTCCCGGTCGATGCCGCCGATTTTGAAGACCTGCGCGCCGCCATCGAAAAGCTCTCGCTCAACGATGCGAGCTTTTCAACCGAAATGGAAACCTCGGCCGCGCTTGGCTTTGGCTTTCGCTGCGGCTTCCTCGGGCTGTTGCACCTCGAGGTGATCCGCGACCGGCTGGAACGCGAATATGACATGGACCTGATCACAACCGCGCCCAGCGTGATCTACCATATCCATATGAATGATGGCGAGGTGCGCGAAATGCACAACCCCGCCGATATGCCGGAGCTGAACTATATCGACCATATCGAGGAACCGCGCATCAAGGCGACCATTCTGGTGCCCGACGAATATCTGGGCGATGTGCTGAAGCTCTGCCAGGAACGCCGCGGCATCCAGATGGACCTGACTTATGCCGGCGCGCGCGCGATGGTTGTCTATGACCTGCCGCTGGCCGAAGTGGTGTTCGATTTCTACGACCGGCTGAAATCGGTCACCAAGGGCTATGCCAGCTTTGATTACCAGATGATCGGCTATCGCGAAGACCAACTGGTAAAAATGCAGATTCTGGTGAATGACGAGCCGGTCGACGCGCTCTCCACAATGGTGCATCGCGCCCGCGCCGATGCCCGTGGCCGTGGCATGTGCGAAAAGCTGAAAGAGCTGATCCCGCAACACATGTTCAAAATCCCCATCCAGGCGGCGGTCGGCGGGCGCATTATTGCCCGCGAGACGATTTCAGCTTTGAGGAAAGACGTGACGGCGAAATGCTACGGCGGCGACGCGACGCGCAAGCGGAAGTTGTTGGACAAGCAGAAGGCGGGGAAGAAAAGGATGCGTCAGTTCGGGCGTGTGGATATTCCGCAAGAGGCGTTTATTT
Source organism: Abyssibius alkaniclasticus (assembly GCF_020447305.1). Classification (NCBI taxonomy): domain Bacteria; kingdom Pseudomonadati; phylum Pseudomonadota; class Alphaproteobacteria; order Rhodobacterales; family Paracoccaceae; genus Abyssibius; species Abyssibius alkaniclasticus. Next base: position 919,515 of record NZ_CP095732.1, on the reverse strand, counting down.
CGGCTTTGAAGATGGATGAGTGAGTGCGCCACTGATTGCGACGCACTCTTTGGGTTAGTTACCCTTTTTTTCGTCCTGGCTTAGCACCGACGCTGCCAGCTTCTTGATCTCGGTTTGTGAGGGCTTTTTGGCGCCTGACAAAACTTTTGATGCAAGAGTCGAGATCTTGGGTGTGGTCTGCCTCTTAGGCATAACGCATATCCCTATTGTTTGTTCAAACGGTTGTGATAAGGTTTGCCGACCGGTTCACCGCCGATACGGCGTCACCCGGCCGGGCTTTGTTAGGCTATGGCGGCATCTTGTTCACCATCCTTTCGTAAGCTCGATTGGCGAGCCGACCGTTGCCTCGAAGCTATGTGGTCGGTTCAAGTTATGGGCGGTCCAATGTGGCCGCCCAATTCCTAATACACCCGCGCAGATCTCCACGCAATGCAAAAATATGCTCCAGCATGTGATTTCCAATCGATAACCCTCACAGATGGCGTCGCGTATTTTCAATCTCTGCATAGGGAAGTGCATACGTATCAGCGCGGGGGTTCTGCAGCCTACCTGTTTTCACTAGCATTTCCAGTGACTTAGACAGGTTGCTTCCGTAGGAGGCCTTAAAGAAAGCCTTAGCGCCCTTCATTTCATTTAGGATGTCGGAGCGACGAAAGTCCTCTAACCCGCGAGTATGATGTAGAGATGCTGCCGCGGCCATAGTCAAATCAGACCCGCTTTTCGCGCCCATCTTCACGGCAAAATCAGAAGTGGAAAGCTTCGGCCGCGAATCGGATATTTGCGGGGTTTGCGTAGGACCTGACATCGCCGATGTAGGAGGACCGGCCTGCGCTACATCTGGTATATTAAGTTCTGACAACTCACTAATAATGCCCATCAAGCGTTCTTCTGCAAAGCTGGACGGGCCTTCATATTCCACCTCCAGCGCGCCAAGCTTGAGTGACAATCGCAGGTTTTCCATAGCTTCCCCCTTTTCTAGACCTGGGCTAATTCAGCGCCTGAGTAACAATAGTCCATTTATAAGCTATTTGCAATATAACTGCATACCTACCTAAAAACTCGCCTTGCATACCGCATGGAATCCCTCATCTAGATCAAAAAATTAAAAGAAAACAATATGATAATCTATAGAAGGCAGTATGCGGAAGCGAAAGAGGCTGAAGCAGTCGCTAGGCGTTATGATTGTCTATCTGGATTTAAGCCCGGCGGCACCGCCGGGCAGCGCCCGACCCGCCCCCCAGGGCGGGCGCTTCTCGCCCACCCTCGGGCCGGGCGCTGCCCTTGGTTCATCAATCCGGTGTAGGGTGCGCATTTATTGCACACCTTTGACGGCACCACCCGCACAACCGTTCATCAACAACCACACCGCGCATGGTGCGCAATGAATGCGCACCCTACGGGGGCCAATGTGCAATGGGGGTTTGGGAGGGCCGTGGTCCCTAACCTTCCAATACGAACGTGACTTTCATCATCACGCGGTATTCGGTGATCTGGCCGTTGGAAACGATAACCTTCTGGCTTTCCACCCAAGCGCCCTCGACGTTTTTCAACGTCTGCGACGCGCGGGCAATGCCTTGATGCACGGCGTCTTCAAAGCTTTTGGTGGATGAGGCTGAGATTTCGGTAATACGGGCAACTGACATTCTGCTCTCCTTCGGGTTTCAAATGAGCCCGCAGGCTAACATGCGCAGGCGGGCGCACCAAACGGCGCGCGCCACCATCGGCACAATCACGCGTAGGGTGCGCATTCATTGCGCACCATCAACGGCACGGTTCGGGAAACGGTGCTACCTTAACGCCCGCAACAACTCCGGCGTCGGCCAGGCGTCCGCTGGCATACCCAGCCGCCGTTGTTCCTGTTGCACGGCGTCGCGGGTCATCGCGCCCAGCACGCCGTCGACCCCGCCGACATCATGGCCGCGGGCTTCCAGCACGCGTTGCAGGGTGAGCATGTCATCCTCGCTGAGCCCCGCATCGGGGTTGCCCTCATTATAGCGCCCCGCCCCGCCAAGCCGGGTGGCGAGATAGGCGGCAGTCACCGCATAGACAAAGCTTTTGTTCCATTCCCGATATACATCGTAATTCGGATAGGCCAGAAAGCGCGGCCCGTTGCGGCCCTGCGGCAGCAGCAGGCTGGCTTGGGTATTGCCGGGCGCAAGCGCGCCCTGCCGCGCCGAAACGCCAAGCCGCGCAAGCTCGTTCACGCTCATCGTCGTATCGAGCCCCGAACGCTCCCACGGGAAACTCGCCGCCACATCCACCTCTTGCAACCAGGGCGCATTCGGCCGCCAGCCGTGGCTGGCCAGCAGGCGCGCGCCGGTCATGATCGCATCGGGAATGGAGGTTTTCAGGCTCACGCGCCCATCGCCATCGGCATCGACCCCCAGTTCCAGAATATCGGCGGGCAACATCTGCACCATGCCGATTTCCCCCGCCCAGGCCCCGGTTTCATTGACCGACATATCGCCCCGCGCAATCAGCGCAATCGCGCCAAACAGATGCGGGCGGAACAATTCGGGGCGGCGGCAATCATGCGCCAGCGTGGCCAGCGCCGAGACGGTGTTGAAATCGCCCTGCACCGCGCCGTAATCGGTTTCCAGCGCCATGAAGGCCAAAATCACCTCGGGCTGCACGCCGTATTGCTGGCGCGCACGGTCCAGAATGCTGCGATAATCGCGCATGAACTCGGCACCCTTGTTCAGCCGGTAGTTGGAAATCGAGCGCTGCGAGAATTCCAGAAATGTCTGGCGGAACACCCCTTGGCTGCGATCAAAGCGCAGCACACGCTCGTCTTGCCGGGCCGTGTTGACCACCGCGTTGATGGCGGCTTCGGGCAGGTTTTGCGCCCGTGCCTCATTGGCCACGTTTTGCATGAAGGCCGAGAAGCTGCCACCGCATGGGGCCGATTGGGCAAGGGCGGCGGGAGCGAGCATAAAGGACGCGGCCAGGGCTTTGGCAAGGCGAAGAGGATTTGTCATAAAGGCTCCGGTCAAAGTTTGGGGCAGGCTAGCTTAGCCATGCCAGCCGGGCAAGGGCGGCGGCACCACCAGAACAGAATGGCCGATATCTTTTGCAAATTCGGCGAATACGCGCCACTATTGGCCCTGTCGGCGGGGCAGCCTGCCAATGTAGTTAGTAAGAGGTGCCTAAATGGAATGGATTATTGCGCTCATCAGCGGTGCTATTGGCGGCAATCTGGCGGGTGGCGTTCTCAAAAATCTCAGCCTTGGCAATATCGGCAATACGATTGCCGGGCTGGTTGGCGGTGTGGGTGGTATGCAGCTTATGGCCCTGCTTGGGCCGGCGGGTGCCGCCAGCAGCTTTGACATCGGCTCGCTTATTTCACAGGTCGCGGCAGGCGGCGCAGGCGGCGGCCTGGTCATGGCCATCATCGGTCAGCTCAAAAAGACGATGGGCAAATAAGCCTAGCTGCCCAACCCCAATACATCGAGCATATCGTAAGTGCCGGGCTTCTGGTGAAAGGCCCAGATTGCGGCGCGCACCGCGCCGCGCGCAAATAGCTGCCTGTCGGATGCGCTATGGCGCAGCGCAATCCGCTCGCCCGCGCCCGCAAAAATCACCTCATGCTCGCCAATCACATCGCCACCGCGCAGCGCGGCAAAACCAATGTCACCGGGTTTGCGCGCCCCTGTCATGCCATCGCGGCCACGGTCCGATACATCGGCCAGCGCCACACCACGCCCTGCCGCCGCCGCCTCACCCAGCATCAGCGCGGTGCCCGAGGGTGCATCGACCTTGTAGCGGTGGTGCATCTCGATGATCTCGATGTCATAATCCTCATCCAGCGCCGCCGCCACTTTGCGCGTCAGCACGGTGAGCAGGTTCACCCCCAACGAAAAATTTCCCGCCCGCACAATGGGTGCATGGCGCGATGCTGCCTCCAGCCTGGCAATGTCCTCATCTGTCAGCCCCGTTGTGCCGACGATAAACGCCGCGCGCGCCTGGGCGGCCAGCTCGGCATGGGCCACCGTAGCGGCGGGCGCGGTGAATTCCAGCACCGCTTGCGCAGAGGCAAACACATCGAGCGGGTCATCGGCCACGATGATGCCACGCGCCGCGCCGCCCATACATTCGCCCAGGTCGCGGCCAATCCAGGCGTGCCCCGCGCGCTCGGTTACGCCCGATAGAACCACGCGCGGGTTGGCATCGACCGCCGCCACCAGCATCTGGCCCATCCGGCCCGATGCGCCCATTACCGCGGTGCGAATTGGCTCGCTCATCTGCATCTCCTGTTTTATCGCCCAGCAATAGCCGCTGACGGGGCGCTTGCAAAGGGCGCGGCTTGACTCTTTGCCATGTGGGCGCGATGAGAGCGCCATGAGCAAAGCACATTCAAATGCCCCCAAAGGGCCAAGCCAGCGCCAGTTGCGCGTGGGCGAACTTATCCGCCGCGCCTTGGCCGAAATCATTCAGCGCGGCGAGTTGCATGACCCGGAACTGGCCGATGTGCCGATCACCGTGGGCGAGGTGAAGGTTTCGCCCGATCTGCGCGTGGCCACGGTTTATGTCATGCCGCTTGGCGGGCAGAACGTGAAAGAGGTCATCGCCGCACTTGCCCGCAGCCAGGGCGAGTTGCGCCACCTGCTCGGCAAGCAGGTCTTGCTGAAATTCTCGCCCACATTGCGCTTCATGCCCGATGAAACCTTCGCGCGGCTCGACGCCACCCGCCGCCTGCTGGCCGATGAACGTGTGCGCGCCGATGTTGCAAAGCCCGACGCGCCACCCGACACGCCAGAGGAAGAGTAAGCGATGGCGCGGCGCAAAAAGGGGCGCGATGTCTCCGGCTGGATGATCATCGACAAACCGCTCGGCCCAAGCTCGGCGGCTGTGGTGAACAAGGTGAAATGGGCGCTTGGGGCCAACAAGGCCGGCCATGCCGGCACGCTCGACCCCGAAGCCACCGGGTTGTTGGCCATCGCGCTGGGCGAGGCCACCAAAACCGTGCCCTATATCGCCGATGCGCTGAAAGCCTATCGCTTCACCATCCGCCTTGGCCAGGCCACCAATACCGATGATGGCGAGGGCGAGGTGACGGCATCGTCTGACCAGCGCCCGAGTGATGCCGACATCACCGCCGCGCTTTCGCAGTTCACCGGCGACATCATGCAGGTGCCGCCGAAATTCTCTGCCGTGAAAATCGACGGCGCGCGCGCTTATAAGCTGGCCCGCGATGATGAGGCGTTCGAAATCGCCGCCCGCCCGCTGTTTGTTGAAGAACTGACACTGGCAAGCCGCCCCGATGCCGACCATGCCGTGCTGGAAATGATCTGTGGCAAGGGCGGTTATGTGCGCGCCATTGCCCGCGATCTGGGCGAAAAGCTTGGCTGCTTTGCCCATGTCACCGCTTTGCGGCGCATCTGGTCCGGCCCGTTCGACCTTGATGATGCGATCACGCTCGATCAGGTCGAGGCGCTCGCAAAAGACCCTGCGCTCGACACCCACCTGTTGCCACTGGAAACCGCGCTGGCCGATTTGCCCGAACTGGCCGCCACCCCCGAAGGGGCCGCGCGCCTGAAGAACGGCAACCCCGGCATGGTTATCGCCAGCGGTGTCGATTATGGCACCGAATGCTGGGTCAGCCTCGATGGCGCGCCCGTGGCCATTGGCCATTACCATGCCGGCGAGGTGGCACCGGCGCGCGTGTTCAACCTGTGATCACGCGGCTCCATATCAAGGGCGATGCGCCCTCGGTGGCGGTCTATTCCGATTGCGAGGCCTACCGCTACGCCCTCACCCGCACATGGGATGGGGCTGGCCGCCGCGTGCTGTTCATCATGCTCAACCCCTCCACCGCGACCGAGGTGCAGAATGACCCGACGGTGGAACGCTGCGAACGCCGCGCCCGCGCGCTTGGCTATGGTGCGTTCCGCGTATGCAACATCTTCGCCTTTCGCGCCACAAACCCGCGCGACATGCGCGCACAGGCCGACCCGGTGGGCCCCGAAAACGATGCCGCAATTCTCGAAGCTCTCACATGGGCACAAGACACCATCGCCGCATGGGGCAGCCACGGCGAACATCTGGGGCGGGGGAATGCGGTGGCGGCCCTGTTGCGCCACTCAGGCGTGCAGGCCCGCCATCTGGGGCTAACCAAGGGCGGGCAACCGAAACACCCGCTGTATATCGGGTATAAGGTGCAGCCGGTGCTGTGGGGTGAGAGATGAATCTTCCGCCCATATCCTTCCTATAGTTCGCAAAACGGCTTGAGTATCGTGGCTGAATGTATTCAGCAGTCGGAGTCGAAATTATGATATGGATTGGAAGTATTCTTTCCTGGTTTTTGGTCATACCCTCAGGACTCAAGATCGTGTTCGGCTTACTTGTAATCTACGGCGACAACGACCCAGCCTTTTTCACGCACTATTTTGGCAATGCCCCATTGGGACAGCAGCTAGACAAAGCATTTATGATTCTAGCCGCTGGTGTAGTCATAGGCCTCCTAGCAAAAATTGCCAAGAAAGTGAGCCAAGAGGCTGAATCCTGACAGTTTACGCGCGTTGACGTTGTGAATGGTCAACGACTCGCTCCCTCCTTATCCGGGCCAGCGGCGGGCCGTGGTTTGCCGCTCTGCCGGTCGGGCGGATGCGCTTTATGGCACCACCCCGCGTAACCGCCGCGCGATGCGCCGCCCCAACCAAAGCGGCAGACCGCCGGGACGGTCCGCCGCTGGCCCGGCGGCCTTTGGCCTTGATTCCGGGCCGGGAACGCGTTTGCCCCCTGTTTCTGCGGAAACATTGCACTGCCCACCCCCCTTCCCATCCCCCCCAAAACATGTTACGCGCTGCGCGCCGACCTCGCTTGCAGGCGGTGGTTTTGTGTTTTGACCTTGCTGGACGACATCTTGGCAGGGCCGGGCGCTTAACCTTATCACTTACCCAGAAGGGAACATTCGATGTCGATTACTGCCGAAGAAAAAGCACGCCTGATCAAGGAATTTGCAACCAAAGAGGGCGACACCGGGTCGTCCGATGTGCAAATCGCCATTCTGACCAGCCGTATCTCCACGCTCACCGAGCATTTCAAAAGCCACAAGAAGGATAACCATTCCCGCCGTGGTCTGCTGAAAATGGTGGCCCTGCGCCGCAAGCTGCTTGACTATGTCAAAAAGCATGACGAGCCGCGCTACAAATCCCTGCTCGAGCGTCTGAACATTCGCCGCTAAGGCACCCAGCGCGCCCCCGTCACCCCGGGGGCGCGTTTTTCAATTCGGGTGACGCTGCAGCCCCGCCCCATGTTCGCATTGGTGAACCTCTGAAAAGGCCGCAAGATGTCCGCAACGCCCCAAACCCCGGGCCGCGCGTTTGGATGATATGAAACAGGGGTTATTGCGGGTGCTGCCAGGGGGCAGACCCGTTGCAAAGGAAACAGATGTTTAACGTTGTCAAAAAATCAATCGAGTGGGGCCATGACACCCTGACACTCGAAACCGGCAAGATTGCGCGCCAGGCCGATGCCTGCGTGATTGCCACCTATGGCGAAACCTCGGTCATGGCCGCGGTGGTCTATGAAAAGAAACCCAAAGAGGGCTTCGATTTCTTCCCGCTGACCGTGCATTACCAGGAAAAATACTATGCGGCTGGCCGCATTCCCGGTGGCTTTTTCAAGCGCGAAGCGCGCCCCTCGGAAAAAGAAACCCTGACAAGCCGCCTGATCGACCGCCCGATCCGCCCGCTGTTCGTGGATGGGTTCAAGAACGAAACCCAGGTCATCTGCACCGTGCTGAGCCATGATCTGGAAAATGACCCCGACGTTGTGGCGATGATCGCCGCCTCGGCCGCGCTTACCCTGTCGGGCGCGCCTTTCATGGGCCCGATTGCCGCGGCCCGCGTTGGTTTTGTCGATGGCGACTATATCCTCAACCCCTCGGTTGCCGATATGGACAACCTGCGCAACAATCCCGAGCAGCGGCTCGACCTTGTTGTCGCCGGCACCGCCGATGCGGTGATGATGGTTGAATCCGAAGCCTATGAGCTGAGCGAGGACGAGATCCTTGGCGCGGTCGTGTTCGGCCATGAGCAGATGCAGCCCGTGATCGACATGATCATCGGCATGGCCGAAGAAGCGGCGAAAGAGCCGTTCAACTTCCAGGCCCCCGATTCCAGCGCGCTCTACGCCAAGGTTGCCGGTCTGGGCGAAGCTGCCATGCGCGCCGCCTTCGCGATTACCGACAAGCAGGAGCGTCAGGCCGCCATTGCCGCTGCGCGTGCAATGATCACCGAAGGTCTGTCTGAGGATGAAGCCGCCGACAAGGCGCTTGGCGGTTGCTTCAAGAAGCTCGAATCGACCGTGCTGCGTGGCGATGTCATCAAGACCGGCCGCCGCATCGATGGCCGTGACCTGACCACCGTGCGCCCGATTGTGGCTGAAACCGGCCTGCTGCCGCGCGCACATGGCTCGGCTTTGTTCACCCGTGGCGAAACCCAGGGCCTTGTCGTGACCACGCTCGGCACCGGCGATGACGAGCAGATCATCGATGCGCTGCACGGCTCCTCGCGCTCCAACTTCATGCTGCATTACAACTTTCCGCCCTATTCGGTTGGTGAAGCTGGCCGCATGATGGGCCCGGGGCGGCGTGAAATCGGCCACGGCAAGCTGGCCTGGCGCGCGCTTCAGGCGGTTCTGCCTGCGGCAACCGACTTCCCCTATACGCTGCGACTGGTCTCGGAAATCACCGAATCCAACGGCTCCTCCTCTATGGCTTCGGTCTGTGGTGGCTCGCTGTCGATGATGGATGCGGGCGTTCCGCTGAAAGCCCCGGTGGCCGGTATCGCAATGGGTCTTATCCTTGAGGGCGAGGAATTTGCGGTTCTGACCGATATTCTGGGTGACGAAGACCACCTTGGCGATATGGATTTCAAGGTCGCCGGCACTGCCAACGGCATCACCACCATGCAGATGGATATCAAGGTGGCCGGCATCACGCCCGCCATCATGAAACAGGCTTTGGCACAGGCCAAAGACGCCCGCCTGCATATTCTGGGTGAGATGGGCAAGGCGCTGAACGAAACCTCCGAGTTCTCGATCCACGCGCCGCGCATCGAAACCATGCAGGTGCCGACCGATAAAATCCGCGAAGTGATCGGCTCGGGCGGCAAGGTCATCCGCGAAATCGTGGAAGTGTCCGGTGCCAAGGTTGATATCAACGATGACGGTATCATCAAGATCGCCTCGCCGAACGGTGAGTCGATCAAGAAAGCCTATGACATGATCTGGTCGATCGTGGCCGAGCCCGAAGTCGGGCAGATCTACACCGGCAAGGTTGTAAAGCTGATGGATTTCGGCGCGTTTGTGAACTTCTTCGGCAAACGCGACGGTCTGGTACATGTGTCCCAGATTTCCGCCGAACGCGTAAACCACCCCAAAGACCTTCTGCAGGAAGGCCAGGAGGTGAAGGTGAAACTCGTCGGCTTTGACGACCGCGGCAAGGTGCGCCTGTCGATGAAAGTCGTCAATCAGGAAACCGGCGAAGAGCTGGCCGAGAAGTCCGGCGACGAGTAAGTCGGGCGGTTGGAATGAAGAAAGGCCCCGGAGCAATCCGGGGCCTTTTTTGCTTGCGCCGCGAGTTTTGTGTATTGAATTTTTGTCTGAACCATAATCAAGCTTGATTCTGATTAGGAAATGGCACACAAACTTCTTTATGGATGAAAAAGTTGAAATTCTTGTGCACAACACAAAATACGATGCGTCGGAGGCTGTCACCTACCATACAGGCGCGTTTCCGCCTCCGAGAATTGACCTCAATGCGCTTATAAACCCACTTTCGCAAACACTGATCGCCCTTACACGCTATGATACGCTACTAAGCACACTTCCAAATAGTGAATTGTTGCTTGCCCCGCTACGCGCGCGTGATGCTGTGATCTCCTCCCGTATGGAAGGCACGATTTCTACATTAGAGGAGGTTCTTCGGCTTGAAGCTGATGCAGACCCCGACCAGCCTCACGGCACTGGGCGCAATGAGGCTCTGGAGGTGGCGCTATACGCTCGTGCATTGCGCCAGGCAGAAAGGCGGCTGTCAGAAGGCTATCCACTTTCTGAACATCTGATAAGATCAGCCCATCGCACCTTGCTCAGCTTTGGCCGCGGCGCGATGAAGCGTCCAGGTGAATACAAAGTTGAACAGAATTACATCGGCGACCATCGACAGCGGAAAATCCAATTCATTCCAATTGCACCGCATCAGCTACCGCCAGCGATGGAGGCGCTTATTGCCTATATCGGAAATGAAACCATCCAACCGCTGCTGCGCACAGCAATCGCGCATATCGAATTCGAGGCCTTGCACCCTTTTGAAGATGGCAATGGGCGCATTGGACGTATGCTGATTACGTTGATGCTGTGGAAAACTGGTATTCTGAGCGCACCGCGTTTCTTCGTCAGCGATTTCTTCGAACGCCACAAAGATGAATACATCGAACGTATGCGCGCTGTATCCGACAACGATGATTGGAGCGGCTGGATTGCTTTCTTCCTGGAGGCCATCCAATCTCAAGCCCAGGAAAACATCGCGATTGTTGGGCGGATTCACCGCCTGTATGACGACATGCGCGAACGTTTCAGAGACACTCTACGCTCAAAATGGTCTGTCGATGCGTTGAACTACATCTTTGCAAACCCGATCTTCCGCAACAGCCGGTTTACGCGCGAGGCAGGCATCCCGAAGCAGTCAGCAAACACGTTCACCAACCGGCTGGTAGAAGACGGCGTGTTGCGAATACTTGTTCCGCCTGCTGGGCGTGCATCAGGCCTATATGCGTTCTCCGAACTGCTGCAGCTGGTTCAGGAGCCGAGCTAACCAACCCCCTACTTCTTCGTGCCCGGAGTCGATTTCACCTTCACCTTGCCGCTTGCTTTCTCCAGCTTCAGCCAGGCCATGTCGCTTGTGAATTTCATTTCCTGCAAGGGAAAGTCGATCTTGCTGCCCTTGGCCGCGCCGACAATCGCATCGGCGATGAAGGCGATCATCTTCTTGCCTTCGGGGCTGGTTTTGCCGCCATCGGTAAAGCCGCCGGGCAGGGTTTTGGTGGCGAAGAAATGCTTGTTGCCGCGCGTCACCTCCTGCTGCACCTGTTTCCAGTGGCCCTCCAGCCCTTTTTCGGTTTTGAACAGGTCCGATACGCGCTTGGTTGTCAGCCCGCGCACCCATTTGGCCGCATCGGCCACCGGGTCGCCCAGATTGTGGCGATCGGCTTCTTTTGCATCGCCTTTTGCGGCGCGGATTTCCGGAGTTTTGGCCATAATATCACCTTCAAGATAAATTTCTGATGACAGGCTAAAATCAGCTTTGCGTTGCGTCAACAGCTAGGTTCAGGCCGCGCATTATACCCGCGCGGTAGTCGCGCGGCGATACTTGCGCAAAGTCACGAAAGGCCGCCCCAAAGGCCGATTGCGAGGCATAGCCAACCGCAAAACCCACCTGTGTGATTTGCATCTGCGCATCGGCCAGCAGTTCGGCGGCGCGGATCATGCGCAAACGGCGCAAAACCTGCTGCCAGCTCATCCCGCATTCCGCCTGAAACCGCCGCGCCAATGTGCGCGGGGTGCAGTGAACCGCGCGCGCGATCTGTGCAAATTCAGGCCGCGCGCCAAGCTGTTCGCGGCTATGGGCAATGGCGCTGCGCACGGCCGCCGATTGCCCGACCGGCACCCATGAATTGCAATCCTTGGCCGCCAATTCGCGCGTAACCAGCGCCAAAGTGGTGAAAAACTGCCGTGCATAATCATCAAGCGCGCCGGATTCCGGCCCCCAGCGACGGCACTCCAAAATCATTTCCCGCGCCAGCGGGGTAATGTCGAATACCTTGCAGGGCATCGCCGGGGCGGCAATAAACCCGGGCGCGTAAAGCAGCGAACAACAGGTGATTGGCCGCGCGTTGCACACGGCAATTTCCACGCCCGCCTGCAGCCACGCTGCCCGCAGCGGAGGCAGGGTCCACACCCGGCCATCCACTTCCAGATCAATGCTGCCTGCCGCGCTGTAAAGCAGATAGTGCCGGTCAAACCGCACCAGTTTGCACGGTTCAGGCGCAAAGATTTTGTAAAAGCAAAAGGCGTCTGGCGCGATCATGGTGCAAGTATCGCCCGAAACTAGGCGGGCGCAACGTATTCCTCGAACAGGCGGCTGCGCGGCACCTGCGTGGCCAGCGGTTTGACCGTGGCAATCAGTGTCGCAAAAGCCGGGCTGTTGCGATAGGCGGCAAAGGCTTGGTGCGAGCGCCATTCATGCAGAACAACCACACCGCCATCGATGGGGAAGGCGTGGAAGGATAGGTTGCCCTCCATCGCAACAATTTCTTCGCGCATGGCGGCAAAGCTGGCCAGGGCTTTTTGGGTATCGTCGGGGCCAAGGGAAACTTCGATCAGGGCAAGGGGCATGGGTTTTCCTATTCAGTTTGCACAATATCCGTGGCTGACCCGGCTGGGCACGCCCGATGGGAAAGGGTAGCCCCGGGTTGTCCCAAAACCGGCACGCGCCAAAAGGCCGCGCATCTCGGCGGGTTCAAAGCAGCGGTGACGCCAGCGCAAAAAGACAATCAACGAACACCAATGCGGCTTGCTGACCGCCAGCAGCAATGTGCCACCGGGGGCCAGCATGGCGCGCAACTGTGCCAGGGTGGCCACAGGGTCGGCACAATGCTCGACCACATGGGCGCAAAGTATCAGATCATAGCAAGCGGCGGGCTCATGGCTGGCAATATCTGTTGCAAAACAGCGCAGCGGCGCGCGGGCGCCGACCATTTCGCTTGCATGGGCAAGCATTCTGGCCGACGGGTCCAGCAGATCGAGCTGCGCGAAGCTCAGGCCGAAATCCAGTGCTGCGCCTGCAAATGTGCCGCACCCCGTGTCGGCATCCAGCGCAACAAGCGGGCGCGCCGGCAGTGCCACTTGCCCCAGCATGTGCCGATAGGCAGGGCCAAAGCCAAAGCGGTCCATTTTGGCCTGCCAGCGGTTGGCAGCGCGGTCATAGCGGCGGGAAAGATGTGAAATATCGCTCATACCGCAAGCATAGCGCGCGGCACTGGTTGTGTATCACGCCAATCGGCCAGATACCGGCTGCAAACGGCCAATCCTACCCGACAAACGCCTTTTCCACCACAAAACCACCGGGGGCGGAGTTTGCGCCTTCAACTAAGCCTGCCGCTTCGCAAATCGCCTTCATCTCCTGGTTCAGCGCGAGCGAGCCGCAGATCATCACGCGGTCATCCGCGCCCAAATCGGGCAGGCCCAGCGCTGATTTGCGCAGCAGATCGGTAATCCGCCCCATGCGGGGCGAGGCTTCGCGCGTGGTCGTGGGAATGTAGCGCAGCTTGGCCGAAGCCTCTTCGCCCACCAGCGGGTCTTCGGCCAAACCACCCACCAGCGTGCGGCCATAGGCCAGATCGGCGACATCGCGGCAGGTATGGGTGAGGATCACCTCGTCGTAGCGGGCATAAATGTCGGGGTCGCGCACGAGGCTGGCAAAGGGGGCGATGCCGGTGCCGGTGGCCACCAGAAACAGCCGCTTGCCGGGCAACAGCGCATCCAGCACCAGCGTGCCCACGGGTTTGGGGCGCAGAATAACCTGATCGCCCACCGCGATATGCTGCAGGCGGCTGGTCAGCGGGCCATCGGGCACCTTGATCGAGTAGAATTCCAGCGTCTCGTCCCAGCTTGGCGAGGCGATGGAATAGGCGCGCAACAGCGCACGGCCGGTCTCGCCCATCAGCCCGATCATCACAAATTCGCCCGAGCGGAAGCGCAAGCTGGCGGGGCGGCTCAGCCGAAAGGAGAACAGACGGTCGGTCCAGTGCTTCACTTCGGTCACGGTCTGGGCGTCGGGCAGCACCGGTGTGCTGACAGCAGTCATCTCATTCATGGAAAATCTTTCTAAACGGCGGCGCGCAGCCGGTCTTGATAGGTTGGACGGTCCCAATCGGTGCGGGCCATCCATTGCGCTTGCGGCTGACGGCGGGCCAGCAATGCGTCGATCTCGACCTCGTCAAAGCCCGAGCGGCGCGCGTGGAAATACTGATCGGAAATCACATGGCCAGCCGCGCGCAGCCGCCCGGTAAAACCAAGCATCCGCAAGCGCCGCGCCAATGAGAAGCCGCGCCCGTCGGCAAAGCTGGGAAAGGGGATGCGGATGGCCGAAATCCACGGAAACAGCGGCACCAGCACCATCGGGTCGATCGTGTTGGCAATCTCAACCGCCAGCGGGCTTTCCACCCCGGCTTGCAGCACATCGAGGCTGACAAATTCACCAAAATCATCTTCGGCAAACCCGTCATCGCGTATAATCACTTTGTTCATTCTGCCCTCCTCAGGCGGCTGTCCGCACCCATTTGCCATCCACAAAGTGGATGCCGCATTCTTCTTTATCCTGCCCGCGCCAGCGCCCGGCGCGCGCATCTTCACCCGCACCCACAGCGCTTGTGCAGGGCGCACAGCCGATGGATGGATAGCCGCGCGCCACAAGCGGGTGGCGGGGCAGGTCATGCGCTTCAAAATAAGCGGCGATATCCGCCGCCGACCAATAGGCCAGCGGGTTGATCTTGATGCGGCCATGCGCTTCGTCGGCCTCGAAAAGCTCCAGCGCCGCGCGCGTGCCGGCCTGATGGCGTTTGCGCCCTGAAATCCAGCCATCAAACCCGGCAAGCGCGCGGTCCAGAACCTGCGTTTTGCGAAAATCGCAGCAGGCATCGGTATTGCTTTGGTGCAGATTGCCCCACGGGTCTGTCCGGCGCAGGGTCAGCTCGTCTGCCGTGACGCGGCGCACATCGCGCAGACCAAAGCGGCTGGCCAGATCGGCCTGATAATCCAGCGTTTCGGCAAACAGCATCTGCGTATCGATGAAAATCACCGGCGCTGCGGGCTGCACCTGTGCCAGCAGATGCAGCAGCACGGCACTTTCCGCCCCAAAGGACGACACCATCGCCACCTGCCCGACAAGGCCACGGTTCAGCACCTGGTCAAGCAGGCCCGTGGCGTCATCCGCCCAGGTGGTCGCGTTCAGCCGCGCCACGGTCTGTGCCAAATCCTTACGCTGCATCGCGGGCCTCGTCGGGGTAAAGCGCCGCCTTGAACGGGGCCGCGCCAAGGCGGCGATAGGCCTCGATGAAGCTTTCATCGGCACCCTCGCGAATGTCCAGATAGGCGTCGAGCAGGCGTTCAAGCGCGGGCACAAGCGCATCATATCCAAAGCCCGGCCCGGCGCGTTCGCCCACCGCCATATCGCGCCCGGCATCGCCGCCAAGCGTAATCTGGTAGTTTTCAACCCCGGCGCGATCCAGCCCCAGAATGCCGATATGGCCAACATGGTGGTGCCCGCAGGCATTGATGCAGCCGGAGATTTTGATCTTGATCGGCCCGATCTCGCGCTCCAGCCGCAATTCGTCAAACCGCGTGGCAATGGCTTGCGCCACGGGAATGGAGCGCGCGGTGGCCAGCGCGCAATAATCCATGCCGGGGCAGGCGATGATATCCGAGATCAGCCCGATATTCGCCGTCGCCAGCCCCGCCGCCTTCAGCCGCGCATGAACAGCCGGAATATCGCTGCGGCGGATATGCGGCAAAATCACGTTCTGCTCGTGGCTGATGCGCAGCTCGTCATGGCCAAACTCCTCGGCCAGATCGGCCAGCAGGCGCATCTGGTCTGCCGTGGCATCGCCCGGCGTCTGGCCAACCGCCTTCAGCGATACGGTGACAATGCCGTAGGCGGGGTTTTTATGCGCGGCGACATTGGTATCGACAAAGGCGCGCAAAACAGGGTCGCTTTCCAGCGCCGCTTCCAGCACCTGGCTGCGGGTATTGTTGAACACGGGCGGTGCGAAACTCGCCTCGATATCCGCCAAAAGCTGCGCATTCACGCCGGTAAACTGTGCCTTTTGCACCACAAACGCCGCCTCGATGCGGTCGCGCAGCTCGTCCAGGCCGGTCTCATGCACCAGAATTTTCAGCCGTGCCTTGTATTTGTTATCGCGCCGGCCCGACAGGTTATAAACCTGCAAGATCGCCTCCAGATAGGGCAGCAAATCGGCTTTTGGCACAAAGTCGCGCACGGTTTTGCCAACCATCGGTGTGCGCCCAAGCCCACCGCCGATCACAACTTCATAGCCCGCCGCGCCCACTTCATTGCGGCGCAGATAAAGGCCGATATCGTGCGAGCGCACGACCGCGCGGTCAACATCAGCCCCCGAAACCGCAATCTTGAACTTGCGCGGCAGGAACTGAAATTCGGGATGGTCGGTCGACCATTGGCGCAAAAGCTCGGCGGTCGGGCGCGGGTCTTCAACCTCATCGGCGGCCGCACCGGCGAAATGGTCGGCGGTCACGTTGCGGATGCAGTTGCCGCTGGTCTGGATGGCGTGCATCTCCACATTGGCCAGCGCGTCGAGAATATCGGGCACATCGCGCAGTTTCGGCCAGTTGAACTGGATGTTCTGGCGCGTGGTGAAATGCCCATAGCCGCGGTCCCACCGCTCGGCGATATAGGCAAGCTGGCGCATCTGCCGCCCGTTGAGCGTGCCGTAAGGGATGGCCACGCGCAGCATATAGGCGTGCAATTGCAGGTATAAGCCGTTCATCAGCCGCAGCGGGCGGAACTCGTCTTCGCTGAGCGCGCCATCAATACGGCGCTGCACCTGCCCGCGAAACTGGTCCACGCGGGCGCGCACAAAATCATGGTCGAAATCGGTATAGCTATACATTTTGTGCGGTTTCCTGCTTGCCGTGGAAATAGTTTGACGGGCCGCGCATCCGCAAAGCCTCGCGGGTATGGGTGGCAACGGGGCGGCCTGCTTCAAGCGAGACATCGGCCAGATAGGGGCCAACCACCTTGCCGGGCTGCGCAGTTGCCGCCGCCAAAGCGCGCGCGGCATCTTCGGGTGTTTCCAGCACAAGCGCTTGGCTGGCATCCAGCGCCCATGTTCCGGCTGCGGTCAGCCAGACGGCATCGCCGTCCATCAGGTCATTTGCGGTCACAACTTGGGGGGAAAACGGCTTAGCCATGGCGGCGCACCTCGTGAATTTCGGCAGAAAAACCGGGTTGGGTTGGGGCACCGACGCTGGGCAATACGCTATGCGACAGCCCGGCATTGCGCAGCCGCGCCACCTCCAGCGGATGCGGTGCATCGCCCGCCACAAGCCGCGCCACCTGCGCACCGCCTGCCGCCAGCGCCACCAGATCGGCCTTGTCATGCAGCACCGCCACCAGCTGCGCCTCGCGCCGGGCAAGTTCCAGAATTTCGGGGGCAACGCCCGCATCATGCACAACAATGTCGGCACCATGCAGCTTGCGCTGGGCGCGCAAGGTCAGCAAATCGGGCGCGGATGTCGGAATGAAATCCACATGCGCGGCCGGGGCGACCTCGCGCGCAACCTCGCGCAGAAGCGTGCCAAGCTGGCGCTGTGCGGCCGCTGTGCCGCCCGCTGCCAGCGCGGCATCGCCCGCACCGCCGTAAAACCGTGCCCAGAAGTCGCGCCGCGCCCGGCCCGGGGCCAGCACCTGCGCCGCGGCCCGAAACCCCTGCCCGAGCCGCGCCAGACGGCCCAGAGTTTCCGGCAGGCGCTGTTCCAGATCGGCCTTGATCTGCCGCGCCAGAACCGGCGCCGCGCCTTCGGTGCCGATCGCCACGACCACCGGGTCACGGTCGACAATCGCCGGGGTTATGAACGCGCTTGCCTCAAGGTTATCGACCACGTTCAGCAGCACGCCCGCGCCGTGCGCCAGGGCGGCAAATGCCGCATCGGCTTCATCGTCGTCATAGGCGGCATAACCCAGCGCGGCTTTTGCAAAATCAGCCAGAAGCGGCGCGCGGTCCTGCAGGGTGATCTGCCCCGCCCCGGCCAGCGCAACGACACCCTCTACCGCATTGTGGCCAAACACCACGATCTGCGCTTCGGTCTTGACCAGCAGGCGCAGCTTGGCCAGCGCGCATTCGCCAGCGCCGCCGACAATCACGCGGCGGGCGCGCAAATCTAGGAATATCGGAAAATGACGCATCTCGGCCTCGCTTGTGTATTTGACTTGCCTGCATTAGAACATTTTTCTAAATCAAGCGGTATATCCCGCGTTCAATAAGAACTTTGTCCCCATATACCGCCCCTGAAAGAACGGAACCGTCAAATGAGCCCAAGCCCCGCAACCAAAGTCCAACTCGATGCGATTGACCGGAAAATTCTTTTGGCCCTGCAAGAGGATGCAACCCTGCCGCTGGAGGAAATTGCCAGGCGCGCAGGCTCGTCCAAAACCCCGGTCTGGAACCGGATTCGCAAGCTGAGGGCGGCGGGGGTCATCCGCCAGCATACCGCAATCCTCGATCCGCAATCGCTGGGGCTGGAAAGCTGCTTCTTCGTGCTTGTGCGCACTTCCGAGCATGATGCCAACTGGCAGAACCGCTTTTTACAGGTGCTGCAACGCCGCCCCGAAGTGCTGGAGGCCCACCGCCTTGCCGGCGATATCGACTATATTCTGAAGGTGATGGTCAGGAATGCCCGCGCCTATGACGATTTCTATCAGGCGCTGATTGCCGAGGTGAAAATCTTCAATGTCACCGCGCTGCTGTCCATGCAGGAAATCAAGAACACCACGCAACTGCCCATGCCCGATGATGGCGGGCGCTAGAATCCGGAATAAATGCGGCTCAGGCTGGATCGGGCTTGCGTTTAACGGCAACTGGCTGTCAAATTCGTGGTCAAGGCAATTGCCTTATTGAATAGCTCGGAGGACATTTTAATGAAAAAGCTAAATCTTCTTGCCGTCGGGGCGGTGGCATTCCTGTTGCCGGTTGCAGGCTTTGCACAGGGTGTTTGCGGCGTTGCCAGCGCCAATATTGTTGGGGGCGGCTTGTCGAATGTCGACCTGTCCACCGCGTCTGACCCCACACAGACAATGGCCATGCTGTCGGGCACCGGCCCGGTCTTCTATCAGTTTGATGTTTCCACCCCGACCGAAATTCGCGTCGAAGCCTCGGATTCCGATGGCGCCGATCCGGTTGTCGTGCTGCTCAATGCCACCGGCGTTGAAATTGCCGGCGATGATGATGGCGGCGGCGGGCGTTCGGCGCGGGTTGAAACCTTCGTGCAGCCCGGCACCTATTGTGCGCAGGTCAATGCCTATGGCAGCCAGGCCGGCACCAGCCTGTTGCAGTTCAGCCGAATCGACCAGCCCGCGCTGACCCCGGGCGTTGATTTTGGCACCGAAGACACGGGGGCCTGCACCGCCGACACCCCTGCCGAACCACTGACAGCGGGCAGCCTGAACGCGGCGCTGGCCAATGGCGGCAATGTTTCGCTGACCCGGACAGGCTCGCCAACCTATCATCGCTTCACGCTGGATATGCCCACCGCGCTTACGCTTACCGCGGTCAACCCCGATGCCGACCCGGTTTTGCGGCTCTATGACAATGCCGGTGTGCTGATCGTTGAAAACGATGATGCCAATAACAGCCTGAATTCGCAGATCGACCAGCAAGACCCGCTGGCCGCAGGCACCTATTGCCTGGCTGTTTCGGCGCTGAGCGATGCCAATGCCCCGATCACGGTATCGGTTATGGGCTTTGATCCCGTCGCCTTCCTGAACGGCCGTTATGACCGTGCCGAAGCCGCCCCGCCGCTTGGTGGCGACTATCCGGTGCAAGAGCTTGGTGCGCTGTCCACTTCGCTGTCATCCGACATTTTCGTTGGCACGAAAGCGATCTGGTTCACCTTCACCATGCCCGAAGCCTCGCTGGTTGTGCTGGAAGCCATTGGCAACGGTCAGGTCGACCCGGTTGTGACCCTGTTCAACGAACGCGGCACCCAGATCGGCTATAACGATGATGGCCCGTCGAGCTATGACAGCCAGCTTGCGCTGGAACTGCAGGCCGGGCGCTACCTTGTTGCCATCACCCAGTATAATGCCGAAGGTTCCGGCGTTGTGCGTGCCTTCCTGCAACGCTATGTGCGCGCGCAGTAAACCGCCAGAACGGGCCTGAAAACGTAAAAACCCCGGCCAATGGTCGGGGTTTTTGTTGCCTGCTACTGCGTGTTATACACGCAAATCCGAAGGGTCGAGGTCGTAATATCCGACCACGCAGCCAAGGCCCGTGGGCAGGTTCGGATAATTCTCGGCCACGGCGGCACGCGCCAGATCACCGTTTGAAAAGCGCATGGCCAGCGCCATTGCGGCGCGCGCTTCCGCATTACCCGCCACATCCTGGGCCAGGCGTGCCAGCTTGGCTTCAGCCGCGGTGCAGGCATTCGATGTGCCCTCGTAAAATTGCGGAAACAGCCAGCCCGCCGCGCCGACGAGGCCCACAAACAGCACAAGTTTCAGCATTGCAGCCACCCCGCCAATTCGCGCGCGGCTATACCGAACAGCGCATCCATATGGTCGTCACGATCATTCAGGCAGGGGATATAGGTGAAACTTTTGCCGCCCGCCGCTTCAAACGCTTCGGCAATCTCGCCCTGAATTTCTTCCAGCGTCTCAATGCAATCGGCGGCAAAGGCGGGGGAGACAACGGCGATATCATCCACACCCTGTTTGGCCAGATCGGCCACAAGCTCCACCGTCGCCGGCCCCACCCATTTTTCCGGCCCGAATTTTGATTGGAAGCTGGTCATCACCTCGCCCGCTTCCCAGCCAAGCCGTTCGGCCAGCAGCCGCGTGGTTTTCTGGCACTGGCAATGATAGGGGTCGCCCGCCAGCAAATACCGTTCCGGCACGCCGTGGTAGGAAATCACCAGCTTTTTGGGGCGGTTGGGCAGTTTTTCATAGGCCTGCTTCACCGAAGCCGTGAGCGCATCCAGATAGGTGGCATCCTCGAAATAGGCCGGCACCGTGCGCAGGGCAGGCTGCCAGTTCATCTCCATCAACGCACGAAACATCTGGTCATTCGCCGTGGCGGTGGTTGGTGCGGCATATTGCGGATAAAGCGGAAAGAACAGGATCCGGTCACAGCCCGCCTCCTGCATCTTTCTGGCGACGGTCTTGATATTCGGCTTGCCATAGCGCATGGCGAAATCGACCATCACCTCATCGCCGTAAGCCGCCTGTGCGCGCTGCGCGAATTTCGCCGTCTGGTCGCGCGTAATGGTCATCAGCGGCGATTCATTCTTTTCGTTGTTCCAGATCGTGGCATAGTTCTTGCCCGATTTGAACGGCCGGATGCTCAGGATGATCCCCTGCAAGATCGGCTGCCATTTCCAGGCCGGATAGTCGATCACCCGCTTGTCCGACAGAAATTCACTCAGATAGCGCCGCATCGGCCAGTAGCTCGTCGCCTCTGGCGTGCCAAGATTGGCCAGCAAGATGCCCACGCGGCGGCGGGGCAACCTGGGGTGGTCGGCAGGGGCGTGGTCGGGCCGGTTGGCGGGCATTCTGGAATCCTTCTAAACTTCACCGGAACCTAGTGCTTGCGCGGTGCAGGTCAATGGAAAACGCCCGAATGCGGCTATTTGCCAGCCTTCTCGCCCGCCGGGCGCTCCTCGGCGCCCAAGGCATCGGCCAGCCGCGCGGCGGCGGAACCGGGGCGCAGCGGTTTGGGTTGGTCGGGCGCGGGCGCCCAGCCTGTGAGAAACGCCACCTCGAATGTGGCGCGCACACCGCCATTGGCGCTGGGGAAATGCTGCGCATAAATTTCCGCCATCCGGCCCGGCAGCGCGCGCGGCATGGGCTTGCGCAGCCGCGCCGCCATCACATTGCTTTCGCCCATCGCCCGCAATTCCGCCATCAGGTGCAACGCGCTCGGATAGGTCACATCAAAGCGGCGGATATCGGCGACAGGCAGCGCAAAGCCTGCGCGTTGCAGCAAGCCGCCAAGGTCGCGCAGCTCGCCCATCGGCGCAATGCGGGGCGAAAGCCCGCCGGTCAGCTCCACCTCGGCCTCGGCCAAAGCGGCGCGCAGCTCGTGCAGGGTTTGCCCGCCGAACAGGGCCGCGACCAGCACACCATCGGGGCGCAGCGCGTGGCGGCATTGCACCAACTGGCCCACAGGGTCATTCGCCCAATGCAGGCCCAGCCCATGCACCACCAGATCATGCGCGCCCGGCCTTAGCGCCAATGTCTCGGCATCGGGCAGTGCAACCGCTGGCAGGCCGATGATTTCCGCCCAAAGCGGGGCTTGCCAGCCGATAATTGCGGCTTTGGTAAATGTTTTATTAACCTCTTGCAGCCTCTCCTCGATCTCGCCCGCAACGGCGCGGTGCAGAAAATCGGCCTGCCCGAAGCGGCTGCGCGCGCGGTCGCGGCGGCGGGCCAGAAGGGCTGGGTCGAACAGTTGGGGAGGCGGGCTAGACATGGGTGAACCTGACATTTTGCTACCCTTACCGCGCAAGCGCGCCGGGGTGAAGCCCCTGCTCAGCCATATCGCCAAAGTGTTGGGCCGCGTCTTCTATCCGCCCCGTTGCCTTGCCTGTGGCGAGCAGGTCGCCTCTGGCCCCGGCCTCTGCCCGCCCTGCTTCAACGAAATGCATTTCTTCGGCCCCAACCAGTGCAGCGGCTGCGGCCAGGCGCTCGACCGCCCCGGCCAGGCCTGTGCCGATTGTCACTACACCCCCATGCCCTGGGGGCGGGCGGCGGCGGTTTTCGCTTATGCGGGCAGCGGCAAGCGGCTGGTTCTGGCCTTCAAACATGCCGACAGATTGGACCTAGCCCCGCATCTGGCGCGCTGGCTGGCACGGACGGGGGGCGATATTCTGGCGAATGCCGATATCATCGCGCCCGTGCCGCTGCATTGGCGGCGCACGCAAAGCCGCCGCTATAACCAATCGGCCGAACTTGTGCGCCACCTGCCACTGCCTGCTTGCAGCAAGGCCCGGCGCATGTTCAGCCTGCTGAGCCGCCCCGAGGCAACACAAAGCCAGGAAGGGCTGAGCCGCGCGGCGCGGCGCGAAAACCTGCGCGGCAAGATCATCGCCACACCACGCCACGCGCCACATATAAAAGGTGCAAATATCGTGCTGGTCGATGATGTTCTGACCACCGGCGCCACGCTTTCTGCCGCAACCGAGGCCTGTTTTGCAAACGGTGCCGCATCTGTAAGCGTGCTTGTGCTGGCGCGTGTTGCGCCCAATGGTTAAGCGCCTATATTAGCCGCAAGGCACAACGCATAGTTCAGGTGAATCATGGTCAAAGTCGAAATCTATACCTCGCCCATTTGCGGCTATTGCCACGCGGCCAAACGCCTGCTCGGCCAAAAGGGCATCAGCTATGAGGAAATCGACGTTGTCGCCAACCCCGACAAACGCGCCGAAATGATGGCGCGCGCCCGCGGTGGCCGCACCGTGCCGCAAATCTTCATCAACGGCACCCATATCGGTGGCTGTGACGAGCTTTATGCGCTGGATAGCGCGGGCAAGCTCGACCCGCTTCTGGCCGCCTGATGCTGCGCGCCGGGCTCGTCCAGCTTAATTCCGGCGATGATCCGGCCGCAAACCTGCCCGAGATTCTCGGCTATATCAGCGCGGCGGCGGCGGGGGGTGCAACCTTCATCGCCACGCCCGAGGTCAGCAATATCGTCTCCTCGTCGCGCAGCCATCAGCGCGCTTTGCTGAAAACCGAAGCGCAGGATGAAACGCTTGCCGCACTTTGTGCCCAAACCGCAGCACTTGGCGTCTGGCTGCTGGTCGGCTCGCTGGCGCTGCTGTCGGATACACCGGGTGAGGCGCGTTTCGCCAACCGCTCGCTGCTGATCAACCCCGAAGGCCGCGTTGTAGCGCGTTATGACAAAATCCACATGTTCGATGTCGATCTGGATGGCGGCGAAACCTACCGCGAAAGCGCGGGCTTTGCCCCCGGCAGGCGCGCCGTGCTGGCCAAAACCGAGATTGGCCAAATCGGCATGACCGTCTGTTACGATATGCGCTTTGCATCGCTTTACCGCGCGCTGGCCAAGGCAGGCGCCGAGATCATCACAGCGCCCGCCGCCTTTACCGTGCCGACGGGGCGCGCGCATTGGCATGTTTTGCTGCGCGCCCGCGCCATTGAAACCGGCGCATTCATCATTGCACCTGCCCAATGCGGCCAGCATGTCGGGCGCAAAACCTATGGCCATTCGCTGGTGGTGAACCCCTGGGGCGAGGTGATTGCCGAAGCGGGCGAGACACCGGGCGTGACTTTTGCCGATATTGACCTTAATCAGGTAAAGGCGGCGCGCGCCCGTATTCCTTCGCTTGCCCATGATCGCGCGTTCGAATTGCCAGGATAAGGCCCGCAATATGACAGCTTCGCCCGTGAACGACCCTTTGGGCATTGCCCTGTTCAGCGAAATCACGATGGCCGACCAATTGGCCCGCGCCCAGCTTGCCCGGCACCTGCCCGGCGGGATGGAGGTTTCGCATTTCACGGTGCTGAACCATTTTGCCCGCCTTGGCGGCGAAAAGACCCCCGCGCAACTGGCGCGCATCTTCCATGTCACCAAGGCCGCGATGACCAACACTTTGGGCAAACTGTCTGAAGCGGGCTATGTGCATATCCGCCCCGATTGGGATGACGCCCGCAAAAAACGTGTCAGCCTGTCACCGGCAGGCCAGGCGGCGCGCGACGCCGCCGCCGAGGCGATTGCGCCGGTGTTTGAGAATGTCGTCCGCGAGCTTGGGGCCGAGCGCATCAAAACCATATTGCCGATCTTGCGCGAGTTGCGCGCCGCGCTCGACAAACCCTGACCCGAAGGCGCCAACCGCCTTGCCAAGGCACGCTCTGGCACTTTCGCAAAACAACGCCGGTTTGCGCGTGCCGCTGGTATGCGCAGATTTGGGCTGCTAGTCATCACGCATGGTAGATGCAAACGCCAAGCTGCTCGATTCCCGCTCGCGCGCCGGATGGCTGCGCCTGCGCACGCTTGTCAACTTGCGCTGGCTTGCCATTATCGGCCAGCTGGTTGCGGTGTTCTTTGCCTCTTATGTGCTTGAAATCTCGCTCCAGCTCGAATTGGGCCTGCTGGTCATCGCGCTCAGCGCGGCCTTCAACATTTCCAGCATACTGATCACCTCGGAAACCACGCGCCTGTCCAAACCGGCGGCGGTGTGGATCTTGCTGTTCGACCTTGGGCAACTTGGCGTTCTGCTCGGACTGTGTGGCGGCCTGACCAACCCTTTTGCCGCCCTGCTTCTGGCCCCGGTCGTCATTGCCGCCACGGCGCTTGGCACACGCCCCACGGCCATTCTGGTTCTGGCGGCAACCGGCGTCATCCTGTTGCTTGGCAGCTTTTACTACCCGTTGCGGCTGGCCGATGGCACCGTGCTGACCCCGCCGCCCTTGCTGGTCAGCGGCAATATCGCCGCACTGCTGATCGCCGTGGGGTTTGTGGCGCTTTACGCCCGCCGCGTCAGCCGCGAATCCGAGGCGATGTCGGATGCGCTTGTCGCCACGCAAATGGCGCTGGCGCGCGAACAACGCCTGACAGCGCTTGGCGGGGTTGTGGCCGCGGCCGCGCATGAGCTTGGCACGCCCCTGGCCACGATCAAGCTCGTCTCATCGGAATTGTTTGACGAGTTGGAAAACCACCCCGAACTGCGCGACGATGCCGCCTTGATCCGCGAACAGGCCGACCGTTGCCGCGAT
This sequence comes from Abyssibius alkaniclasticus, assembly GCF_020447305.1. Taxonomy (NCBI): domain Bacteria; kingdom Pseudomonadati; phylum Pseudomonadota; class Alphaproteobacteria; order Rhodobacterales; family Paracoccaceae; genus Abyssibius; species Abyssibius alkaniclasticus. Next base: position 893,972 of record NZ_CP095732.1, on the reverse strand, counting down.
ATCCTGCGCGATATGGGCCGCAGCGGCAAGGATGATGCGCTGCTGCGCCACGCCCCGGTGCTGACACTTGTGCAAGAGGCCGCCAGCCCCCATCGCAACCGCGGCAAGGCGGTGATCTTGCGCATTGACGGCAGGCTGGAGAACCACGACCCGGCCCACCAAACCCCCGACCAGCCCATCGTGCGCCGCGACCCCGAAACCATTCACGGGCTGCGCAACCTTGTGCAGAACGCCGTCGATTTCGCCGCGCAAACCGTGTGGATAGATATCGACTGGGATGCCCGCAGCCTGAAAATCCGCATTGGCGATGACGGGCAGGGCTATCCGCCCGACCTGATCGGCCGCATCGGCGACCCGTTTGTGCGCCGCCGCGCCTCGGCCCCGCAAAGCAGCGCCCAGCGCCCCGAATATGAAGGGATGGGCCTTGGCCTGTTCATTGCCAAAACCCTGCTGGAGCGCACGGGCGCACGGCTGACATTCGCCAATGGCTCGACCAGCCGCAACCCGCGCCCCGCCCGCAACCCGCGCCCCGGCGTGGCAGCCCTGGCCCGGCCCGGCGGCGCGATTGTCGAGGTTGTCTGGCCGCTGGAGCGGATTGCACAGCCCCGCGGGCAGGCGCAAATGCCGCTTGGGGCCAATCCGCGCAACGAGGCCTGAAGCCGCTTAACACTTTATTAAAATTGTTGGCTTAAACCTCTCTTAACAAAGGGAGATTTCGGCATGAGCCTTGTCGATGATTACCTGCAATCCTTCTTGGCCGCCAGCCTTGGCGAGCGGCTTGCGCTTGTTGCGCTGGTTCTGGCGCTGGCCATTGTGCTGCGCCAGGTGCTGCGCGCCCGCCAGCCCGATACGCCCGCCCCCGCCCTGGCCGCGCTTGGTGAACGGCTGGAAATGACCACGCGGCGCGCCGAAGCGGCCGAGGATGAGGCGCGCCAGCTTGCCAGCCTGCTCAACGCGCTGCCCGGCCCTGTCTGGCAACGCGATGCGACGGGGGTGCTGATCTGGGCCAACAGGTGTTTTCATGGCCTGAGCAGCGCCGATATTGCCGCGCTGGATGCGGCTGCGCCGGGCGATCTGGTGCGCCCGACCACGGCGCAAATGCAGGTTTTTGAACGTGGCGGCGGCCCCTTGGAAGGCGGGCAGGGCGCGGAGTCTCCCCAATTCGCCCTGCCCGCCGACCGGCTTTTTGAAACGCAGAACGCGCTGAAACGCTTTGTCGAAACCCTTACGCAGACCTTCGCGCATCTGCCCATTGGCCTTGCGATTTTTGATGCTGACCGCAGGCTTGGCGTGTTCAACCCCGCTTTGTCCGACCTGCTCAGGCTCGACCCGGCCTGGCTGGCGGCCCGCCCGCGCTTTCGTGGCGTCATGGAAAAGCTGCGCGACACGGGCCATATGTCGCAAGGGGCCGATTTCCAGTCATGGCTCGAACAGTTGCAGGCCATTGAGCAGGGCGCCGCCACGACCGGCTATACCGATACCTGGGTTCTGCCCGGCGGGGGTGCGCTGCGGGTGACGGGGCGGCCGCATATCGACGGGGCCCTGGCCTTCGTCTTCGAGGATATGACCCATATTTCGCAGGCTGAAACCCGCCATCGCAGCGAAATCGCGCTTGGTCAGGCGATACTCGACCATATGTCCGAATCCATCGCGGTATTTGACACGACCGGGGCGCTGCTCTTCGCCAATCAAAGCTTCGACAGGCTCTGGCAGCTCGAATCCACGACCACGCTGGCCGGCCCGGCCATTCATGCGCTCATCAAACAATGGCAGCGCTACGGCGGCACCGCGCAAGACTGGGCGCGGCTGGCCTGCCAGGTCAGTGGCAATGACGCGCGTCAGGGCGGGCAGATGCTGCTGAACCATCCCGATGCGGGCGCGTTGCTTTGCCTGTGGCACACCATGCCCGAAGGCTCGACGCTGGTCTATTTCAAACCCCCGCCACAGCCCGCGCATTGGCCCAGGCTCATCGCGCCGCTGGCGCGTGCTTTGACCCCCGGCCATCTGCTGGAAAATGATCTGCCGGTCCTGGGCGAGGGCGTGGGCGACAAGGCCGAACTTTTGGCGCTGCGTTCGGCTGTTCTGGGCCTTATGGCACAGGCAGATATGCCCTTTCCCGAGCAAGAAGAGCTGGCGACATAGCCGCAGCCACTTGCGCGCGGCGCGCCCATGTTGAATTGTGGCGCCATGCCGCTATCGCCCGTCCAGTTTCCCGCCCGAACGCCCGCACAGACCGCCGCCCTTGCCTTGCGGCTGGCCGGCCTGCTGCGCAGCGGCGATACCGTGCTGCTCGAAGGTCCGGTCGGGGCCGGCAAAACCCATTTCGCCCGCGCCCTTATCCAGGCCTGGCTTGGCCGGGCCGAAGACGTGCCCTCGCCCAGCTTCACGCTTGTGCAGACCTATGCAAGGGGTGACGAGATGCTTTGGCACAGCGACCTTTACCGCCTGAGCAGCCCGCAAGAGATTGACGAGCTTGGCCTGTTCGAGGCGTTTGAAAGCGCCATCTGCCTTGTTGAATGGCCCGACCGTCTGGGGGCCGAAACCCCGCCCCGCCATCTGCGCATCACCCTTGCCCAGGGCACCAAAGATGATCTGCGCGACATCACCCTCACCCCAAAGGGCGACTGGGCGCATATCGCCGTAGCGCTGCGCGATGATTGACGCCTTCCTTGCCATACAGGGCTGGGGCGGCGCGCAGCAAACCCCGCTTACCGCCGATGCCTCGGCGCGGTGCTATATCCGCCTGCAAAAGCCGCGCGCGCAGGCGGTGCTGATGGTTGCGCCGCCTGCAACCGCCGGCCCGCAAACCCGGTTTGTCGACATGGCCAACTGGCTGCGCGCCAGCGGTTTTTCGGCCCCTGAAATTCTGGCGCATGACGCAGGCGCGGGCCTGATGCTGCTGGAGGATTTCGGCGATGATGCGCTGCTGAACCATCTGGGCCAGCCCAGCGCCACCACGCGCTATGAAGCGGCGGTCGACCTGCTGTTCAGCCTTCAGCACCAGGCGCCGCCCGCCTTTCTGCCCGCCTATAGCGCCGAAATTCTGGCCGAAGAGGCCGGCCGCCTGCTGCTCTGGTATTACCCCGCCGCCACCGGCCAGCCCGCCAGCCCCGATTTCACCGCCGCCTTTCAGGCCGAACTCGCCGCCGCCCTGGCGCCGTTCATGGGCGAAAAACCCGTGACCGTGCTGCGCGACTATCACGGCCAGAACCTGCACTGGCTGGGGCTGCGCCACGGCACCAAACGCATCGGGTTGCTCGACTTTCAGGATGCGCTTTCCGGCCACCCCGCCTATGACCTCGCCGCGCTGCTGGGCGATGTGCGCGGCACCGTGCCGCCCGCGTTGGCGCGCGCCCTCACCGCGCGCTACATCGCCAAATCCGGCCAGAACCCTGCCGACTTCCATGCCGCCCTTGCCGCTTTCGGCGCCCAGCGCGCGCTCAAGATCCTTGGCCTGTTCGTGCGGTTGGCGCAGCGCGATGGCAAACCGCACTATCTGCGCCTTTTGCCGCGCACATGGGCCGTGCTGCAAACCGCACTCGCCCATCCGGACCTTGCCCCGCTGGCCCGCTTCATTGCCAAACACATCCCCCCGCCGGAAGGTCTGCGCCTATGAGTCTGCCGCTGATGATTTTCGCCGCGGGCCGTGGCACGCGCATGGGCGCACTTGGCGCAAACCACCCCAAGGCGCTGCTGCCCATTGCAGGCCGCCCGTTGCTGGGCCACGCGCTTGGCGTGGCGCGCTCGGCCCAGGCCAGCCCCATCGTCATCAACACCCATCACCATGCAGAGCAGATCGTCGCGCATCTGAAGGGTGCGCCCGACATCATTCTTTCCCATGAGCCGGACCTGCTGGAAACCGGCGGCGGGCTGAAGGCCGCGCGCTCCCTGCTTGGCCCCGGCCCCGCCTTCACGCTGAATGCCGATGCGGTCTGGAAAGGCCCCAACCCGCTTGCCCAGCTTGCCGCCGCCTTCGCCCCTGCCGAAATGGATGCCCTGCTCCTCCTCGCCCCGACGTCCGCCGCACTCGCCAGCGGGCCGGGCGATTTTTTTCTGGAGGGCGGGAAATTGCGCCGTCGTGGGGCTGGCGCGACCGCGCCCTTCATCTACACTGGGGCGCAGATCATCCGGCCAGACCTGGCCGAACAGGTGCAGGGGCGCAGCTTTTCCATGAATATCATCTGGGATCAGATCATCGCCAGCGGCCGCGCCTATGGGCTGGTCATGCAGGGCGGCTGGCGCGATGTCGGCACGCCCGAGGCGCTTGCCGCCGCCGAGACATGGCTCGCCGCGCCATGATGTTTGCGCCGCAAACCACCCCCCGCGTCTTCGCCCTGCCCCCCGGTGCGGGCTTTGCACAGGCGCTGGTCGATGGGCTTGCCACCCGCCTGTCGGGCCAGCCGCCCGAGGCTTGGGCGCGCATCACGCTCTGGGTCAATACCCGCCGCACGGCGCGGGCGATCGAACAGATCATGGCTGGGCGCGGCGCCAGCCTGCTGCCGAATATCCGCGTGCTGGCCGATCTTTCCAAAGACATCGCGCCGCTGCCCGCCGCCCCCGATGCGCTTTCCCGCCAGCTTGACCTTGCCGCACTGGTGCGCAGCTACCAGCTTGCGCGCGGCCAAAGCCCGCAGCCCGCAATGGTGCTGGACCTTGCGCAATCATTGGCCGATCTGCTGGATGAGCTGGAGGGTGAGGGGCTTACCCCCGCCGTCTTTGAAAAGATCGATGCGACAAGCCTGTCGCGCCACTGGGTCGAAAACCGCGAATTCCTTGGTATTTTGCAACACTACCTGTCCAGCCTTGGCCTGCCCTATTCGGGGGCGGAAGGGCGGCGGCGTGCGGTGGTCGATACGCTGGCCGCGCGTTGGCAAACAAAACCGCCGCAAGGCCCGGTTCTGGTGGCAGGCTCCACCGGCTCGCGCGCCGCAACCCGCGCCTTCATGGCTGCCGTTGCGCGCCTGCCACAAGGCGCGGTCATCCTGCCGGGGCTGGATGCCCAACCGCCCGGCGCGATGCCGCCCGGTGGCCCCGGCGCCGACCATCCGCAAGCCGCTTTGCTGGCCACGCTCGCCGCTCTTGGCGCGGACCAGCCGGTTGCGGCATGGCATTCGGCCCCCGTGCCAAACCCCGTGCCCAACCCCGTGCGCGCCGCACTCGTCTCGCTTGCTTTGCGCCCTGCACCTGTCACCGACCAATGGCTTGCCGAAGGTCCGGCGCTTCTACCCGGCTTGCAAAACGCAACCGAATCCCTGTCGCTCATCACCGCCGACAGCACGCGGCACGAGGCGCTGGCCATCGCCTGTGCTTTGCGCGAAGCAGCGGATGCGGGCCAGCGCGCCGCGCTCATCACGCCCGACCGCAACCTCGCCCGCCGCGTTGGCATTGCGCTGACCCGCTGGAACATCGAGGCCGATGACAGTGCAGGCCAGCCCCTGCACCTCTCGCCCCCCGGCCTATTGTTGCGGCTGCTGGCCGAAGACACGCAAGCCGGCATCAGCCCCGTGCGCCTGCTCGACATCCTCAAACACCCGCTGGTGGGCGGGCAGGGCGCGGCGCGCGGCGCGCATTTGCAATTGACCCGCGCGCTTGAACACCAGGTGCTGCGTGGCGGCCCGCCCCAACTTGGCCCCGACGATCTGGCCATTTGGGCAGGCGATGACCCCGTGCGAAAAAACTGGGTGGCAGAAATCACTCCGGCGCTGTTTCCGCCCGCCAGCGAATCACAGCGCCTGTTCGATTGGGTCGCAAGCCTGCGCGCCCGCGCCACAGCGCTTGGCCCCGAGGCCGTATGGGATAAGGAGGCCGGCGAGCGCGCCCTCGCCCTGTTGGAGCAGTTGCAATCCGGCAGCGCCAGCGCCGCGCCGCAACCCCCCGCAATCTGGGCCGCGCTTCTGCTGCGCCAGATGCAACGGGTGGAGCTGCGCGGTGCCGCCTTCCTGCCGCACCCCAACATCGCCATCTGGGGCCCGCTTGAAGCGCGCGTGCAATCCGCCGATCTGCTTATTCTTGGTGGGCTGACCGAAGGCGTCTGGCCCGCGCGCCTTGCCGAAGACCATTGGCTCAGCCGCCAGATGCGCGCGCAAATCGACCTGCCCTTGCCAGAGCTGCGCATCGGCCTTGCCGCGCATGATTTTCAATGCGCGCTGGCCGCCCCGCGCGTGATCCTGTCGCGCCCGCTGCGCGATGGCGATAGCGAAACCCTGCCCGCCCGCTGGCTGCTGCGCCTTACCAACCTGCTGCAGGGTCTGGGCGACACCGGCAAGGCCGCGCTTGAGGCGATGCAAACGCGCGGCGCGGTCTACACCAGCCTCGCCGCGCGGCTCGACCGCCCCGAAGCGCCCATCGCGCCCGCCCCGCGCCCCAGCCCGGCCCCGCCCGTTGCGGCGCGCCCCAACCAGCTTTCCGTCACCGCCATCGAAAAGCTCATCACCGACCCTTATGCCGTTTACGCCTCCAAAATCCTGAAGCTTTCTGCGCTCGACCCGTTAGGGCGCGCGCCCGATGCGCGCGAACGTGGCACCGCGCTGCACAGCATTCTGGCGCATCTGATGCCGCGCATCCCCGACCCTGTGCCCGATACTTTGCCCGACAGCCTGCGCGCCGAAATCATTGCGCGCTTCGAAGCCGGCGTGCCCTGGCCCGCCACACGGCGCGAATGGCAGGCGCGGCTGTTCGGCGCGCTCGACTTTCTGCTTGCCAGCGAAAGAACCCGCCGCGAGGCCGCAAGGCCGCTGGCGGTGGAGCGCAGCGGCGCGCTGCCGCTCACCATTGCAGGCGCAGCCTTCACCCTCACCGCCAAGGCCGACCGGATCGACCGCGCCGCCGATGGCAGCATCGCGCTGTATGACTATAAAACCGGCGCCACCCCCAACCAGACGGCGGCCAACCACACCGCCGTGCAACTGCCGCTGGAAGGGCTGATCGCTGCGGCGGGCGGTTTTAGCGATGTGCCCGCTGGTCCGGCTGAAACACTCGGCTATATCCTGCTTGGCGCGCAAAGAACCACCGCGCCTGATGGCAAGCAAACCGTGCTGACCAATCTGGCCGAAAACCTTGTCGCCCTGCTCACCGCCTATGCCGACGCAGCACAGGGCTACACCGCCCGCGCCCGCCACGAATTGCTGCCTTATCCGGGCGATTACGACCAGCTGTCGCGCTTGGGCGAATGGGATGATGGCGCGCCGACAGCACCGGAGCCGCTGCCATGACCACACCGGAAATCGACCGCGCCACAAAAGCCCAACACGCCGCCGCCCGCCCCGATATCTCAAGCTGGATCACCGCCAATGCCGGCTCCGGCAAAACCTCGGTGCTGATCAACCGCGTGGCGCGCATTCTGCTGGGCGGCACCCCGCCCGCGCGCATCCTGTGCCTCACCTATACCAAGGCCGCTGCCGCCGAAATGCAGAACCGGCTGTTCACGCAGCTTGGCGCATGGTCGATGCTGCCCGATTCCGCCCTGCGCAAGGCGCTCGGCAAACTTGGCGCCGGCATGGTCGACGCCGCCGCCCTCATCGAGGCCCGCCGCCTGTTTGCCCGCGCGCTCGAAACCCCCGGCGGGCTGAAGATCCAGACCATCCACGCCTTTTGCGAATCGCTTCTGCGCCGTTTTCCGCTGGAAGCCGGGCTGTCACCCAGTTTCGAACTGCTTGATGACCGCGCCGCCGAACTGCTCCGCCGCGATATCCGCGATGAAATGGCCATAGGCGATGACCTGCCCCTGCTCGACGCCATGCTCGCCCAATCCGGGCAGGTCGACGAGGTGACAAAGGAAATCCTCAAACATCAGGATGCGTTCGCGCAGAAGCCAAACCGCGCAGCACTGGCCAAAGCCCTTGGCATTGCACCCGATCTGAGCGCCACCTCCATCCTCTCCACCGCGATGCAAGATTTTTCCGATAGCGATATCAACGCCATTGCCAGCATCCTCGCCAAGGGCACGAAAACCGAGCAGAACGCCGCCGCCATGCTTGGCCTGCGCAGCAGCGACCCTGCCGAAGCCGCGCTTGCCGCCTTCATTTCCGGCTTTCTTACCAAGGCGGGCACACCCTATAAAACCGGCCTTCCGGGGGCTGAAACCAAGAAAATGCCCGATGCCGCCAGCCGCGTTGAAACCCTCGTTGCCCGCGCCGAAGCGGCCAGCCAAGCGCTCAACGCCCTCAACGCGCTGGAACGCGGCCTTACGCTGCACCGCTTTGCCCGCGCATTCCTTGCCCGTTACCGCGCCGCCAAAGCCCGACGCCAGCGGCTGGAGTTTGATGACCTCATCCGCCACGCCAGCGCGCTGCTGCACCAATCCGACATGGCGGCTTGGGTGCTTTACCGGCTCGATGGCGGCATCGACCATATCCTGATTGACGAGGCGCAGGACACAAGCCTTGCGCAATGGCGCATTTTTGAAACATTGGCCGAAGAGATCATGGCCGGGCTGGGTGCTGCGCCCGAACGCGCGCGCACGCTGTTTGTGGTGGGCGATATCAAGCAATCCATCTTCTCCTTCCAAGGGGCCGACCCGGCGGCCTTTTCAACCATGCAAACGCATCTGGCCGCACGGCTGGCGGCGCGTGAAACCCCGATGCAGGAAACCAGCCTGCGCCATTCCTTCCGCTCGGCCACGCCGATTCTGGCGCTGGTCGATGCGGTTGCAGCCCCTGTTGAAGCCGGGCTTGGTGGCCCCTCGGCCCATGCGCCCGCCTATCCCGACCTGCCCGGCCGGATCGACATCCACCCCTTTGTAAAGGCCGAAGACAAGCCCGAAACCGCCCCGCTATTCGAGTTCACCCTCACCCCGCCCCATCCGGACCCGGAGCGTTTGCTGGCCGAGAAAATCGCCGATGACATCGCTACGATGATCGCCACAAAAACCCTGCTGCCCGCCAAGAACCGCCCCGTGCGGGCGGGCGATTTTCTGATTCTGGTGCAGCGGCGCAAGGTGCTTTACAAAACCCTGATCCGCGCGCTCAAGGCTCGCGGTGTTGCCGTGGCCGGGGCCGACAGGCTGACCCTGGGTGAAGACCTGGCCGTGGCCGATGTTATCATGGCACTGAAATTCGCCGCTTGCCCCGAGGATGATCTGGCGCTTGCCACCGTGCTGCGCTCGCCGCTCATCGGCTGGACCGAGTCGCAGCTTTTCACCCTTGCGCATAGGCGCAGCGGCGGGTTGTGGCCCGCGCTGCACGCCCAAGGCGCGCCCAAAATGCTGGCCGACCTGCTGGCACGGGCCGATTTCCAGCGCCCTTACGAGCTGATCGAGCTTATCCTGCAAAAGCATAATGGCCGCAGCAATCTGCTCGCCCGTTTGGGCAGCGAATGCGAAGATGCGCTCGACGAATTGCTCGTGCAGGCGCTGGCATACGAGGCGGCTGACATTCCCACGCTGGGCGGGTTTCTTGAATGGTTCGAAAGCGGCGATACCGAGATCAAGCGCCAGGTTGACAAGGCCAGCGACCAGTTGCGCGTGATGAGCGTGCATGGCGCCAAGGGGCTGGAATCGCCCATCGTTATCCTGCCCGATACGGCTAAGCTCGATCTCGCCAACAGCCCCAACATCATCACGCTCGGCGATCAGGCTGTGGCATGGGGCAAGTCAGCCGATGTAAACCCTCCTGTCGTGCAGGTTGCGGTTGCGGCCAGCCGCGAGGCTGAAATGCATGAACGCCAGCGCCTGCTTTATGTCGCCATGACCCGCGCCGAAAGCTGGCTCATCGTCTATGGCGCAGGCGCGCGCGGCACCGCTGAAAAGCCGTGCTGGTATGACCAGATTGCGACAGCCGCGCGCGCGATGCCGGGCGCGGAAATTGATGGCGAAGCCATCACCCTGCGCCATAACTGGGCTGCAGCGGGTGCGACCAGCGACGCGCCCACCGCGCCAGACGCCGCGCCCGAACCGCCCGCATGGTTCACCACCGCTGCCGCCACGCCCCCGCGCCCCGCCAGTCGGCTTTCACCCTCACAGCTCGGCGGCGCCCATGCCCTGCCCGGCGCCGATGGGCTGATGGCCGACGAGGCGCTGGCCTATGGCACGGCCCTGCACGCATTGCTGGAACAGATCATCGCGCTCGACCCCGAAGCGCGGGCAGAGGCCATTGCCGCGCTGCGCCCTGAAATCGGCATGGAGGCCGAAGCCGCACAGCTTCTGATCAGCCCCGACATGCGCAAGCTGCTGGAGGCGGCCCCGCTGGCCGAGGTTGCATTCGCGTGTCATATCAAAGATTTGGGCGATATTTCCGGCCGCATCGACCTGCTGGAAATCAGCGAGTCCACCGTCACCGCCTATGATTTCAAGACCAACCGCAACCTGCCCGCCCGCCCCGAGGATACGCCCGAAGCCCTGCTGCGGCAGATGGCCAGCTACCGCGCGGCGCTTGCGCAAATCTACCCCACACGTAAAATTGAGACGGCGATTATCTGGACAAAAACCGCACAAATCATGCCACTTGGCCACGCCATCACCGATGCCGCCCTCATGCGCGCTGTGGCAGATGCCCGGGTTGTCGCCAGCGCGCCTTGACGCCGCTACATCTGCTGCTTAGGTTCCTTGCTGAGCCCATATATAGGAGAGCCCCAATGGCCAGCGTTGCCGTATCCGATGCCACTTTCGAAGCCGAAGTCCTGAATTCCGACATCCCCGTTCTGGTGGATTTCTGGGCGGAATGGTGCGGCCCCTGCAAGCAGATCGGCCCGGCGCTGGAAGAAATTTCCGAGGAACTGGCCGGGCAGATCAAGATCGCCAAGGTCGATATCGAGGAAAACCCCGGCACGCCCAGCGCACTCGGCGTGCGCGGCATTCCGGCGCTGTTCCTGTTCAAAGACGGCAAGGTCATCGCCAACAAGGCGGGAGCAGCCCCGAAGGCGAGCCTGAAAAGCTGGATCGAATCCTCGATCTGAGCAGAGTAGAAATGCGATTGAAACAGGCCGCTTTAGCGGCCTTTTCTGCACGCTATGGTCGGTTTTGGGCCCGTTTTGCGGTGATAATGTAACAGAAGATACAATATATCAACAAACCGCACAGCGACGAGCATTACCACGGGCATTGCCCTTGGGCCCACCCGTGGCCGCAGGTAATGGCATGATCAAATCACGCCGCCCCGGGCCTGACCCGGGACCTCGACCACAATGCGCAGAGGTCCCGGGTCAGGCCCGGGACGCGTTGGATGCTGTGTTGATGGTTGGCTTCAGCGGTTGCGCTGGAAGGTCGAGATATTATGCGCGATGTTGAAAATCCGCGTCTCAAACTGCGCTTCAGTGTCGATGGTTTCCAGAAACACATGCGTTTCAAGCCCGGTGCGGTCGGTCAGGATCCATTCGCGCAACGCCACCGGCTCGGTATCGAAAATCATCACCATCTGGCCATTTTCCGGCGCTTCCGGGTCAAAAAGGGTAATCTGCGCGCGGTTTTCAACCATATCGATACGCCGCACAAAGGGCGATGACGTGACATTGATTTCGCGCATCGACAGCAGTGAAAGCGGTGTCTGGCGTTGCGGATAACGCTGCGGTCCGGCGTTCGATTTGGCATCAAACACCGCCAGAGTCGTGCCATCGGCAATGATCAGCTGATCGGCGGGCGCATCAAACTCAAAGCGCATCTTGCCGGGTTTCAGCAAAAAGAAGGTGCCGGTCTGCTCGGTGCCGTCGGGGCTGGCCTGGCGAAAACGTGCGCGCACGCGGGTCAGCCCGTTCAGATAGGCGTTCAGCCCGTCGATCACGGCGTTTTGCGCCACGCCAATGCGGGGCAGGGCTGTGGCAAGGGCAAGGCCGGTCGCGGCCGTCAGAAAGTGGCGTCTGTCCATAACTCTAATTTAACCTTGCCTGTTCATCGTTGCACTGCACGAAACCGAGAACGCGCGTAAATCCGCCGCGTGTTGATAGCCGCATCACCCTTCAGGCACAAGTATTTCACGCTTGCCCACATGGTTGGCAGGCGAAACTATGCCGCTATCTTCCATTTGCTCGACCAGCCGCGCCGCCTTGTTATAGCCAATGGCCAGTTTGCGCTGGATATAGGAGGTGGAGCATTTCCGGTCGCGCGCGACAATCGCCACGGCCATATCGTAAAGCTGGTCTTCGCTGTTGCTGCCATCGCTCAGCCCAAGCACGAGGTCGATATTGTTCTCGGTATCGCCATCCGGCCCTTCGACCACGCCCGACACATATTCGGGGCTGCCCTGGGCTTTGAGGAAGTTGACGATTTCCTCGACCTCTTCATCCGACACAAACGGCCCATGCACGCGGGTAATACGCCCGCCACCGGCCATATAAAGCATATCGCCCATGCCGAGCAGTTGTTCGGCCCCCATTTCACCCAGAATCGTGCGGCTGTCGATCTTGCTGGTCACCTGAAACGAAATCCGCGTCGGGAAGTTCGCCTTGATCGTGCCGGTGATCACATCGACCGAGGGGCGCTGCGTGGCCATGATCAGGTGGATTCCGCTCGCGCGCGCCATCTGCGCCAACCGCTGGATGCAGGCCTCGATCTCCTTGCCCGCGACCATCATCAAATCGGCCATCTCATCGACGATCACCACGATATAGGGCATCTTTTCGGGGGTGAAGTCTTCGGTCTCGAAAACCGGCTCGCCGGTCGTGTCATCAAAGCCGGTTTGCACGGTGCGGGTAAAAGCCTCGCCCTTGTCCAGCGCCTCGGACACGCGGCCATTGTAACCGTCGATGTTGCGCACGCCCATTTTGGACATCTTGCGATAGCGTTCCTCCATTTCCGCCACCACCCATTTCAGGGCGACAACCGCTTTCTTCGGGTCGGTCACAACGGGGGAAAGCAGGTGCGGGATGCCGTCATAGACCGACAGTTCCAGCATTTTCGGGTCGATCATGATCAGGCGGCATTCATCGGGGCGCAGCTGGTAGAGCAGCGACAGGATCATCGTGTTGATCGCCACCGATTTGCCCGAACCCGTGGTGCCGGCAATCAGCAAATGCGGCATTCGCGCAAGGTTGGCCACCACGGGCTCGCCGCCAATATCCTTACCAAGGGCCAGCGGAAGCTGGTGCGTGCTGTCACCATAGGCGCGCGCGGCCAGAATTTCGCGCAGCAGCACCTTTTCGCGGTGCGCATTGGGCAATTCGATGCCAATGACCGACCGGCCCGGAATGGTAGACACGCGCGCCGCCAGCGCCGACATGGAGCGCGCGATATCATCGGCCAGGCCAATCACCCGGCTGGCCTTCAGCCCGGCCGCCGGCTCCAGCTCATACATGGTGACAACCGGGCCGGGGCGGACCGAAACGATTTCGCCCTTCACGCCATAATCATCAAGCACGCTTTCCAGCATACGGGCGTTTTCCTGCAAGGCATCATCGGAAAGCTGCGCACGCACAATGGTCTTGGGGTTTTCCAGCAGCGAAAGCGGCGGAATATCGTATTGCTCGGCGGCGGAGTCTTCCAGCGCCAGGCGCGGCTGGGCCTCGGCCCTTGCGCGGGCAGATTGCGGGGCGGGTTTGGGCGACGGGTGCTGCACCAAAGGTTCGACGCGCTTATGCACCACCGAAGGGGCGGGCGCATCGGCTGTATCGTCCAGCACATCATCATCGTCAAACACATCGCCGGCGCGGTTGACGCCTCCAAGCCGCAAGCGTGAAGGGCTTTGGCCATCGCTGCGCACGGCCGCAGCAACACGGCCCGCAAGCGAGCCGTCATCTTCACTGGCGCGCAATCCGGCCAGCCTTTCGCCAAAACGCCCGCCATCGCCTTCGCGGCTAAGTTCGGGTTCCAGCGCGCGCCGCTCGCGCCTTGCATCGCGCGCGCGCGCCGCCGCAGCCACACCGCTGCGCCCGGCCGTAATGGCGGCAACACCGGCCTGCTTTGCGCCGACATGCGCAGCCTTGGCCCCGCGCCCGGCCAGAAAGGCCAGCGCGGTCATCAGCGCGGCGATCAGCCAGATCAGCCCGCGTTTCATGATATGCAGCAGGGCGCGCAGCTCGGCCCCGGTCATGCCGATGGCCAGTGCAAACAGCCCCACAAGCAGCAGCGCCAGGCTGCCCGAAGCAACCTTCACCGCCAGGCCAAGCTCCAGCGGGATCAGCGGCAATATCCATTCCAGCACCGAATCGCCCAGCATTCCGCCAAGGCTGTAAACCGGCTGCCAGCCGGCAGGCGGCACATGGGTGGCAAGGTAGATGGGGGCCAACAGCACCACCGGCACAATGAAAATCAGCCGGGGCAGCATTTTGCGGCTGGCCCGGTGCATCAGAATGCGCATACCCCAGGCCGCGGCAAGCAGCACCAGCGACCATGCGCCCAGCCCCAGCACCCGGTGCAAGGTATCGGCCCCATAGGCGCCGATCAGCCCCAGCCTGTTTTGCGCTTCGGCATCGGTATTGACGAAAAACGACGGGTCGGAGGCATCATAGCTGGCCAGCGCCAGTGCAATTGCGAATGCCAGCACCAGCAGGCACAGGCCCGCAAATTCCGCCAGCCGCTTGCGCAAAGCGGCTTCGGTTTTGCTTTCGACCAGCCGTTCGCGGCGGCGGCGGGGTTTGCGGGCGTTGGAAACTGCCATAGCCATGTATTTACTTCGTTCCTAACCTTCATACAGGCAGGCGCGTATTGCGCCAAGCCCGCGTTCGATATCGTTAATGGGGGCGACAAGCGCAACACGGATATAGCCCTGCCCCGGATTGCCACCGCCAAGGCTGGCATGGTTTTCATTGGCCAGATAGCGCCCGGGCAGCACGCGCACCCCATGCGTGACCCAAAGTTTCAGCGCGGCGGCCTCGTCATCTTGCACCGGCAACCACAGGAAGAACCCGGCATCGGGCGTGCGCAGCCCGGCAATATTGCCAAGCATCCTGTCGGCCATGTCGAATTTGGCGGCATAAAGCGCGCGGTTTTCGGCGGCATGGGCATCATCGGCCCAAACGGCGGCAGAAACCTTCTGGATGGGCAGCGGCAAGGGCGCACCGCCATAGGCGCGCAGCTGTTTGAGCTGCGCGATATTCCTGGGCCCGCCCGCCACAAAGCCCGAGCGCAGCCCCGCAAGGTTGGAGCGTTTGGAGAGCGAGTGAAAGGCCAGCACCCGTTCGGGATTGGCGCCAATGGCCTGCGCAATTTCCAGCACGCCCGGTGGCGGGGCATGGCGGTAGATCTCGGCATAGCATTCATCGGCCAGCACGATGAAGTCGTGCCGTTCGGCCAGTGTCAGCAGCCCGGTCCAGTATTGCGCATCGGCCACCGCGCCCTGCGGGTTGGCGGGCGCGCAGATATAGGCAAGGCTGACACGGTCGAGCAATGCGGGCGGCAGGCTGGCATAATCGGGCAAGAATCCGGTTTCAGCGCGGGCGGGCACCATAATGGGCGCGGCCCCGGCGGCGCGCGCGGCGACCATGTAGCATTGGTAAAACGGGTTGGGCAGCAGCACGGCGGGCTGTGCGCCATTCTTGCCTTCGGGTGACAGCGCCAGCGCGGCATTGAACAGCCCCTCGCGCGTGCCGTTCAGCGGCAGGATGCGCGCACCGTCAAACCCCGTCACCCCATAGCGGCGGGTCAGCCATCCGGCTATCGCCTCCAGCAATTCCGGCGCGCCGTCATTCGGGGGGTAGCCACCGAATCCGGCCATATATTCGGCCATCAGCGGCGCCACGAAACCGGGGAACGGATGTGTCGGGTCGCCGATCGACATCGACAAAACCGCACCGCCTGCCGGATGGTCATCCAACAGCGCGCGCAAACGCGGAAACGGATACGCCGGCAATGCGGCGAAGCGGTCAGGATACTGCATGTAGCCTCGATTGCGGGGTCTGTTTGCCCCATTGCCCGCCAGTCTAACCGCTTGTGATGCTTGCGTAAAGCAAATCAGCCCTAATGGCCGGTTGTGCCTGAAAACACGTTCAGCACCAGCACGCCCGCCACAATCAGCCCGATGCCCAGCATGGCCCCGAAATCGAGCTTTTGTTGAAACACCACCAGCCCGATAAGCGTAACCAGCGCCACGCCCGCCCCCGACCAGATGGCATAGGCCACACCCACCGGCATGGTTTTCAGCACAATGGACAAAAAGTAAAAGGCCACGGCATAGCCAAGCAAGGTGACCAGCGCATAGCCCCAATGGGTCAGCCCATCCGAGGCCTTGAGCGCGCTCGTGCCGATCACCTCGCCGATAATGGCGAGCGTCAGAAGAATCCACTGCATTGTTTTACTCCATCAATCCGGCTTCTAATGCCGTGCCAAGCCGCAAAAGCGCGGCCTCGCAATGCGGGGGTGCCATTACCATCAGCCCGCAGTAATCGGTGCCGGTTGGCAGGGTCAGCGAACAGCCGCCCATCAGGTTGCCAATGCGGGTATTGCGCAGGGTCATCAGGTTGCGGGTATTGAAATAATCCGGCTCGGCCAGCAGGCGCGCGGCATCGGGCGGCAAAATGGGCGCGGTTGGGGCAAGCACCGCATCATAGCCCGCCGTTGCGGCTGCCCAGCCGGCACGCAATGCACGCAGCCGCGCCCAGGCGCGCAAATAGTCGCTGGCCGTGGCATCGCGCCCGCCGCGAAACCGCTCGCGCACATTGGCAAACATCGCATCGGGGTTCGCCTCGATCAGCGCGCCCCATTGCGCATAGGCTTCCGGTGCAAACAGAATGCCCGACAGCGCCAGCGCCTCATCGACCATTGGCAGGGCGGCGGTTTCAACCACCGCACCGGCGGCGGCAAGCCGCGCGATGCACGCCTCAAAGGCTGCGGGAATCGTCTCCTCGCAATCGGAAAGCGCCGGTTCACACACCAAAAGCCGCGCGCCGCGCAATGCCGTATCATTCAGGTCTACATGCGCGCCACCCATCGCCTGCCAGAGCAGCGCCGCATCCTCGACCGAATGGCACAGCGGGCCGATCGTGTCGAAACTGGCGCAAAGCGGCACGACACCGCCCATTGGCAGGCTGCCATGCGTGGTTTTCAGCCCGACAAGGTTGTTCCAGGCGGCAGGCACCCGCACCGAGCCGCCGGTATCCGAGCCGATGGCCGCTGCCGCCAGCCCCAAAGCCGCCGATACCGCCGCCCCGGAAGACGAGCCACCCGGCGTGCGATACGCCTCTATGGCATTGGGCGGCGTGGCGGTCATCGGGTTCAGGCCAAGGCCGGAAAAGGCAAGTTCCGTCATATGGGTCTTGCCAAGGCAAACCAGCCCGTTGGCGCTGGCATTGGCCAGAACGGCCGCATCGCGCGCCGGCACGCGGCCAGCCAGAAGCCTGCTGCCGGCCTCGGTTGCCACACCGGCCGAATCAAACAGGTCTTTCCAGCTGATCGGCACGCCGTCAAGCGGATGGCGGCGCAGGCCCGCGCGGGCGCGCGCGGCGGCGGCATCGGCTTCGGCCAGCGCGCGGCGTTCTGTCAGCCGCGCATAAATGCGGCCAGATTCGGGGTGGGCGGCGCTGCGGTCCAGATATTCACGCACCACTTCGCGCGCATCAAGCGCGCCGCTTTCAATGGCCCGCCCGGTTGCGGCGGCGGTTTTGGGCAGGTCCATAGCGCGCTCCTCTGGTCAAATTCTGCCGCAGCCTAATCGCTTTGTGCGGCATGGACAATTGCCGCCAAACCTTGATACTTGCGGCATGAGCAACCGGGTGATCATTGTTGGTGGCGGGCTGAACGGGGCGGCGCTTGCGCTGGCGCTGGCCAGCACGGGCCAGCCAAGCCTGCTGGTGGATGCCCTGCCGCCCGAAACCCGCGCCGACCCGGCCTTTGATGGCCGCGCCTATGCGCTGGCGCTAAGTTCGCAGCGGATGCTGGCGGCTTTGGGCCTGTGGCGAGAGCTGGCCAGCAAGGCCGAGCGGATTGCCCATGTAAAGGTTGCCGATGGCCGCCCGAACAGCGGCGTTTGCGGCCCGCATTTGCACTTCAATGCCGATGAGCTGGATGGCGAAGGCGCGGGCTTCATGCTTGAAGACCGGCACTTGCGCCCGGCGTTACTGGCCGCCATTGCCGGGCAAAAGCTGATCACACATTTGGCCCCGGCCAAGGTGGTCACCCAGAATAGTGGCCCCAATACCGCCTCCATCACGCTTGATGATGGCCGGAAGTTTGAAGGCGCCTTGCTGGTTGGTTGCGACGGGCGGGCAAGTGCGGTGGCGGCGCGGGCGGGCATTGCCCGGCAGGGGCATGATTATGGCCAGATCGCGCTGGTCTGCGCGCTGACCCATGAAAAACCCCATAACGGCACCGCCTATCAGCTGTTTCTGCCCGCCGGGCCGCTGGCGATTCTGCCGCTCAAAGGCAACCGCTGTTCGATTGTCTGGAGCGAAAGCGCCAGCCGTGCCACCGCAATTGCGGCACTGGATGATGCAGCCTATATGGCCGCCTTGCGCCCGGTCTTCGGCAATTTTCTGGGCGAAATCAGCCTGTGCGGCGCGCGCTTCTCCTACCCGCTCAGCCTGACGCTGGCCACCGAGCTGACCCGCCCGCGGCTTGCGCTTGTCGGAGATGCGGCGCATGGCATCCACCCGCTGGCCGGCCAGGGGCTGAACCTTGGCCTGCGCGATGTCGCCTCTTTGGCCGAGGTGATCAGCGATGCCACGCGGCGCGGCGAAGATATTGGCGGCGCGCTTGTTCTGGCGCGGTACGCGCGCTGGCGGCGCAGCGATATTGCCGCCAATTCGATTGTGACCGACGGGGTGAACCACCTGTTTTCCAACGATAACCCCATTCTGCGCGCCGGGCGCAGCCTTGGGCTTGGCGTGGTCAATGCCTGGCCCGGCCTGCGCCGCTATCTGATGGCCGAGGCCGCCGGCCTGCACGGAACCCTTCCCCGCCTGATGCAAGGTCAGGCGCTTTAACCTTCCTCAAAAGGATACATGATGTTTGTAACCCTCAAGATCTTTCATTTCATCGGGCTCATGCTGGGCGGGGGTGCCGGTTTCGGCCTCATGCTTCTGGCCCCGGCCCTGCGCCGCGCCGATGCGGCAGGCAAGGCCGCCCTTATGCCGCTGCGCCCGAAACTCGCCAATTTGGGGCTGCTCGGCATTGTCCTGCTCTGGATCAGCGGGCTGGGCATGGCCTTTATGGTGGGCAGCTATGGGCTGTCGGGCCTGTGGTTCGGGCTGAAAATGCTGGCCGCAGCCGGGGTTCTGGCGCTGGCGATATTCGGCTTTGTCATGCGCCGCCGTGCCGCCGCCGGGCAGGCCGTGCCCGCCTATGCCCTGAAAATCGGCATCCTCGCCTCGCCGCTGTCGGTGCTGGCGGTCATTCTGGCGGTATTGGCCTTCAACTAAGCAAAAAGCGCGGGCCGACCAGCCCGCGCTTTCATGGGTTCAGACCCGTGCGACGTGATCAATATACCCGCCACGAGCCCAATTCGCAGACGTTGAAACCAAAATTCGTAACCTCGTCGCCATCGGAAAACAGCGCGCGGAAATCATAGATGCAATAGCCGCTGCCATCATCGAAATTCAGCGTAAAATATCGACCACTTGGCAGGACTTCGCTTCCAAACCAGTCGCGGCCCCAGCTGTTCTGGTCGCGATTGGTGGCATAGAAATTGGTCATCGTGACATTGGTATCATTGATGATCTGCACCACACGGTTTTGTGCAAATGCACCGCTGAACAGGGCAGCAGCAAAGGTTAGGGCCAAAATGAAAATACGCATCGTTACCTCCAAAATGTGAACGCGATCATCATTGCTGGAAGTTTGAATTCCGTCAACGCTTTCAAGCGTCGGTCTTGCCGGAAAACGGGCGCAGAACCTCGTTGGGTTGCACGCGCCGAAACAGCACGACGGCACCGCAGGAATGGCGCGGGTCATAGGCAAAGCCGTGCGCGCCCATATGCGCAAACAGCGCCGCAATGCCCCCAAGCCCGGTGATATGGTCGTGAAGCTCGATATAGATCCGGTCGACGCCGCCAAGATCGGCATCGCCAAACAGCCATTTCTCGGCACCTTCGATATCGCAAATGATCAGGCTGACGGCTTCGCGCGCCAAAAAAGCGTTCAGGTTGACTACAGGCACGGCAATGGCCGCATCATAGGGCTCTGGCCCCGGTGCAAGGCTGCCCATCCAGAAATCGCGCCGCTGATAGAATTTCATGCTGGTTTCAGGCGCATTGCACAGAACCGCATTCACCCGTTCAACGCCTGTCACCTGGTTTTCGGCATGAAGCCGGGCCATGAAGGGCATCAAGGCCGGATTCGCCTCGAAGGCGAAAACCTTGGCCAGGCCGGGCTGGCGCGCCACAAGCGTTGAGATGAAGCCGATGCCGGCACCGATTTCCAGCACCACATCGCCAGGTGCAACAATCATGGGGATTTGCGCCGCCTCTTCCGCCTCGTAGCAGCCGGCGCGCAGGGCGGCGGCGATGGGCGGTGTGATGATCGCCGGATCATAGGGCACGCACACGCCCAGCGTGTGCAAATTGCGGGTTTTGGCAAGTTGAAGCGACTCGGTCATGCAGGCAACTTGCCAGACAACGGGCAATTGCGCTAGCAATTTCTACCAAGGGTTGCGCCTAGCGCGGGCTGCGCTTGGCCAGAATGCGTTGCAGGGTGCGCCGGTGCATGTTCAACCGCCGCGCGGTTTCGCTGACATTGCGGTCGCACAGCTCGAACACCCGCTGGATATGTTCCCAGCGCACCCGGTCGGCCGACATGGGGTTGTCGGGCGGGGCGGGCTTGTCATCGGGCAGCGACAGCAGGGCCGCGGTCACGTCATTAGCATCGGCCGGTTTGGACAGATAGTCGGTCGCGCCGATTTTTACCGCCGCCACGGCGCTGGCAATGGCGCCATAACCTGTCAGCACGACAATGCGCGCATCGGGGCGCAGGGCGCGCAGGGTTTCCACCACATCCAGCCCGTTGCCATCTTCCAAGCGCAAATCAAACACACCATAGGCGGGCGGGCGCTGGGCGATCAGCCGCTTGGCTTCGGCCACGGTTTCGGCGGTTTCAACGCTAAAGCCGCGCTTTTCCATTGCCCGCGCCAGACGGCGCAGAAACGGCTCGTCATCATCGAGCAGCAGTAGCGACGGGTCCGGCCCGATTTGCGCGGCCCGAAGCTCGTTTGCGGATTTCTCAGTTTCGGCCATGCCTGCCCTCGCGCGTTTTCTTCTTGATAAGCTGCGATGCACGCGGCGTCAAACGCAACCCTGTCTAGCGCGGCCTTATGCTGGCTGTCACATAGTTCACCGACAGGTCGCGCGCGGAAATCGACCAGCGCCAGCTTAGCGGGTTGAACACAAAGCCCTTGCGGTCCACCGGATCCAGCCCGGCGGTTTTCAGCAGGGCAAACAGCTCGTCAGGCGTAATAAACTTGGCCCAATCATGCGTGCCCCTGGGCAGCCAGCGCATGATATGCTCGGCCCCGACAATCGCCACCGCCCAGCTTTTGGGGTTGCGGTTGAGCGTGGAGCAGATCATCAGCCCGCCGGGGTTCAACAAATCGTGACAGGCGGCCAGATAGGCGGGCGGGCTGGCCACATGCTCGACCACTTCCATATTCAGCACCACGTCGAACCGCTCCCCCGCCGCAGCCAGGTCTTCGGCGGTGATATGGCGGTAATCTATGTCCAGCCCCATCGCCTGTGCATGGACCTGCGCCACCGGAATGTTGCGCGCAGCCGCATCGGCCCCCACAACGCTGGCCCCGAGCCGCGCCATCGGTTCTGACAAAAGCCCGCCGCCGCAGCCGATATCGAGCAGGCGCAACCCGTCAAACGGCTTGGGTGCCTTCAGATCGCGGCCAAATTCGGCGGCAATCTGGCTGGTGATGTAATCCAGCCGCACGGGGTTCATCATATGCAGCGGTTTGAACTTGCCGCCCTCATCCCACCATTCGGCGGCCATAGCTTCAAACTTCGCCACTTCGGCGGGGTCTATCGTGCTGTGCGTTGCGTTCATCCGATCAACCTGCCATGTTTTGGGAAAGCGAGCCATAACTTATGTTCCCGAGATAATCCGAGAGCGATGCCCGAACAAGTCGACAATCTGTCCACCCTGATCCGCCCGAAGCTGTTTGCTGCGCTCAGCCCCTATATGTCAACGCAACTCCGCGTCGGCGACGGGCACACGCTTTATGTCGAATGTTGCGGCAATCCCGATGGTATTCCCGTCATCGTGCTGCATGGTGGCCCCGGCGGCGGCTGCACGCCCTTCATGCGGCGCTATTTCGACCCGGCGCGGTTTCGCATCATCCTGTTCGATCAGCGCGGCTGTGGCCGCTCGACCCCCCATGCCAGCATCGAGAACAATACCAGCCAGCACCTTGTGGCCGATATCGAGCGGATCCGCGCGCATTTCGGCATAGAGAGCTGGATGCTGTTTGGCGGCTCCTGGGGGGCGACGCTGGCGCTGCTTTACGCCCAGGCCCATCCAATGCGCGTGCGCGCAATGGTGCTGCGCGGCGTGTTCACCATGACCCGGGCCGAGCTTGACTGGTTTTACGGCGGCGGTGCCGCCCGCTTCTGGCCCGATGCCTGGGACGCGTTCTGCGCGCCCATTCCGCAAGACGAGCGCGGCGACATGATCGCCGCCTATCGCAAACGCCTGTTCGGGGCCGACGAGGCTGCTGCCAGCCGCGCAGCCCTTGCCTGGACGGGCTGGGAAAATGCGCTGGCCTTTGCCTCATCCGATGGCAAAAGCCACGGCGGCAGCGCGCATTATGCCGGCGCCTTTGCCCGGATCGAGAACCATTACTTCCATCATGGCGGGTTTTTGCGCAGCGATGACCAGATCATGCAAGACATGCCGCGCATTGCCCATATTCCGGCCATTGTGGTGCAGGGCCGTTACGACATGATCTGCCCGCCGGTAACGGCGGCAAGGCTGGTTGCCGCCTGGCCCAGGGCCGAATTGCAGCTTGTCGGCATGTCGGGCCATGCCATGTCGGAACCAAAAATCACCGAGGCGCTTCTGGCTGCGGTCACGCGGCTGGGCGCCGGCCTGAACGGGCAATGAGATTTCAAAACTATTCGACAATGCGCAATAATGTGTTGCAGCCTGACGCATGGGCTGTAAACATAATGGCAAGGGCGGCACAAGTCTGCCCATATCGGGAGATTGAAACTTGAGTAGCGTGCTACGCATCGTCGCCCAGCGGCTAGGTCTGGGCCTTCTCACCCTGTTGGTCGTATCGGTTATCATCTTTGGCGCGGTCGAGCTTTTGCCCGGCGATTTTGCGCAAGAACGGCTAGGCCAGGCCGCAACGCCCGAAGCGGTCGACGCCATCCGCAAGCAACTCGGCCTCGACCAACCCCCCGTTACCCGCTATTTCCAGTGGCTTGGTGCGGCCCTGCAGGGCGATTTTGGCGTGTCCTTCGGCAATAACCGCCCGGTGGCCAGCCAGCTTGCCCCGCGTTTTGCAAATACGCTGTTTCTGGCCATGCTCGCGGCGGCCATTGCCGTGCCACTGGCGCTGACCATCGGCATTCTGGCGGCACTCTATCGCAATTCGATCTTCGATCGGGTGGCCAATGTCGGCACGCTGGCCTCTATTTCCAGCCCGGAATTCTTTGTCGCCTATATGCTGATCCTGTTCTTTGCGGTGCTGAACCCCTGGCTGCCCTCGATCTCGAACATCCATGCCGGCATGGGCTTTGGCGCAAAGGCCTATGCCTCGCTGCTGCCCGCGCTGACCCTTACGCTTGTCGTGACCGCGCATATGATGCGCATGACCCGCGCGGCCATCATCAACCTGCTCGCCAGCCCCTATATCGAAATGGCGCGGCTGAAGGGCGTGAAGCCCTTGCGCATCATCACCCGCCACGCGCTGCCCAATGCGCTTGCGCCCATCATCAACGTGGTGGCGCTCAACCTTGCCTATCTGATCACCGGCGTTGTGGTGGTCGAGGTGGTGTTCGTCTATCCCGGTGTCGGGCAATTGTTTGTCGATAGTGTGAAGCGCCGCGATATTCCGATTGTGCAGGCAAGCTGCCTGATCTTTGCCGCCGCCTATATCCTGCTGAATCTTACAGCCGATATCATGTCGATCCTGTCCAATCCGCGGCTGAGGCACCCGAAATGATGACATTGCTCTATATCGCGCTCACCATTGCGGGCTGCATCGCGCTGGCTTTCGCCTTTCGCCTGCTGGGCCGCTCCGCGGGCACGGCCGCCAGCCGCAAGCTCTTTCGCCAGATGCCGCTGACCGCCGCCTTCGGCATATTCGTCATTCTGCTCTATGCCATCGTCGCCATCGGCGCGCCGGTCATCGCACCCTATGGCGAGGCGCAGATATTCGCCGCCACCAACGCCTTTCCCGGTCAAGTCGAAGGCCATATCCTTGGCACCGACCAGATCGGCCGCGACCTGCTCACCCGCCTGATTTACGGCGCGCGCAACACGGTCGGCATCGCGCTCGTCACCGCGCTGCTCACCTTCGTGCTGGGGGCCACGCTTGGTTTTCTCGCCGCCACGCTGGGCGGTTGGGTTGATCAGTTGCTGAGCCGCACGGTTGATGTGCTTATGGCCATACCGCAGCTGATTTTCGCGCTGCTGCTCATCACCATCGTTGGGCAGTCGACCATCAACATGATCCTCATCCTTGCCGTGCTTGACAGCACGCGCGTGTTCCGGCTGGCGCGCGCGGTGGGTGTGAATATCGTGGTCATGGACTATATCGAGGCGGCAAAACTGCGTGGCGAAACCCTGCCTTACCTGATTTTCCGCGAAATTCTGCCCAATGCGGTGGCACCCCTGCTGGCCGAATTCGGCTTGCGCTTCTGCTTTGTGTTCCTGTCCATCGCCGCTTTGTCCTTCCTTGGTGTCGGCATCCAGCCACCCCTGGCCGACTGGGGCAGCATGGTGCGCGACCTGTCGGGCTTCATCAACTTCGCCAGCATCAATTTCAGCCTTGCCGCCCTGCCGCTGATGGCCGCCGGTGCCATTGCCTTGCTGACAATCGCGGTAAATTTCGTGGTCGACTGGATGCTGCACCGGTCCTCCGGCCTGAAGGAGTAAACCGATGAGCGACGATCTTTTGCTGAAAATCCGCGGGCTGCGTATCGAGGGCCGTTCCGATGAGAAATGGAATGAAATCGTTCATGGTGTCGACCTCGATCTGAAGCGCGGCGAGGTGCTGGGGCTGATCGGTGAATCCGGCGCCGGCAAATCGACCATCGGGCTTGCCGCAATGGGCTTCACCCGCGATGGCTGCCGCATTTCGGCAGGCTCGATCGAATTTGACGGTGTCAATCTCGCCAAGGTCAGCCGTGATCGGCGCCGCGCTTTGCTGGGCAAGCGCATCGCCTATGTGGCGCAATCGGCGGCGGCCAGCTTCAACCCCGCGCATCGCATCATCGATCAGCATACCGAAGCGCCCGTGCAGCACGGTGTGCGCAGCAAGTCGGATTCCGAGGCCGATGCGATGGAGCTTTACCGCCGTCTGCGCCTGCCCAACCCCGATGAGATCGGCTTTCGTTACCCGCATCAGGTTTCCGGTGGCCAGCTTCAGCGCGCCATGACGGCAATGGCCATGTCCTGCCGCCCGGACCTGATCATTTTCGATGAGCCGACGACCGCGCTCGATGTGACGACGCAAATCGAGGTGCTGGCCGCCATCCGCGACATTGTCGAGCAATTCGGCACCGCCGCCATCTACATCACCCATGACCTTGCGGTCGTGGCGCAAATGGCCGACCGGATCAAGGTGCTGCTGAAAGGCGACGAGGTCGAAGAGAACGACACCCGCACCATGCTGACCAGCCCGCGCGAGGATTACACCAAGTCGCTCTGGGCCGTGCGCAGCTTCGAGCGGCCCGCCAAGCCCGCCGTCATCAAGGCCAGCGTGCCGGTTGTGCGCGTGCAGAATGTCTCGGCCGCCTATGGCAAGGTGCCGGTGCTGCATGATGTGAGCTTTGACATCCATAAAGGCCGCACAGTGGCCGTGGTGGGCGAATCCGGCTCCGGCAAATCCACCGCCGCGCGCTGCATTACCGGGCTGTTGCCACCCACACGCGGCAGCATTGCCTTCAACGGTGAAGACCTGCCGCCAAGCTACAAAAGGCGCAACAAGGAACAGCTCCGCACCGCGCAGATGATCTATCAGATGGCCGATACCGCGCTGAACCCGCGCCAGAAGATCAAGGATATCATCGGCCGCCCGGTCGAGTTCTATCGCGGCCTGTCGGGCAAGGCGCGCAATGCCCGCGTGGCCGAACTGCTGGAACAGATCGAACTTGAGCCTGCGGAATATATGGAGCGCCTGCCCTCCGAACTGTCCGGCGGCCAGAAACAGCGCATCGGCATCGCGCGCGCGCTGGCCGCTGACCCCGAGTTCATCATCTGCGACGAGGTGACCAGCGCGCTCGACCAGCTTGTCGCCGAGGGCATCCTGAAGCTGCTGGCAAAACTGCAAGACGAGCTTGGCCTCGCCTATATGTTCATCACCCACGATCTTGCGACAGTGAAAGCCATTGCCGACGAGGTGGTGGTCATGAAAGATGGCCGTGTCGTGGAGATGGGCCCAAAGGCGGAAATGTTCCAACCCCCGCACCATGCCTATACCGACCTGCTGCTCTCCTCGGTGCCGGAAATGGACCCGGACTGGCTGACAAACCTGCTGGCCGAACGCGGTGTCGACAATATCGGCGACGCCGCCAGCGCCAAAATCTAGCGCCCCACCCCGCCGCAGCCGCAGATGCCTCCGGCGGGGATATTTTCAAGCAAAAGATGAGATGTGCCCTTCATCTTTTGCTCACAAATATCCCACGGGGGTCCGGGGGTGTGAAACCCCCGGCTAACAGCATCATTGCTAAAGCGTTGCCGCCAGTCGCGCGCCCTGGTCAATGGCGCGCTTGGCATCCAGTTCGCCGGCAAAATCGGCACCACCGATGATATGCGGGTTCTGGCCAGTGGCGACCAGCGCATCGGCCAGGCTGCGCTCGCTCACCTGCCCGGCACATAGCACAATCGTATCCGCCGCGATCAGGCGCAAATTCTCACGGGCCGCGCCGTCTGAGACCCATAGCCCGCCGGGGGTTATTTCCTCGTAATTCACCCCGCCGACCATCTGCACCTTCTTCATCTGCAATTGCGCACGGTGAATCCAGCCGGTGGTTTTGCCCAGACCCTTGCCCAGTTTCTGCGCCTTGCGTTGCAGCAATGTCACCTGCCGCGGCGATGCTTCGGGCTGCGGGCCTTCGGGGGCAAGCCCACCGCGGGTGAGCGCCGGATCACCCACACCCCATTCGCGCCGCCAGACTTCAAGGTCGAGCGTCGGGCTGTCTTCAACCGTCAGAAACTCGGCAACATCAAAACCAATGCCGCCCGCGCCGATGATCGCCACGCGCGCACCCACCCTGGCACCGCGCAGCACTTCGGCATAGCCCAGCACATGCGGCAGGTCTTGGCCCTTGATGGCAGGGTCGCGCGGGTTCACGCCCGTGGCGACAATCACCTCGTCAAACCCGGCAAGTGCCGCCACATCCGCCCGTGTGTTCAGCCGCAGATCGATGCCGCGTGCCGTCACCTCGCTGGTGAACCAGTCCACCAGCCCGTGAAACTCCTCTTTACCCGGCACCTGGCGGGCCAGATTGAGTTGGCCGCCAATGGCACCGGACGCCTCGAACAGCGCAACCTTGTGGCCACGCTCGGCCGCCACCAGCGCCGCCGACAGCCCGGCGGCCCCTGCGCCGACCACGGCAATGCGCTTGGGTGTGGCGCTGGGCGCATAGCTCAACTCCACCTCATGGCAGGCGCGCGGATTGACGAGGCAGCTTGTCAGCTTCATTGCAAATGTATGGTCCAGACAGGCCTGATTGCAGGCGATGCATGGCGCAATCCGCGCCGCTTGCCCGGCTTCGGCCTTGGCCACAAAGGCGGCATCGGCCAGAAAGGGCCGCGCCATCGACACCATATCGGCGCAGCCATCCGCCAGCACCGCTTCGGCCACATCGGGGGTATTGATGCGGTTGGAGGTGATCAGCGGAATGCCGACATGCCCCATCAGCCGCCTGGTGACCCAGGCAAAGGCCGCGCGCGGCACCGAGGTGGCAATGGTCGGGATCCGCGCCTCGTGCCAGCCAATGCCGGTATTGATCAGGCTGGCGCCCGCCGCCTCCACCGCCTGCGCAAGCTCGCGGATTTCCGCGAAGGTCTGGCCATTGGGAACAAGGTCGATCATCGACAGCCGGTAGATGAGGATGAAATCCCGGCCCACCGCTTCGCGCACACGGGCCACAACCTCGACCGGCAGGCGCATCCGCCTGGCCCATGACCCCCCCCAGTCATCGGTTCGCTTATTGGTATGGGTCACCAGAAACTGGTTCAGGAAATACCCTTCCGAACCCATGATCTCGACCCCGTCATAGCCCGCCTGGCGCGCGCGCACCGCCGCTGTGACCATGTCGGATATCTGCTTTTCTATGCCCGCCGCGTCCAGCTCTGCGGGCACAAAGGGCGATATGGGCGATTTGATCGGCGAAGGCGCCACGCATTTCGGGGAATAGGCATAGCGCCCGGCATGTAGAATTTGCATGGCGATCTTGCCACCCGCCGCGCGAACGGCATCGGTCACTTGTCTGTGGTTGGCGATGTCCTTGTCGCTGAACAGCCCGGCAGCGCCGGGCAGCACCGCGCCCTCGGCATTCGGGGCCATGCCGCCGGTGACGATCAGCGCCGCACCACCCGCCGCACGCTCGGCGTAAAAGGTGGCCACGCGGTTCCAGTCGCCAAGTTCTTCAAGCCCTGTATGCATCGAGCCCATCAGCACACGGTTTTTCAGCACCGTATGGCCAAGGTCGAGCGGGGCGAGCATATGGGGGTAATTCTTCATTCTGGCACCTGTTTCCTGTGCCACAATGGCAAAGCCACGGCGCGATGTCACGCCGCGACCTTGCGTTAGCTACAGGCGCGCGCCGGTGGCATTCGCCGCCTGCATGGCGGCCACAAAGCCTTCGGCCAGCGCGCGGGCCCGGGCTTCGCTGGCATCCGAGTTTGCAAAGGAATTGGCCGAAAGCGAGGCAAGGCGGCCATTCACCTCGGTGAAGGCGCGCCAGAAACGCTGGCTTAGCCCGGCGCCGGTTGGGGCGGCACGGTCCTGCACCAGAATATACAGCGCATCAGCCGTGCGATAGCTGCGCAGAATGCTCACCGCCGCCGGTTCGCGCCCCTTGCCAAGCGAGGGGAGCCCCGCCGGGCTGCGCAGAAATTCCTCCAGATCGGCCAAAGCCCCGCCCATGCCGCGTTCGCGCGCCCCGAGCAAGCCGCTGGGGGATACCGCCGCCACAAGCACGGCGGAAAGCGGCACATCGGCAATGGTGGCGCGCCCGGCCTCGGTCTGGTCGCAATCCGACAGAATCACGAACGCCCCGGCGCGGTTCTGTTCGCCCGTGCGCTCGTCGATACAAAAGCCGGGGGGGCCAGCCACGACAACCGGCACCCCGCCCGCCACGACAGAGGCGCTTGTGACAATGCCGCGCGTTGGTGAAAAACACGCCGCAAGCAGCGTGAAGCTCAGCAATAGGCTATAGATCCGCATAGGAATGTTTTTCCTTGGCACCGCCCGGATGGGTGACGGCGCCTTTATAGGTGGCCCCCACCTGCTGGGCGTATTTCCACAAAGCGCCCGAGGCATAGATCGTATCGCGCGGGCCGCGCCAAGCAGCCCGGCGCGCGGCCATGTCTTCATCCGATACGGCGACCGAAATTTCGCCCTTCACCGCGTCGAGCGTGATCAGATCGCCGTCTTGAACCAGCGCGATGGGGCCGCATTGCGCAGCCTCTGGCCCGACATGGCCCACGCAAAAGCCGCGCGTAGCACCGGAAAAGCGGCCATCGGTGATCAGCGCCACCTTCTTGCCCATGCCCTGGCCCGAAAGCGCCGCCGTGGTGGCCAGCATTTCGCGCATTCCAGGGCCGCCCGCCGGGCCTTCATTGCGAATGACGATCACTTCGCCTTCCTTGTAAGAGCGCGCCTTCACGGCTTCAAACGCGTCTTCCTCGCATTCAAACACCCGTGCGGGGCCGGTAAATACCTGCTCTTCGGCGCTCATGCCCGCGACCTTCACAATCGCACCTTCCGGGGCAAGGTTGCCCTTCAGGCCGACCACACCGCCGGTATTGGAAATCGGCGTGGCAACGGGGTAGATGACGCGGCCATCGGCCTCGCGCTCGATCAGGTCGATCTCCTCGCCAATCGTGCGGCCCGAGGCGGTCATGCACTCCTCGTGCAACAGCTTGGCCTTGCGCAATTCTTTCATGACAACCGGCACGCCGCCGGCTTCATACAGGTCTTTGGCCACATATTGCCCGCCCGGCTTGAGGTCGACGAAATAGGGCGTGTCGCGGAAAATATCGCAGACATCCTGCAAGAAAAACTCCAGCCCCGCCTCGTGTGCAATGGCGGGCAGATGCAGGCCCGCATTGGTTGACCCGCCCGTGCAGGCCACAATACGCGCGGCATTTTCAAGCGATTTCAGCGTGACGATATCGCGTGCGCGGATGTTCTTTTCCAGCAGGTTCATCACCGCTTGGCCCGAAGCCTCGCCATAGGCATCGCGGCTTTCATAAGGCGCGGGCGCACCGGCCGAGTTGAACAGCGCAAGGCCTATGGCTTCCGACACACAGGCCATCGTATTGGCGGTGAACTGGCCACCACAGGCCCCGGCGCTGGGGCAGGCAACACGTTCCAGCGCATCCAGTTCCGCGTCGGAATTGGCGCCGGCCTGGTGGCGGCCCACGGCCTCGAACACATCCTGCACGGTGACATCCTTGCCCTCATACCGGCCCGGCAGGATGGAGCCGCCGTAAAGAAAAACCGAAGGCACGTTCAGCCGCACCATAGCCATCATCATGCCCGGCAGGGATTTGTCGCAACCCGCAAGCCCGACAATGGCGTCATAGCAATGGCCGCGCATGGTCAGCTCCACCGTGTCGGCAATCGCCTCGCGGCTGGCAAGGCTGCTGCGCATTCCTTCATGGCCCATCGCAATCCCGTCGGTCACGGTGATGGTGGTGAATTCGCGCGGCGTGCCAAGGGCCGTGCGCACGCCCGCCTTGACCGATTGCGCCTGGCGGTTCAGCGCAATGTTACAAGGTGCCGCCTCGTTCCAGCAGGTGGCCACGCCCACCAAAGGCTGGTGGATTTCCGTTTCCGACAGGCCCATCGCGTAAAGATAGCTGCGATGCGGCGCACGCGCCGGCCCTTCGGTGACATGGCGCGAAGGAAGTCTGGACTTGTCAAAACGGCTGGTGGTCATGAGAGAACTCCGAAAATATGGTTGCCCTAGCAATAGGCAAAGCTGCGCGCATGGGCAAGCCGCACAGGCTTGCGCCAGCCAGTTTTCGCATTAGTCTGGCCAAAAGAATTTCAATCAGGCAGATCATGCACAGGCAAATTCCCACGCTCAACGCCTATTGCGCCCCGGCAGTTGCCTATTGCGGGCCCGGGCGCACGCTTGTCGGCGGGCTGGCGGTGGTGCTTTTGCCAGCCCTTGTGGTGCTGGCGCTGGCGGCGGTGTTCTACTATGTGCTGATTCCCTATTACGAGGCGCAGCAGATCGGCGCGGGCTATGTGATGCTGGTCAGGGCCACATCGCTTGGCACCGAGATTGCCCGCGGCCAGACCCCGCGCGCCGTGCTGTTCGTGGTTGGCTTGGTGCTGATCGTGCTGCCAAGCCTGTGGCTGGTGCTGCGAAAGCTGCACCACCGCCCCTTTCGCAGCCTGTTCGGCCCGACATTGCGGCTGAACTGGCGGCATATGGCCTGGGGTTTTGGCGTGGTGCTGCTGGCCAGCCTGCTGCGCCCTGCCACATTGCTTGGCCCCATGCCGCAACTGGCCATGCCCGCGATCGACTGGGCCGCGCTCATGTTCATCGCCCTGCCGCTGATTTTCGCGCAGGCCTTCACCGAAGAGGCGTTCTTTCGTGGCTACCTGCAACAACAGCTTGCCGCGCGCTTTGCCAGCCCGCTGGTCTGGATGCTGATTCCATCGCTGCTTTTCGGTCTTATCTCTTATCGCACCGGCACTGCCCCGCTGCAACTTTGGCTGAATATCGGGCTGATGGCCGCCCTGGGGGCGCTGGCCGCCGATGTCACCGCCCGCACAGGCAACCTTGGCGCGGCCATCGGGCTGCATTTTGGCAACAGTCTTTACATGCTGGCCCTTCATGCCACCGGCACGGGTGCCTCGGGGCTGGCCTTGCTGCAAAGCACCGCGCGCAGTGAAACAACCGCCGCGCTGCATCATTTTCTGCCGCTCGCGCTGGCCTGGCTGCTGTTTCGTATTCTCATGGCGCGGCGCAACAATGCCTAGCGCAAACCCGACCACGGCGCTGTGGCGCATCGTTCTGGGCTTCGCGCTGACCATGCTTACCCCGGCTGCGCTGCTTGTCTTGCTCATCGTGCTGGCCCGCGCCTTTGCGCCGGGCCGGGGCGTTGATGTTGCAAGCCTTGGCAATGGGGCCACGCCCTTGGCCGTGCTTTTCATGCTTGGCACGATTGTGGCCAGCCTGCCGGTGCTGGCTTTGGCCATGCGCATCCTGCACCGCCTGCCGCTGCGCTGGCTGTTCAGCCCCGGCCCGCAACGCTGGCGCTGGTTTTTTGCCGCCATCGCGCTTGTGCTGGCCGCGCAGCTTGCCATTATCGCACTATCCGGCGGGCATGGGGCGCGCCAAAACATTGCCCTGCCGCTCTGGCTTGTCTGGCTCGTGCCCGCGCTGGCGGTGATCTTGCTGCAATCCGCCACCGACGAGCTGATCTTTCGCGGTTATCTGCAACGCCTGCTGCGCGCCCGTTTCGCGGCGCTCTGGCCTGCGCTGCTGCAATCTGCCGCGCTGGAGCTTGCGCTTTACGGGCGTTACCAACTGGTGCGCGCGGCCTACCGCAAAGGCACCCGCAAAGGCACCCGCAAAGGCACACGACGCCGCGCCCGCTCCGTGTTGCAATCCATGCCGCCGCCCTCTATTTAGAAGGTTAAAGCCTAGGGGAGCCGCCAATCCATGAACTGGATTTCCAACTACGTCCGACCGACCATCAACTCGCTGTTTTCGCGCCGCGAAATGCCCGAAAACCTGTGGACCAAATGCGATGGCTGCGGCACGATGCTGTTTCACCGCGAGCTGAAAGACGCGCTCAACACCTGCCCGAACTGCAACCACCATATGCCGATCAGCCCGCGCGCGCGGTTTGGCAACCTGTTCGATGCGGGTGTATTTGCCGAGATCGACGTGCCCGAAGCCACGCCCGACCCGCTGCATTTTCGCGACCAGAAACGCTATCCCGACCGGATGCGCGAAGCGCGCAAGAAGACCAATGAAAAAGAGGCGATTCTCGTCGCCTCGGGCGAGATGGGCCGCATGAAGGTTGTTGCCGCCGCGCAGGATTTTTCCTTCATGGGCGGCTCGATGGGCATGTATGTCGGCAATGCCCTGCTGGCGGGGGCCGAAGCGGCCGTGAAGGCCAAGGCCCCCTTTGTGGTGTTTTCCGCCGCCGGGGGCGCGCGGATGCAGGAAGGCATTCTCAGCCTGATGCAGATGCCGCGCACCACCATTGCCGTGCAAATGGTGAAAGAGGCGGGCCTGCCCTACGTGGTTGTGCTGACCCACCCCACCACAGGTGGCGTGACCGCCAGCTACGCCATGCTGGGCGATGTGCAAATTGCCGAACCCAACGCGCTGATCGGCTTTGCCGGCACGCGCGTGATCGAACAGACCATCCGCGAGCAACTGCCCGAAGGTTTCCAGCGCGCCGAATACCTGCTCGACCACGGAATGCTTGACCGCGTGACCGACCGCAAGGATATGCGCGACGAGCTGATCTCGATTCTGCACATGCTCACCGGCCGCCCGCAGCCGGTGAAAGGCGATCTGCCCAAGCCCGAACCTGTGCCCGAGCCTGTGCCCGCTCCGGCCACGAAAGACGCGCCGAAAGCCGCAGATAAAGCGGGCGACGCCCCCAGGAAAGACGCCAAAAAGTGAGCAACCCGAGCGACATCATCCTTGCGCGGATGATGTCTCTGCACCCCAAGATCATTGACCTCACGCTCGATCGGGTCTGGCGGCTGCTCGAAGCGCTTGGCCATCCCGAACGCCACCTGCCACCGGTCATCCACATCGCGGGCACCAATGGCAAGGGCAGCACGCAGGCGATGCTCCGCGCAGGGCTGGAGGCGACGGGTGCCGCCGTTCACGCCTATACGTCGCCGCATCTGGCGCGGTTTCACGAACGTATCCGCCTTGCGGGCAGGCTGATTGACGAGGATGCGCTCTTCGCCGTGCTGGAAGAATGCGAGGCGGCCAACGGGCCCGACAGCATCACCTATTTCGAGATCACCACCTGTGCCGCCCTGCTGGCTTTTGCGCGCATACCTGCCGATTATACCCTGCTCGAAGTCGGGCTTGGGGGGCGGCTGGATGCGACAAATGTCGTGGAAATTCCAAGGCTTACGGTCATCACCCCTGTCAGCATCGACCATCAGCAATATCTGGGTGACACCCTGGCCGAGATTGCCGGTGAGAAGGCCGGCATCCTGAAAGAAGGCGTGCCCTGTATTGTCGGCGCGCAAGAGGATGTCGCGCTCGATGTGATCGAGGCGCGCGCGGCCCGCCTGCACGCCCCGCTGCTGGTGCATGGCCGCAACTGGCATGTCTGGGAAGAACATGGGCGCATGGTCTATCAGGATGAACAGGGCCTGCTCGATCTGCCCATGCCCGCGCTGATTGGCGCGCATCAGGTGCAGAATGCGGGCATGGCGATTGCGGCTTTGCGTGCGCTCGGCAAGAACAGCGCCGCCTGTGAAGCGGCGGTCACGCGGGCCGAATGGCCCGCACGGCTGCAACGCCTGCGCCACGGTCCGCTGGTCGCGGCGGCTGCGGGCTGCGAATTGTGGCTCGATGGCGGGCATAATGCGGCGGCGGGTGTGGCCTTGGCCGAGGCGCTGGGCCGATTGCCGCAGCGCCCGCTGGCAATGGTCTGCGGCATGTTGAACACCAAGGATATCAGGGGATTCTTGCGCCCGCTGGCCGCTGTCGCCGAGGCGCTTGTCGCCCTCTCCATCCCCGGCGAGGCCAACACACTGCCCGCCGATGTAACCGCCGGTGCTGCGCGCGATGTCGGCCTGCACGCCAGCACCGCCGAGGATGCGCTGGCCGCGGTGTCAACGCTCGCCCAATCCCGCCCCGGCAGCCGCATCCTCATCTGCGGCTCGCTGTATCTTGCGGGCAATGTGCTGCGCGAAAACGGCTGATGCCAGAGGCCCCGGGTCAGGCCCGGGGCGGTGCAAGCCTGTGGCTAACGTCCGGTAAATATCGGTTTTCGTTTCGCGCGCTGTGCGGCCAACCCTTCGGCATGGTCATCCGAGGCGAAGGCGGCAACGATTCGCGCCTTTGCGGCGGGTGCATCGAGCGTGCCGCGCTCCATCTCCACAATCGTGCGCTTCATCCCCTGCACCGCCAGCGGGGCGAGCCCGGCAATCTGCTCGGCCATCGCAGCGCTGCGGTCGGCCAGATCCGCGGGTGCAACCAGCGCGTCAAGAAAGCCCGTTGCCAGCAGGGCGTTGTCATCAAAACTTTCGGCCAGCAGGAACATGCGCCGCGCGGTCTGGCTGCCCAGCCGGGCTATTGCCCGCGCTATCCCGGCTGGCGGGTAATGGATGCCGAGTTTTGCGGGCGGCACACAGGCGCGCATTCCGCTAACGCCAATGCGAAAATCGGCCGCCAGCGCCAGTTCCACCCCGCCGCCATAAGCGCCACCGTTGAGCGCGGCAATCACCGGGGCGGGGAAATCTTCGATAGCGTCACACAGCGCGGTGAGCGGGTTTTCAGCCCAGTCGCTGTTGGCAACATCATCCAGACTTGCACCTGCGCAAAAACTCTTGCCGGTGCCTGTCAGGATGATCGCGCGTAAGCCATCGCCCTGCCAAGCGCTAAGCTGCGCTTGGATTTTGGCCATTGCATCGCGGGTCAGCGCGTTATGCGCCGCGGGGCGGTTCAGCGTCAGATAGCCGAAATCGCCGTGCCGCTTTGCCTCGATCATAGATCGAAGCTCGCAAAAACCGGCACGTGGTCGCTTGGTTTTTCCCAGCCGCGTGCTTGGCGCAGAATATGGCTGGAATGACCTGAAGCCGCTATGTCAGCCGTGGCCCAGATATGGTCGAGCCTGCGGCCCTTGTCGGCAGCATCCCAGTCTTTGGAGCGATAGGACCACCAGGAATAGAGCTGGCCTTCGGGAATATTTGCGCGGGTAATATCGACCCAGTTGCCCGCATTCTGCACCTGCGCCAGATGATCAACCTCGATCGGCGTATGGCTGACGATTTTCAGCAACTGCTTGTGGCTCCAGACATCATCTTCGCGCGGCGCGATGTTCAGATCACCCACCATGATGGATTTTTCGGGCGCCTCGGCGGCGAACCAGTCGCGCATCTCGGTGAGAAAGTCGAGCTTGTGGCCGAATTTCTCGTTCACTTCGCGGTCGGGCACATCACCACCTGCGGGCACATAGAAATTGTGGATGGTCACGCCGTTTTCCAGCCGAGCCGCCACATGCCGCGCATCGCCTTTCGCGCAGAAATCGCGGTGGCCCGCATCCACCGCCGGAATGCGCGACAGGATCGCTACGCCATTATAGCCCTTCTGGCCACGGGCAATCAGGCTGTAGCCGAGGGCTGAAAACGCCTCGGCAGGCATAAGCTCGACCGGCGATTTGCATTCCTGCAGGCACAAGATGTCGGGCGCGTTTTCGCCAAGCAGTTTTGCCACGATATCCTGGCGCAACCGCACCGAATTGATGTTCCAGGTTGCCAATGTAAACGCCATGCTCTGCCCCTTATGGAAATTTCGGCGCAGTGTCGCGCGCCGCGCGCGGGCATTCAAGCGCAAAGGCCAACCTTGGCGGTGCCTGGTT
Organism: Abyssibius alkaniclasticus; assembly: GCF_020447305.1. Lineage (NCBI taxonomy): Bacteria > Pseudomonadati > Pseudomonadota > Alphaproteobacteria > Rhodobacterales > Paracoccaceae > Abyssibius > Abyssibius alkaniclasticus. The sequence continues at coordinate 857,197 of NZ_CP095732.1, read as the reverse complement.
TTCGGTGCGGTCAGGCCTGCTCAATCATAGGCGACGATCTCGAATTCGATATTGTCATGGTCGCGGAAGTAGAACCGGCGTCCGGGCTCGTAATCGGCATGTTTTCCGGGGGTAAAGCCGGCGGCCTTGACCCGCGCCTCGACCGCGTCGAGATCATCCACCACAATCCCCACATGGTTGAGCCCGCCCCGCATTGTATAGCTGGAATTGCCGGGCACGAGCGGCACATTGGGGTTGTAGATGGCAAGGTAATGATCATCGGCGCCGATATGGATGGTGAAACCGCCGTTGATCGCTTCGCCCTGCCAGCGGATTTGCCAGCCAAACACCTCGGCCAGCCAGGCGGCGGTTCTGGCAGGGTCTGAAACGGTGATGTTGGTATGTTCAAGGCGGGTCTGAGTCATGGTCTGTCCTTTCAAATTGCTTGATTTTGCCTGTCTAATTGCTAAACCTAACTTTAGGTCAAGCATTTTATCGGGGCAATATGCAAGAAATTTCCATCGGGCAACTGGCAAGCCGCACCGGGCTTGCCGTGTCGGCCATCCGCTATTACGAAACCCAAGGGCTGCTGGCCCCCAACCGCAATGCGGGCGGGCAAAGGCGCTACCCCAAGGCCGATATCCGGCGGTTGTCCTTCGTGATCATCGCGCAGAAATTCGGCTTTTCACTGGCGCGGATCAAAGAGCTTATGGCCAGCCTGCCGCAGGGCCATGCACCAACGGGCGCGGATTGGCAGGCCATCAGCCTGCACTTGCGCGACGAGTTGAACACGCGGATTGCGGCGCTGGAAAAGCTGCGCGACAATCTGGATGGCTGCATTGGCTGCGGTTGCCTTTCCATGACAAACTGCGCGCTTTACAACCCCGGCGACCGCGCCCGCCTGAAGGGCGCGGGGCCGCGTTATTTGCTGGGCGATTCGCCCGATCAAGCCGAAAGCCGGTAGCCACCGCTTTCTGTCAGCAATATCTGCGCATGGCTCGGGTCGGGCTCGATTTTCTGGCGCAGACGGTAGATATGGGTTTCCAGCGTATGCGTGGTCACCCCCGCGTTATAGCCCCAAACCTCGTGCAGCAGCACATCGCGCGCGACCACCGAATCCGAAGCGCGGTAGAGGTATTTCAGGATGTTGGTTTCCTTCTCCGTCAGGCGGATCTTGCGCTCGGACTCATCGAGCAACATTTTCGCGGCAGGTTTGAACGTATAGGGGCCAACCTGAAACACCGCATCTTCGGATTGTTCGTGCTGGCGAAGCTGCGCGCGGATACGCGCCAGCAAGACCGGGAATTTGAAGGGTTTGGTCACATAATCATTGGCGCCGGCATCCAGCCCCAAAATCGTGTCGCTATCGGTATCATGGCCGGTCAGCATCAGAACCGGGGCTTTTACGCCCTGTTTGCGCATCAGGCGGCACAATTCGCGGCCATCCATATCGGGCAGGCCCACATCCAGTATCACCAGATCGTAATGCGATTCCTTGGCGCGTTTCAGCCCATCGGCACCGTTGCCCGCCTCGAACACGTCAAACTCGTCGGTCAGCACCAGCTGGTCGGCCAGCGCCTCGCGCAGGTCTTCGTCATCATCAACCATCAGAATTTTTTTCAAACCGCTCATGTCGTCCTCCATCGTGACTATGGGCTTAAATTGCGGGCGATTGCTGCGCTTCGCAAGGCTTGTGGGGGGCGCATCACGCGGCTGTGTCACTTGGGGGTGGTATGTTTCAGTTTGAGGGTTCAGACTCGACAAAACTGTAACATTGCGCAACACAACTTCGTTATGAGCAACTTTCTCACCCCACAGGCCCGCATGGCCCGCGCGCAGCATGATTTGCGCATCGGATTGCCTATTTTACTGGGCGATGGCCTGCTTGTGGCTGCGGTTGAAACGCTGGATGCGGCGGGGTTTTCAGGCATCTGCGCGCTTGGCCCCCCCGATCTGGTGCTATCGGCCGCCCGCGCCGAAACGCTGAAAGCACGCGTCTATAGCGGTGATCATGCGCGCATTGCTTTGCCTCTTGGGGCCAATCTGCGCTGGCTGCACGCCTCGGCCGACCCGGCGGCAGACCTGAATTATCCGATGAAAGGGCCCTATCAAAGCCGGCGCGACAACCCCGATGCGGCGGGCAGCCGCGCGGCGCTGACCCTGCTGCGCCGCGCGCATTTGCTGCCCGCCGCATTGGTGTTGCGGCTGGATGCGCCCCCCGCCGGGCTGACAATGCTGTCGCTGGATGAAATCGCGCAAGCCGCCGCCCCGCAATTGCGCGAGGTTGCGGGCGCACGCGTGCCGCTGCATGTCTCTGCCGCCGGGCGGGTGCTGGTGTTTCGCGACGATCATGGCGATGAGGAGCATTACGCCGTTGAAATCGGCGCGCCGGATCGTGCCAAACCCGTGCTGGCACGGCTGCATTCGGCCTGCTTTACCGGCGATGTGATCGGCAGCCAGAAATGCGATTGCGGCGCGCAGCTTCAGGCGGCGCTGGCGGCCATCGGTCAGGCAGGCGCGGGTGTGCTGCTGTATCTCAACCAGGAGGGGCGCGGCATTGGGCTGGCCAATAAAATGCGCGCTTACGGCTTGCAAGACCAGGGGTTCGACACGGTCGAGGCCAACCACCGCCTGGGCTTTGCCGATGACGAGCGCGACTTCACCATTGGCGCGCAGATTTTGCGCAAAATGGGCTTTCGCGCCGTGCGGCTGATGACAAACAACCCCGCCAAGGTCGCCCGGATGAACAGTTGCGGGTTGAACGTGGTGGAACGTGTGCCGCTGGCCGTGGGGCGCACGGTTGAGAATTCCGGATATCTGGACACGAAAGCCGCCAAATCCGGACATTTGCTATGAGCGCGGATTTACAGGTTTCACCGCAAGGCGCGCGGTTTGGAAGCCGTCACATGCCTTGCGCCCTTGGGCGTGGCGGCATTGGCATCAAGCGCCGCGAGGGGGATGGCATAACCCCGATTGGCCGGTTTGAACTGCGCGCGCTGTGGTATCGGGCCGACCGTGTTGCGCCGCGTTGCATTTTGCCCCAGCACAAGATCGCGCCCCATCATGGCTGGTCGGATGATGAAAATGACCCCGCCTATAACCGCCAGATCACCCTGCCGCATCGGTATCACCATGAGAAGCTTTGGCGCGACAGCCCGGTCTATGACCTGGTTGGCGTGATGGATTACAACCTGAACCCTGTGGTTGCCGGCGCGGGCTCGGCGGTGTTTTTGCATGTCTGGCGCGGGGCGGATATGCCAACCGAAGGCTGCGTGGCGCTGGCGCGCGACGATCTTTTGCACGTTCTGGCAGGCTGGACCCGCGACAGCCGCATCGCCATTCAGCCGTAATCGCGCGCCCCGAATAGGGCCGAACCCACGCGGATATGCGTGGCTCCGGCGGCTATCGCCGCTTCAAAATCGCCGCTCATCCCCATTGACAGGCCCGCAAGCCCGTTGCGTGCCGCCATTTCGGCCAGCGCATCAAAATGCGGGCGCGGGGCGTCATCCATCGGCGGAATGACCATCAACCCGGCCAGGGGCAGCGCATAGTCATCGCGGCAGCGGGCGATGAACGCGTCCAGATCATCGGGGTCAATGCCCGCCTTCTGCGGCTCGCGCCCGGTATTGACCTGCACAAAAAGCGGCGGACAGGCCCCGCGCGCCTGTGCGGCATCGGCCAGTTTGCGCGCCAGCTTGTCGCGGTCCAGGCTGTGGATCACGTCAAACAGCTCCAGCGCGGGTTTGATCTTGTTGGTTTGCAGCGGGCCAAGCAAATGCAGCTCTACCCCCGCAAAGGCCGCGCGAAAATCCGGCCATTTGCCCTGGGCTTCCTGCACCTTGTTTTCGCCAAAAACCCGGTGGCCCGCCTGCAAAACCGCCTTCACCCGCGCATTCGGCTGCACTTTTGAAACGGCAATCAGCGTAATTTCGGCCGGATCGCGGCCCGCTGCTTCTGCCGCCTGCGCCACGCGCGCCAAAACATCATCCAAACCCATCGCCTTCACCCTTGGTCTTTTGCTTGGTGTGCCACGGGCCTGAACAAAAGAAAAGGGCGCACCATGTGGCGCGCCCCGATCTTGATACCTGTGTTCAGCTTAGAACGGCATGGTCAGCCAAACCGAAACACCTTCACGAATTTCTTCGTCACCGGCTTCGGTGTATTCAGCCCAACCGGCACCAACAGTCGCATCACCAACCATCATCAGGCCGTAGATATAGGCGCCATCATCCTGGTCGTAACCGGCTGCAACCGAGATATTGTCGTTGACGGCATAGCCGACATCAACACCTACATTGCTGTAGCCGCCGGAATCAGCTTCCCAATAGGCGCCAATGGTGACGGGGCCAGTGGCATAATCTACCGACAGGCCATATTCGTCGTCATCGCCGCTATTGAAGGCGTAATAGGCCGAAACACCAATGTCGCCAAAGGTGGTTGCGACGCCGAGGCCGATTGAATCATCGTCATGGGTGTTGTTGAGATAGGCCAGATCGACTTCGAAATTGCCAAAGGTCGTGCCAACCGAAACACCGATCATATCTTCGGCCTGGTCGTAACCGGCGGTGAAAGAGAAGGCGCCGAATTCACCCATTGCACCAATCGAAAGCTCGTTGGTCGGGTAGCTGTTATTCGCGCCGGTATAAAGATTGGTGTCAGCCGAAACACCGATGGTGAAGCCACCAAAGGTAACGTCAACGCGCACGACCAGTTCATCGTTCACTTCGCGGAAGCCATGCGTATCGTCCATGCCGTCGACCATTTCGAACATGTCGGTGCCGGCATATTCCACGTCGCCAACGGTCAGCGTTGCCCAGGGGGTGGTTACAGTGACTGTCGGGAAATTGTCGAACGAGCCGTCATACAGGTCAAGCCCATAGGTCACTTCAACGGAGACACCGTTGTCAAACTCGGCGGTGCCGGTGATGTTCAGCTCGCCATCAAGGAAGAAGCCGTTTTCTTCAACATCGTTATAGCCAACGGTGACTTCGCCACCAAACGACACTTCAGCAGCGGCATAGCCTGCAAAGGCAACCAGTGCGGAGGTCGTGAGAAGTACTTTTTTCATAGTTATCTCCGGTTTGTGTTAATAATTTATTGTCAGAACCATAGGGAAACCGCGTTTATCTGCAATCAAAAATGTGAAAAAACGTGTCCGCCCTGTGACACAGCACGAAACTTGGTGCAATTTTGCAACAAAAAGGGGCGCACCAGGCGGCGCGCCCCAATCTTGATACCAGCGTTCAGCTTAGAACGGCAGGGTCATCCAAACGTCTACACCAGCTTTGTAATCGTCGTCCTGGTCGCCGTCGCCATCGTCGTTATACGAAACGCCGATGGTTGCATCGCCAACCATCATTGTGCCGAATACATAGAAGCTGTCGACATCGGAATAGCCAGCGCCAAGGTTGATGTTGTCGTTATAGGCGTATTCAACGTCTACACCGAAGTCTTCGCCAACGCCGCCTTCAACGCCTTCATACCAAACAGCGATAGATGCTGCACCGGCGGTGAAGTCTGCCGAAACGCCAAATTCATCGGCGTTGCCATTGTTGATCGCGTAGTAGGCAGCAAGGCCAACATTGCCGAAGGTGGTGCCAAGACCGATACCGATCGAGTCATCGCCCGTCGCGTCAGAAGCCAAATAGGCAACCGAGATGTCGAAGCCACCGAAGGATGTGCCAGCCTGCACACCATACATGGAGTTGGTATCGTCATATACGGCGCTGAACGAGAAGGCGCCGAATTCACCCATTGCACCAATCGAAAGCTCGTTGGTCGGGTAGTTGTTAAACGGGGTGGAAAAGAGGTTGGTGTCAAACGAAAGACCAACCGAGAAACCGCCGAAGGTTGCGTCAACACGTGCAACCATCTCTTCGTTGATTTCACGCAGGTCTGCGCCGGGATTCATGCCGTCTACGATTGCGAACATGTCGGTACCAGCATATTCCACTTCGCCAACGGTCAGCGTTGCCCACGGGGTGGTTACAGTGACTGTCGGGAAATCGTCAAACGTGCCGTCATACAGGTCAAGGCCGTAGGTCACTTCAACAGCAACGCCGTTGTCGAACTCGGCGGTGCCGGTGATGTTCAGCTCGCCTTCCAGGTAGAAGCCGGATTCTTCGATGTCGTTATAGCCAACGGTGACTTCGCCACCGAACGACACTTCAGCAGCGGCATAGCCTGCAAAGGCTACCAGTGCGGAGGTCGTGAGAAGTACTTTTTTCATGTGTATTCCCTCGTGAGAGTTAAATTGCCTCATCCGGGAACACCCGGAAGGAGTGGTGCTGTTTTCTGCCAAACCGCCACGACCGTCAAGCAAGCCCATAGTTTTGTTGAACTTGTTTGCCCCCCTGATGCAGGGATGCAACACTTTCGAGCATTGGGGGGGGCTTTTGCCCCTCTTGTTAGTGTGCGCAACTGCTTATACTAGTCGAAAAACAAGGGCATAACCCCAGACGATAAGGCGAAAAACTATGGCAACGCGCTATGACCCCCTGACGATAGAGCCGAAATGGCAGGCAAAATGGCATGAGTCGGCCCTGTTTGCGGCAAAGCGCGATGCCGACAAGCCGAAATACTATGTGCTGGAAATGTTTCCCTATCCGTCGGGCAAGCTGCATATCGGCCATGTGCGCAACTATTCTATGGGCGATCTTGTGGCGCGTTACAAGGCGGCGCAGGGCTTCAGCGTGTTCCACCCGATGGGTTGGGATGCGTTTGGAATGCCGGCCGAGAACGCCGCGATGGCCAATAACACCCACCCCGGCACCTGGACGCGGCACAACATTGCCCAGATGAAGGAACAGTTCGCCGCCCTTGGCCTGTCGCTTGACTGGAGCCGCGAGCTGGCCACATGCGAGCCTGACTATTACGGCCAGCAGCAGGCGCTGTTCCTTGATATGCTGGAGGCCGGCTTGGCTTACCGCAAATCGGCGCAGGTGAACTGGGATCCGGTTGATATGACCGTGCTGGCCAATGAACAGGTGATCGACGGGCGCGGCTGGCGCTCGGGTGAATTGGTCGAGCGGCGCGAGCTTACGCAATGGTTCTTCAAGATATCGGACTATTCCGAGGAATTGCTCACCGCGCTGGATGGTTTGCAGAACTGGCCGGAAAAGGTGCGGCTGATGCAGAAAAACTGGATCGGCAAATCCGAAGGGCTGCAATTTGCCTTTGAAACCAGGGGCGCGCCCGAGGGGTTCGAGGCGCTTGAAGTCTATACAACCCGCCCCGACACGCTGCTTGGCGCAAGCTTTGCCGCCATCTCTCCCGACCATCCGCTGGCCCGCGCGCTTGAAAGCAACCCCGAGATAGCCGCCTTCAACGCCGAATGCCGCCGCATGGGCACCAGCGAAGAGGCGCTTGAAACGGCGGAAAAGCGCGGCATGGATACCGGGCTGACGGTTGTGCATCCGCTGGATGCAAGCTGGGAACTGCCCGTCTATATCGCCAATTTCATCCTTATGGATTACGGCACCGGCGCGATTTTCGGCTGCCCCGCGCATGACCAGCGCGACCTTGATTTCGCGCGCAAATACGGGCTGAACGTGGCCGATGTGTTCGTGCCCGAAGATGGCTCGACCGTTAGCAAAACCGTCACCGACACCGCCTTCGTGCCGCCGAAAACCGAGCCTGTGCGCTATGTGCGTGGTTTCGCCGGCGCTGAAGTGCAAACCGGCGAAGCGGCCATTACCGCCGCCATTGCCGAATGCGAGAAACGCGGCATTGGCCAGGGCGTGACCAAGTTCCGCCTGCGCGATTGGGGCATCAGCCGCCAGCGTTACTGGGGTTGCCCAATTCCGGTGGTGCATTGCGCGCGCTGTGGCGTGGTGCCGGAGAAAAAGGAAAACCTGCCCGTCGTGCTGCCCGAGGATGTGAGTTTCGACTCCCCCGGCAACCCGCTCGACCGCCACCCGACCTGGCGCAACTGCGCCTGCCCGAAATGCGGCGCCCCCGCGCAGCGCGAAACCGATACGATGGACACATTTGTCGACAGTAGCTGGTATTACGCCCGCTTCACCGCCCCGGGTGCCAGCACGCCGACCGATAAGGACGAGGCGGCGCACTGGATGAATGTCGATCAGTATATCGGCGGGGTGGAACATGCGATTTTGCACCTGCTCTATTCGCGGTTCTTTGCGCGCGCTATGGTCAAATGCGGGCATTTGCCGCAAACGGCCATCGAGCCGTTCAACGCCTTGTTCAACCAGGGCATGGTCTGCCATGAGACCTATTTCACCGAAAACGCCCGCGGCCTGCCAATCTGGCACGCGCCCGACGAGGTGAACCGCAGCGCCGATGGCGCCACGCTGAAGGCCGATGGCAGTGCGGTGAAAATCGGGCCTTCGGTGAAAATGTCGAAATCCAAGCGCAATGTGATCGACCCGATGGAGCAGATCAAACTGAACGGGGCCGATGCCGCGCGCTGGTTCGTGCTGTCCGACAGCCCGCCAGAGCGCGATGTCGAATGGACTGCGGCAGGCGCCGAGGCCGCGCTGAAGCATTTGTCGCGCGTCTGGCGGTTTGCCGATGAAATCGGCACGCGCGCCGAGGAGGCCGCCCCCCCGGGGGCGGTTGACGAGGCGCGCAGCCTGAAAAAGGCCATGCACCGCGCGATTGCCGATGTCACCGACTGTTTTGAAGGGTTCGCCTTCAACAAGGCCATTGCCAAAATGTATGAGTTTACCGCGCAAATCGGGCGGTCAAACGCGCCTTTGGCCGATAAACGCGTGGCGGTGCAGACATTGGCGCAGCTTATGGCGCCAATCACCCCGCATCTGGCCGAGGACATGTGGGAAATGACCGGCGGCGCCGGGCTGATTGCGCAAGCCCCCTGGCCCAAGGCCGATGCCGCGCAACTGGTTGATGATGAAATCACCCTGCCCATTCAGGTGAACGGCAAGCGGCGCGGCGAAATGCAGGTGTCCGCCACTGCCGACAGGTCGGCGATCGAGGCGCTGGCGCTGGCGCATCCTTCGATTCTGCCCTATCTTGACGGGAAACCGCCGAAAAAGCTTATCGTCGTGCCGGGGCGAATTGTGAATGTCGTTGTCTAGCAAGCCACCAACCCGCCGCAAACTATTGGGGCTGTTGCCCGCAGCCGCGCTGTTTGGCGTGGCGGGCTGCGGCTTTACCCCGGTTTACGGCCCCGGCTCGGCAGCGGCCGGTCTGCGTGGCCGCATCGCACTGCCCGCCTTTGACTCGCGCCTGAGCTTTGACATGTTCGAGCGGCTCGAACAGCGGCTTGGCCCGCCCGAATCGCCGCTTTACCGGCTGACCATTTCCACCACGGTTGAAGAACAGGGGCTGGCGATTTCGCAAGACAACGCCATTACCCGCTATAACCTGCGTGCCACGGCCGAATACAGCCTGACCAGCCTTACAACCGACGAGCGCGTCTTCGCCGCCCGCGCCCGTGCCTTCACCGCCTATTCCGCCACCGCCTCGGCCTATGCCACCCGCGTTGCGGCGCGCGATGCGGAACGGCGCATTGCCGTTTCACTGGCCGACCAGATCGCCACGCGCATTGCCGTGGCGGCTGCGGATTTCGCCCAATGAAGGCAGATGCCCGCAGTGCTGCGCGGTTTTTCGAAAAGCCCGACCTGTCGCGCGCGGCGGTGCTGATCTACGGGCAGGACGCGATGCGCGTCGCGCTCAAACGGCAGGCCTTGGTGGCCCGGCTCATCGGGTCCGAGGGTGAGGCTGAGATGCGCCTTACCCGCCTGTCGGCCAGTGCTGTGCGCGCCGATCCTGCCACCTTGGCCGATTCGCTGGCGGCACAGGGGTTTTTTGGCGGCCAGCGCGTTGTGCTGCTGGAAGATGCCAATGATGCCAGCGCCAAGCCCATCGAATCGGCCCTGCAAGGCTGGCGGCAGGGCGATGCGATGCTGGTCATCACCGCAGGCAAGCTTGGCACCGGCGCCAAGGGCTTGCGCAAGCTGATCGAAAGCCACCAAGCCGCACTTGCCATCGCCATTTATGATGATCCGCCAAGTGCCGAGGAAATCGACCGCCAGCTTGCCGCCGCAGACATTGCCAATCTGGCCAATGCTGCGCGGCAAGACCTGCATGTGCTGGGCAGCAGCCTCGACCCCGGCGACTTTGCGCAACTCGTTGAAAAGCTTTCACTTTATACGCGCGGGCAGGCGGAACCAGTATCGGTTGCCGATATCGCCGCCGTCGCCCCCGTCAGCACCGAGGCGCAAAGCGATGCGGCGATTGAACTGCTTGCCGCGGGCAAGGCCGCCGAGCTTGCGCCGCAGCTCACGCGGCTCGATGCGCAGGGCATATCGCCCGTCTCGCTTGTGCTGGCCGCGCAGCGCTATTTTCGCCTGCTCCACGCCGCGGCCACCCATTCCGGCGGGCCGGACGCCGCGCTTGCCAGCGTGCGCCCGCCGGTTTTCGGGCCGCGCCGCAACCGCTTTATGGGCTATCTGCGCGGCTGGCACCCCGAACGGCTGGAAGCCGCGCTCAAAACCCTGACAGATACCGACCTTGCGCTGCGCTCATCGCGCCCCATTCCTGCCCATGCCATGCTGGAACGCGCCTTTGTGCGCATCGCCATGCTGCGCCAGAACAGCTAGAAAGGACACCCCATGTATCAGGTTATCGGCCATCCGCGTTCGCGCACCATGCGCGTGCTTTGGATGCTTGAAGAGCTGAACCAGCCCTATGAGCTGGTCGCCCATAGACCCGGTTCCGAGGAAGCGCGCGCCATCAACCCGTCGGGCAAGGTGCCGGTGCTGCTGGTCGATGGTGTGGCCATTGCCGATTCCGTGGCCATCATGCAGTTTCTGGCCGACCGCCATAACGCGCTGACCTTCCCGGCTGGCAGCGTCGAGCGTGGCCAGCAAGACAGTTTCACGCAATTCGCCTGTGACGAGGTCGATGGCCCGCTCTGGACGGCGGGCAAGCACAGTTTTGCCTTGCCCGAAAAGCTGCGCGTGCCGGAAATCAAACCCACCGCCAAGGCCGAATTCGCCCATGCAATGCGCATACTTTCCACCCGTCTGGGCGAGAATGAATTCGTGATGGGCGCGAAAATCACCGTGCCCGATATTCTGCTGGGCCATTGCGCCGGCTGGGCGGTGAACGCGAAGTTCGACCTGCCCGAAGGCAATGTCGGCGCATATTTTACCCGTCTGCGCGCCCGCCCCGCATTGCGCCGCGCGATGGAAGCCGCAGCGGCCTAGGCCAGCCGCGCCACCAGCTTTTCCAGCGCCATCGCATAGCCCCTGGTGCCCTGTCCGATGATCACCTCATCGGCCCGCGCCGATACATAGGAATGGTGGCGGAACGCCTCGCGCGCATGGATATCCGAGATATGCACCTCGATCACCGGGCCATCAAAGGCATAAAGCGCGTCGAGAATGGCAATGGATGTATGCGAATAGGCGGCGGGGTTGATGATGATGCCACGCGCATCCTGCCGCGCCTCTTGAATCCAGTCGACAAGCTGGCCCTCATGGTTGGATTGCAGCGCGCGGAGCGCAAACCCAGCCGCTTGCGCCTGCACTGCCAGCCGCGCGGCGATTTCCTCCAGCGTATCGGCGCCGTAAAGCTCGGGCTGGCGCTGGCCAAGCAGGTTCAGGTTCGGGCCGTTCAAAAGGTAGATTTTGCCTGTCATGCGGCCCTCACCAGATTCTGTTGCGCTGCTATGCAGCCTGCGCGGCGATGATGATGATTTCAACCCGATAATCCGGCGTTGCCAGCGCGCTTTCGCCCGTGGCGCGGGCCGGCGCATGGCCTGCGGGCACCCAGGCATCCCATTCGGCATTCATCGCGGCGAAATCATCCATGCTGGCCAGCCAGATCGTCGCCTGCAAAATATGCTCTTTGGACGAGCCTGCCTCGGCCAGCAGCGCATCGATCCCTGCCAGAATCGTGCGGGTCTGCTGGGCGACATCCTCACCGGGCTTGCCCACCTGGCCTGCCAGATAAACCGTGCCGTTATGGATGACTGCCTGGCTCATCCTTGCGCCGGTTTTGATACGTTCAATGTTCATGTGTCTGCTCCTTTTCGGGTTGAAAAACGGTTGGGCGACAGGGCATTGACCACCCAATCGGCCAAAACGGGGGTGCGCCCGATGCACAGATCGGCGGTAAGCTGCGCCATTGCGGGCGCGGTTTGCACGCCATAGCCGCCCTGGCCGACCAGCCAGAAAAACCCCTTCGCATTGGCATCAAACCCTGCAACAAGCGTGCGGTCGGGCACAAAGCTGCGCAAGCCCGCCCAGCTGCGTTCCACCCGGCTGACCCGCATGGTCACATCCTGCTCAAAGCGGTCCAGCCCTTCGGCCAGCACCATGTCATCGGGCCATGCGTCATGCGGCGCGACCGGGTCTTCCTCGGCGGGCGAGACCATAAGCCTGCCGCCCATCGGTTTGGCATACCAGGCATCATCCACCCTGCCAAAAAGCGGCCAGGCGGCAATGTTTTCACCATCCGGTGCGGGCAAAATCGCCGCAGAGCGGCGCATCGGCACCAGCCCGACCGGGGCCAGCCCGGCCATTTGCGCCACAATGTCACCCCAGGCCCCGGCGGCATTGATGACCACCGGCGCGCTGTAGCTGCCAGCCTTGCATGTCACGGTCCAATCCTGCCCGCGCTCAACCGCCAGAACCTCGGCCCCGGTAACAACCTGCCCGCCATGCGCCCTAAGCAGGCGGGCAAAGCCGTTCAGCAGCAAATCAACGTCAATATCCCGCGCCTCGGCCTCGTAAACCGCGCCGGCAATCCGCTCGGGGCGCAGAATGGGCGCAAGCTCTATGGCCTGCTGCGCGCTGAGCGCCTCCATCCCGGTCGCACCGGCCTGCATTGCGGCAAGCTCCGGCAGGCGCGCCTCATCGGCAAAGATCAGAAATCCGCGCGGGGTCAGCAGCGGGTGGTCGGCCAGCCCATCGGGTTCGGCCAGAAGCGGGCCGCTTGCCGCGTTGATCGCCCGCAATGTGGCATTGCCGTAATTGGCAATGAATATCGCCGCCGAACGCGCGGTGGAATGCGCACCGATGCCTGGCTCGCGCTCCAGCACCACAACCCTGGCGCCCGCCTCGGCGCAGCGCGCAGCGGCGCTGATACCGGCGATACCGCCGCCGATGACAAGAATATCCGCCCTGGTCATGCTGCCTGAAACCCCGTCAGGAAACTGGTGAGATTCCTGCCCAGATCCTCGGACAGATAGCCGCCCTCCTGCACCAAAAGCGTGGGCAGGCGCAGTGCTGCGATGGTTGCGGCGATTTCGGCAAAACCCCCGGTGGTAATGGCAAATCCCTTGAACGGGTCAGCCTCATGCGCATCAAGCCCCAGCGCCACGACAAGCGTATCGGCCCCAAAGGCGGCAATCCGCTCCAGCGCCTTGCCAAGGGTGCGCAAATAGGCGGCATTATCAGTGCCGCGCGGCAGCGGCAGGTTGAGGTTATGGCCAAGCCCGTCACCCGCGCCACGCTCATGCGCATGGCCCCAGAAGAAGGGGTAGAAGCGGGCAGGGTCGGCATGAAGCGAGACGGTCAGCACCGAAGGGTCGCGCCAGAAAATACCCTGCGTGCCGTTGCCGTGATGCACATCGACATCCAGAATTGCCACGCGCTTGCCCTGGGCGGCAAGGCGGCGCGCAGCTATCGCGGCATTGTTCAAAAAGCAAAACCCCCCCGCCATATCGCCAAAGGCATGGTGGCCGGGCGGTCGGCACAGCGCATAGGCGACGCGGTTTTCAGCCAGCGCATCGGCCCCGGCAATGGCGCATTGGGCAGACAGATAGGCCGCCGCCCAGGTGTGTTCGCCAATCGGGCAGGCCGTGTCGGCCTGATGATAGCCCGACTGGCCGGTGGCTGAAAGCGGGTAGCTGTCGGTGCGGTTGGCGGGGTGGATATTGGGAATAACCTCGGCCCCCGCCCCGTCAATCCGCTGCCAGCGGGCATAGATATTCTGCAAAAACGTAATGTATTCCGGGCTATGCACGGCGGCAATCGGGCCAAGCCCGGCATCGGGTGGTGCGCCAAATTCGCAGCCCGCCGCCAGCGCGCCAGCCTGCAGAACATCCAGCCGCGCAGGGGCTTCGGGGCTGGGTTGAATGCGGCCATTGGCCATGAAATGCTGCGGGTCATGCGCGGCCTGGCGGGTGTCGACAAAGGCTTTCATCCGGCATCTCCCAATGCGCGCAAGGCGGCACCCGACAGGCGCAGCGCGTGTTCATCTGCCAGAACCTCAAAGCCGAGCTTGCGGTAAAAGGCAAGGGCTGCTGCATTGTCCCGATAGGCGGCGAGCTTGATGAAGCCCCCATTCCAGGTTGCCGCAGCATCCGCCTGCACAGCCGCCAGAAGCTGCACGCCAAGCCCTTGGCCACGCACGGTTTTATGGCTCCACAGGTCCGACACATAGCAGCCTGCCGTGCCGAGCAGGGTTGAAAACATGGGCGCATAATAGGCCAGCCCGACAAGCGCCGCGCCGTGATAGGCAAGCTGCGCGCGCACAATAGGATGCGGGCCGAACAGCGCGTTTTTCACCTGGGCCGCGCTTGCATTGAAGGCATCGCCAAGATCGGCGGCAAGCGATTGCAGGCCCAGCATCACGTCCTCCAGATCCTCTGCTTTGGCAGGGCGGATATGGACGCTCATAGCGCCACCGCTGCGCAGCCCTTCAGGCCAAGCCGGGCGCGGGCTTCATCGGCCGAGGCCAGCTCGCGCCCGCTTTCGGTTACAATGTAACGCATTTTTGCGACCAATTCGGCGTTGTTGCGCGCCAAAACGCCCTTTTCAAGCATCAGATTGTCTTCCAGACCCACGCGCACATTGCCGCCCATCTTAACCGCCTGTTCACCCATCAGCATTTGCTGGCGGCCCGCGGCCAGCACCGAAAATTCGTAACCTTCGCCAAAAAGCCGGTCGGCTGTGGCCTTCATGTGAAGCAGATTTTCGGGCACCGCCGCCATGCCGCCCAGCACGCCGAACACGAACTGGATGAACAGCTTGCCCTGCACCAGACCCCGGGCAACGAAATGCGCCAGCATATCCAGATGGGAAATATCGTAGCACTCAAACTCGAATCGCGCGCCGCGCTTCTGGCCCATTTCCGCCAGAATATACGCAATGTCGCGCGGGGTGTTCTTGAAGACCAGATCGTCGGAGTTTTCCAGAAACGGCTTTTCCCAGTCAAACCGCCAATCGGTGATTTTTGCGGCCATCGGGTAGAGCGCGAAATTCATGCTGCCCAAGTTGAGCGAACACATTTCCGGCGCAATCGCCAGCGGTGCGGCCAGCCGCTGCTGAATGCTCATCACGGCCGAGCCGCCGGTTGTCATGTTGATCACCGCATCGCAGCCCGTGGCGATCTGCGGCAAGAACCCCCGCCAATGTGCAAGGCTGGCAGAGGGGCGGCCATTGGCCGGGTCGCGCGCGTGCAGGTGCAAAATCGCGGCCCCCTGGCGCGCGGCATCAACCGCCTGCCTGGCAATATCATCCGCCGCGAAGGGCAGGTAGGGCGACATGCTGGGCGTATGGATCGAGCCGGTTATGGCGCAGCTAAGAATGACATTCTGCATGGTGTTCGCTTTGTTCAGGCGTAATCCAGCGCCAGATAATCATCGGCGAAACGCGTGCGCAAAAAGGCACGGTCATCATCGCTGACATCGGCAAGCGGCTGGCGGTAGAATTTCGGGCGGTTCTCAACGGGCAGCATGAAGCGCGTGCCGATCTTGTCCCATAGGGCGGGCAGATCGCGCAAAAGCGCCTCGTATTTGATGACTTTATCAACCATCAGCGTGCCGGACTGGTTTTGCAGCGCATCGATCTGCAACTGAAAGCCGCTGTCGCTTTCCAGCTCTTTGCTGCGAATAAAGTCGCTGAAATTCGGGCTCAGATAGTAGGCGCGCGTGGCGGGCCAGTCGAGAAACTTCAAATTCGGGGTCATCTCCAGCTGTTCCTGGCGCGCCGCGATCACCAGATCATCATGCTGCAAGCCCAAGGACTGGCCCTTGTAGCGGAAAAACTCGGCAATGTAGTTGTAAAGCGAAACGGAGCGCGCCACGGGGTCGCGCACAATGGCAAAGCTGAAATAGTCTTTCACCAGCGCCGCGCCGCACTGATCGATGATCTGCTGGATGCCGCCATGTTTTGTCAGCCCGAAATGGGTTTCATAGGCGGGGGCAACCGCATCGCCAAACTGCGAGCCGCCGATCACAAGATCGTTCCAGGCCAGATGCGGCTGCAACGCCACTTTCAGCGCGGTGCCCGCCGCCTTGTGGATATGCACAAAGATGAATTTGCGGCTGTTGGAGATGATCATCGCGCGCCTTGGCTGTTTTGCGCCAGACTAGCCGCGCCCTGCCTGCGGGTCAAACGGCAAGCATCGCTTTGGGGTTGACGGCGCGAAGCGCATTTCACAGGCTTCGCCACGGGTTTCGGAAGGGGCGCATATGCGACTTGCGGTATACGGCTGCGGCTATGTCGGTCTGGTTACGGCCGCCGCATGTGCCAGACTCGGCCACAGGGTCAGCGCGGTTGAAACCAACCCCGCGCGCTTGGCCCTGCTGCAAGGCGGCACATGCCCGCTGCACGAGCCGGGGCTCGATGCGCTGCTGCATGAAACGATGGCCAGCGGCGCGCTGGATTTTGGCGCCACGCCGGTGTCGGCAGAGCTTGCCATTCTGGCGGTCGGCACCCCGGCCCTGGCCGACGGCGCCGCCGATTTGCGCCAGCTTCATGCGGCGCTGGATGCGCTGGCCGGGCTTGCGCGCCTGCCCGATGCCATCATGGTCCGCTCGACCGTGCCGGTGGGCACAACCGCTGCGCTGGCGGCACGGCTGCGCGCAAGGCGGCCCGACTGGCAGGGCGTGGCACTGTTCAACCCCGAATTCATGCGCCAGGGCTCGGCGCTGCACGATTTTCTTGCGCCCGAACGCGTGGTCATTGGCGCGGATGAGGCGGCGGGGGCCGCGCTGGGCCGGGCGGTTTACGCCCCTATGGCCCTGCCCGAAAACCGCCTGCAAATATGCAGCAGCGCCAGTGCGGAACTGATGAAATATGCCGCCAACACCCTGCTGGCCACGCGGCTGGCTCTGGTCAATGAAATTGCCGGGCTGGCGCGGTTCACGGGCGCCGATATCGATGCGGTGATGCAGGGCGTCGGCCTTGACAGCCGCATCGGGCCGCAGTTTCTGCGCGCCGGGCCGGGGATTGGCGGGTCATGCTTTCCCAAGGATATTCGCGCGCTTGCCCGGCAGGGGCGCGCGGCCGGGCAGAATATGGGCATCGTCGATGCGGTGATCGCCTCCAACGAAGCGCATATGGCGCGGATGGCGGCGCTGGTTGTTGCGCATTGCGCCGGCAATGTGCAGGGCCAGCGCATTGCGGTTCTGGGGGTCACCTTCAAGGCGGGCACCGATGATCTGCGCAACAGCCCGGCGCTGGTGATCCTTCCGGCCCTGCAAGCGGCCGGGGCGGATGTGGTCGCCTATGACCCGATGGCCGCGGACGCGGCGCGCAGCGCCTTGCCGGGGGTGGGCTGGGCGGATGGGGCCGAGGCCGCCGCGCGCGGCGCCGATGCGCTGGTCATCCTGACCGAATGGCCGGATTTCGCAAGGCTTGATCTGGCGCTTCTGGCCGGGCTGATGCGCCATCCAAGGCTGGTCGATCTGCGCAATCTGCTGAACCCGGCCACGGCACGGGCTGCCGGGTTTGACTATGTTTCGCTGGGGCGGCCCTGATAAATCTCGATTTTTTTCAGGCAACGCGCTAGGCTGGGCGCTGGTCAAATTCGCATTTTCATTGATTCGATTGAAGGTAAATCGCCATGCTCCGCCTCTCATTCATGCGTGCAATCACACTGTTCATTGCCCTGATTCTGGGCACAGCCAGCCAGGCGCAAAGCCGCTGGGCGGTGATTGTCGGAAATTCGGTATATGATGACCCCGGAATCGTGACGCTGCCCAATACGGTGAACGATGCCCGCGCAATGGCCGGGGCGCTTTCATCGATGGGGTTTTCGATTTACCTGCTGGAAGATGCGACCCGCGCCGATGTCGCCGCCACCTTTGCCGAGATTGCGGCCAATGAGCAGGGCGCCGAGCTTGGCCTGTTTTTCTATGCCGGCCACGGGGTTCAGCATGAAGGCATCAACTATCTGCTGCCCGCCGATATCCGCCCGACCTCGCGCAGCTTCTTGCAGGAACAGGCCTTTGCGCTGCCCACGCTTATCGACCAGCTGGCGCAGTTGCAGGCCGACAAGCTGGTGATCGTGCTGGATGCCTGCCGCAATTCACCCTTTGGCGAAGGTCAGGCTTCGGGGGTGGGGCTGGCTTTGACCGAGGCGCCGCCAAATACGATAATTTCCTACGCCACCTCGCCCGGCGCTGTTGCGCTTGACGGGGCCGGTGCAAACAGCCCGTTCACCGCCGCGCTGGCCAGCACGCTGGAAGGCCCGCGCCAGGATTTTCGCGATGTCCTGCGCCTGGTGCGCGCCAAGGTGCGCCGCGCCACGAATGGCGAACAGACCCCGTGGTATATTGACAATGCGACCGAGGAAATCTGGCTCGACCCGAACCCGGCGATTGTGCTTGACGCCGAAACCCAGGCCGCGGTTACCGGCAATATCAACCTTGCCTCGGTGACATGGAACACCATTCGCTCCAGCGCCGACCAGACCGATTTTCAGCTTTTCGTAGAGCTTTTTCCCGAAGACCAGCTTGCGCCCGTGGCCAGCCGCCAGTTGCAATTGCTCGAGGAATCCGGTGTCGAGCCGCTGGGCGCCATCGAGATTGCCACCGATGACACCGCGCAGATTGTGCCGGGCGGGCTGACGCAGCTGATAACCCAATGCGATATTCTGGCAACGCCGGACAATGACCCCTATGCGCTTGTTGAAGGTGTGCCGCATGATCTGGTCAATACCCGCGCCGCCATTCGTGCCTGTATTCAGGCGCTGGAGGATGACCCGGGCAATGCCCGCATTACCGGGCTTTTGGCCCGCGCGCTCAGCATTGCGGGGCGCGACGAAGAGGCGCTGTTCTTCTTCCAGCTTGCCGCCGATCGGGGCTATGCCACCGCCTATGGCGACCTTGCCGAAGCCTATCGCATTGGCCGTGGCGTGGAAATAGATGAAGCCCGCGCCGCCGAATATCTGCGCCTTGGCGCGCTGGCGGGCATGGGCAATCTGCGCGTGGCGCTGGGCGAGTTTTACCGCGAAGGCTGGGGCGTGCCGCAAAGCTATGCCGAAGCGCGCCGCTGGTTCGAGGTGGCCGCGCAGAACGGGCAGGTCAATGCCGTCACCGCACTTGGCGATATTTACCGCCGCGGGCAGGGCGTTGAGGCCGATGAGGGCCGCGCGCTGGGCTTTTATCTGAGCGCCGCCGCCAACGGCCAGTCAGATGCGATGAACAATGTCGGGCTTGCCTATTTGCGGGGCGAGGGGGTTACGCGCAACTACCCGCAGGCGATTTACTGGCTGACCCGCGCCACGGATGAGGGCAACCCCTATGCGCCCTTGCAGCTTGGCCGCATGTTCATGAAGGGCTGGGGGGTTGATGCCGATGGCCGCCAGGCGCTGGCCTATTTCCGCCTGTCGGCCCAACGCAACTTTGTGAATGCCTATGAGTTCATCGGCGATATGCTGGCCGGGTTTGAAGGGGTCGAGGAAGACCTGCCCGCCGCTTACGCCAATTACATGATCGCCTATGAGGGCGGCTTGCTGCGCGACACAAGCGGTTCGCGCCAGGTGGCCGAGTCGGCCGCCGAAAAGATGGCCGCGCTCGAGGCGCGCATGAGCGCCGCACAGCTTGAAGCCGGGCGCGCCACGGCCGAAGCCTGGATCGCCGAATACGGCGTTCTGGATTTCAACCTCGTCAACCGTTAGGGCCGCGAATTTATGGCGCTTGTGCGTGATCTGCCGATTGTCTTCATGTCGATCGACGAGCCCTGGGCCGATGACTACTGGGCCGATCTGCTGGCCAAAGCCCCCTGGGCCAAGCGCGTGCATGGTGTGATCGGGTTGGATGCCTGCCACAAGGCGGCGCTGAAAGCGGGCGGCGGCGCGCAGGTGATAACCGTTGATGCCGACACTCTGGTGCGCCCGTCCTTCTTCGAGCTTGATGTGCCGGATGCGTTCATCCGCCCGAATTGCCGCGTGGAATGGCCCAGCCGGAATGTGGTCAACGGGCAGGTCTATGGCAATGGCAGCCTGAAATGCTGGCCCGGCAAGATGATCCGCGAAATGCGCACGCACGAGCTTTCGCCAAAGGGAGAGGTGTCTATCGACCATGCGATCGGGGCGCATATGGCGGCGGGCAAGGGTAGCCCGCGCGTGCATGTGCCCGAGGTGCATTCCGATGTGAACCCGGCACTGACCCCTTACCACGCCTTCCGCTGCGGCTTTCGCGAAGGGGTGCGCCTGTCGCTTGGCGGCGGGGGTGGCGTGCATCATCGGCTGGATTTGCGCAGCCTGCCCGACCGGCAGATCCGCCGGCTGGTCGCCTGTTGCAGTGTTGGGGCCGATTGCGAAAACGGGCTGTGGCTGATGTATGGCACCCGGCTTGGCGTGTTCATGACCCAGGCAAGCGACTGGGATTTCACCACTATCAACTCTTACCCGTGGTTTGACAGATTCTGGGCCGACCTGATCGCGCGGCGCTTTTCCAAGGGCGGCGCCACCTGCCGCTATACCGGCTTTCGCTGGTCGCCCGATGAGCTGGCCGAGGAATGCGCCGCCCTTGGCGCGCAGCTTGCCACGCATTTCGGCATTGAAGTGTTTGACTTATCCGCCGCCGAAAGCCGCATGTTCAAGGAAACCGGGCCCGAGCCGATGGATTGGTGGATGTCGGACAGCTTTGGCTATATGTATCTGAAAGGCCACGGCATTGCCGCCGACCACGCCCGCGCACGCCGCCTGTTCGATGTGGGCGTGCTGAACGAGGTGGCCGCCTCATTCAACAATCTTGGCCGCATGGCCGAGCATGGGCAGAATGGCGGGGTGGATACCGAAGCCGCGCTGGCGCTCTATGAACAGGCGGTTTTGCGCGGCGACCGTTTTGCCCCGCATCATATGGCCAACCTGCTGCGCGCGCTGTCACCCGATGACCAGTTCGAGAATATGCGCGCCGACACGCTGGACTGGCTGGCGGTCGAACGCGGGTTCGACCCCCTGTCGCTGGCTGATGCCGAATGAAGCCCCTGGCCAGGTTTGAAGCCCTTGCGCTGATGCCGCCCAACCCGCCACGCGGCTATGGCTTTCGTCTGCGTCAGGCCCTGCCGCGCGCCCATCTGGTGCCTTCATCCAGCCGCAATGCGCAATTGGCGGCGCTAAAGGCGATGGAGGGGGCCTATGTTGTGATGATGCCGCCCGATGTGCTGCCAAAACCCGAATTCGGGCAGGTCGAGCCGGATGCCGTGCTGCTGCGGGCGGGCTATCGCATTGGCTGGCTTGCGCGCAACGCTGTTACCGGCGCGCTTGCCGCCAGCCCCGGCCCGCAGCTTTGGCAGAGGCGCGACCTGATCGCCTTTATTGGCGAAGAAATGCCCAAGGCCGGCCTGCCGCCCAGCGCCACGATGCCGCTATGCCAGTGCGACTGGGCATTCAACTATGCCTCGCGCCCGGCGTTTCTGGCCGGGTTTGACCACGTGCTTGCGCTGCTGAAACAGGGCGCGCCCAAGGTTGCACTGACAATTGCCGCCAGCTATGGCAGCGATCAGCCCTATGCCGATTGGTGGCATCTGGGTGCGCTTGTCGCCATGCTAGGCAGCCAAAACGCGGATCAGGAATTGGGCCGCGAGAAATTTGCATTGGCCGGCGGGCGCAAGATGCAGGACCGCCTGCACGACCTTACCCGGCGGGCAAATGCGGCTTTGGGCCTGGAAATTGTGCGCCTGTCACGCCAGAACGCCGCCTTCTTCCGCCAGAACCGCTTTGCCATTGCCGATCTGGGCCATTACCACGCGCTGGCCGAAATTTATGCGCCGCTGGGGGCCGCCGGGGCGATTTCAGCCGAAAACTGGCGCGAAGCGGCGCGCTGGGCCTGGGGGCGTTCGGCTAGCTAAATAGCGCAAAACTGCTAACTTTGCCTGATTATAGCGCGGGTTGCGCGCGCTGAACCACAGATCACACCACGCGAAAACTTGGCGCGACTTGCCCCGTCAAACGTCAAGGTTTCATTGTAGATAACGGCATTGTCGTTGAGCTGGACCGTTCGGATTGTAGCACTATGCTGTTCCGCTATTGTTGCAAAGATTGCACCGCCTTGTGTCGCGTCAGCGCGAATCAAGATTGTCACATCGCTCATGCTTGAAAACTCACGGCGAACAAAAGTCGAGCCCCCACGAGCGCCCGGCACTTCGATAATGGAGACGGGCGCATTGGCCGCATAAATTGCGACGCTGCCCAATGGACCGGATTGCAACGCTCCGCAGGAAACCAGGTTTGTTTTATTGCTACGGGCTACAATCCGCCCTGCGGATACATCTGCTTCAACAATCTGAAAGTCCTGAGCGCGCAGATTGCGCACGGCTGTATTGAAAGCCTGTGTGTAGCTACCCTCAAGCGAAATCAGTTGACCATTCTCTGGCGTTTTTCGCCCCTCCTCGTAATAGGTTGAAAGATCTCGCATTTGATCATCAACCATACGAAAATCACAGCCAGCCACGGCGACTGCAATTAGCATGAAAGACGTAATCCGTAGTGAGGTTCTTTTCATGACCAATTCCCGAGATTGCGCTTTAATATGGCGTCTCTGCGACGATGGGCGGAACAAGATTCGGCGGCGCGCTCAGCTGTTCAACCGGACGAACATAGGGCGTTGTTCCAGGCCCAATCTCACCACTTGCAATAAGCACGCGAATGGCTTCCTCTATATGGGCACCGTTTGGATACATGCGCAGATATTCGCGCATCGCCGCTGCTGTGCCAATCGAGGCGGCATAGGTCCAGGCCTGGTTATCGGGGTTGCCCTGCGCCTGCGTCTGGCTGAGCTGCGAGCCGGTAAACAGCGTCAGCAAGAACGCCCGCAAGACCATTGCCCATGCTGAAATTTTCTTGGCCATGACTGCCCCCGATTGCCCCGTCAGGGCTTCAATCGGGCGATATTACCATCTATTTCGCGCATTTAATATATAGCGACAAAAATTTTTCGGCTACGCCCTGGGCTGCGCGGCCTTAAATGCGGCAAACATATCAACGGAGCGGTCGCCAAAAGGCAGCACCTGCACCGGCTCCCATTTGCGCAGCAAAATCGCCAGCCGGTCTTGCAGATAGAGATAGGGGTCATGCGGGTTGGGCAGGCTGGCAAGCCTGTCAATTGCAGGCAGATATTCGGCAATACAATCCGGGTGCTGGAAAATTTCTATATCCTGCCGGTCGGTCACGATCACAATGCCATGATCGTTTTCCGCCGCGATCTTGCGCAAGGCCAGCAGCGCGGTTTCCACCTCTGCCGGGGTTTGGCCGAACATCAGGGCAACCACCATGCGGCGACTGTTCAGCGGGGGTGCTTCGGCTGGCGTGGCGGAAGTGCTGGCGGGGGCGCTGGCCGGGATGTTGGCTGCGCGCGCCGCGCGGGCGGCCTCCAATGCGGCGGCAAATCTCTTGCCAAGTGCTGTCATGTGGCGCGGCCCCGGTTTGGTGTTTGGTCCTGATGGATTTCTGGCATAATATTGCAACAGGATGGCGCGACACATGGCCCGGGGCAAGTATGCATTTTGACATTATCGCGGTTGGTGATCTGCGCTTTCCCGGCGGTAGCTCGACCGCTTTGGCAGGCGAGCTGGCAGCACTTGCCAATGCGGGCTATCGTGTGGCGCTTATGGCGATGGCGGGCGAGGTGCTGCGCTATCCGCACCCGGTTCACCCCGAAATTCGCGCGCTGCTTGATGCGGGCAAGGCTTGGCTGGTGCCGCCCGATACCGCGGTCGAGGCGCGGCTTTGCCTTTTGCACCACCCGCAGGTTTTTACGCGCTGGCCGCAGACCCCGCCGCGCATCAAGGCCGGGCGAACCCTTCTTGTCGCCCATCATCCGCTGATGGATGCGACCGGCACCCCCTATTACGACTGGGCGCAGATCGATACGGTCACCACCGCGTTGTTTGGCGATGTTGAATGGGCGCCGGTCGGCCCAAAGGTGCGTGCGCAGTTTGCCCGCGCCGCCAATGCCCCCAAACTTCATGCGCAAGACTGGCTGAATGTGGTGGATTGCGATACCTGGGCGCTGCCGCGCGCGGGCTTCATGGGGGCAAGGCCGCGCATTGGCCGCCATTCGCGCCCCGATCCGATGAAATGGCCGCAGGACCGTGAAAGCTTTCTGGCCGCCTATCCCGATGATCCGCGCATTGATGTGCGGCTTATGGGCTGGGGGCCGGAGCTGGAGGCGATTGTGGGCCGGCTGCCGCGCAACTGGCAGGTTTCGCCCTTCAACGCCCAAAGCCCGCGCGCCTTTCTGGCGCAGGTCGATATGTTCGTCTACCACCACCATCCGCATTGGGTCGAGGCCTATGGCCGCTCGATTCTGGAGGCGATGGCCAGCGGTGCCGTGCCGGTTCTGGCCCCGCATTTCCGCCCGCTTTTTGGCGATGGCGCGGTTTACTGCACGCCGGATGCCGTGCGCGATACGGTGTTGGACCTGCATTCCAGCCCGCCGCGCTTTTTGGCCCAGGCCGAGCGCAGCACCGCCTGGGCGCGCGAATTTGGCGACATAAAGCTGCTGGTTGCGCGCGTCAAAAACCTGATCGGCCCGCCAAAAGGCCGGCAGGTGGCGGCACCGCAGCGGCCAGGCCGCGCGCCAAAGGTGATGTTCTTTACCTCAAACGGGGTGGGCATGGGGCATCTGACCCGCTCGCTGGCACTGGCACGGCGGCTGCCCGAACGGGTTGAACCCGTATTCCTGACTCTGTCCAAAGCCTTTGGCCTTGCGGCGCGCGACGGGATTCACGCCGAATATCTGCCCTATCACAAATCCATCGGGATGCCGTTCGAGGAGTGGAACATCCATCTGGAACGCGAGGTGCAGGCGGCGCTGACCTTTCACCGGCCCGATGTTTTCATGTTCGACGGCAATGTGCCCTATGGCGGAATGCTCGCGGCCCTGTCACGGCACGCGAATCTGTGGAAAGTCTGGATGCGGCGCGGCTTTTGGGCCCCCGGCACGGGCGAGGAGACGATTGGCCGCGAAGCAGCGTTTGACGCGGTGATCGAACCACAGGACATTGCGCAAAGCTGGGACAGGGGCATAACCACCAGGCACCGCGCCAAAACCTTTGCCGTGCCGCCGGTGCGCTATCTGAAGGATGAGGAGCTTCTCAGCCGCGCCGAGGCACGCGCCGCGCTGGGCCTGCCGGATGACGGTCTGGCTGTGCTGGTGCAGCTTGGCGCGGGCAATAATTTTGACATGTCGCGCGTCCGCGCCCATGTGCTGAACCGGCTGGCCGCAACCGATGGCCTGCATGTGGTTCTTGCCGATTGGCTGATCGCCGAGAAAACGCAAGATCTGCCCGCCGGTGTCACGCGCTTGCAGGAATTTCCGCTGCCGCGGCTGTTTGCGGGGTTTGACTGTTCGATCAGCGCGGTCGGCTATAACTCTTACCACGACCTTCTGGCCGCGGGCCTGCCCAGCCTGTTCATTCCCAACGAGGCGGGCGAGCAGGATGAGCAGGCCCGGCGCGCGCAATATGCCGCCATCAACGGCATGGCGCTTCATGCGTCGAGCTTTGACATTCATGCGGTGGATGACGGGTTGTCGGCATTGCTGGATGAGACGGCCCGCGCCGATATGCGCGCCGCTTGTGCGCGGCTTGGCAATGAAAACGGCGCGGAAATTGCCGCGCGCTACATTGCCGATCTGGCCTATACCCGCCGCCAGCACGAGGCGGTGGCATGAGTGACAGCAGCCCCAAACGCCCGCTTTGCGCCGCCCCCTTCGGGTCGATTTCGGTCAACGCGTCCGGGCAGGTGCGGCCCTGTTGTCTGTATGAGGGCGACCTTGGCAAGCTGCGCGATGGCGATATGGAAAGCCATTGGAACGGCAAACCCTTTGCCGAGCTTCGCGCCGCAATGGAGCGCGGCGAAAAGATAAAGGCCTGCTGGAAATGCTGGTCGGCCGAAGATGCCGGGCTGAACAGTTTGCGCATGGATTTCAACCGCAATTTTGCCGATATTCTGGAAGACGGGCAACGCCCGAAAAACCCCGTGCATCTGGACCTGCGTTATTCAAACCTGTGCAATTTTCGCTGCCGAAGCTGCCATCACGGCGCATCGTCGCGCTGGTTTGCCGATGCCAGGGCGCTGGGGATCAACCTGGGCGATACGCCGCTGCTTTCGGCGTTTTCCTCGGCTCAGGACGGGCTGGCGCAGTTCCAAAAAATCGGCAACGAGGTGCGCACGCTCTATTTTGCCGGTGGCGAGCCGCTGCTCGAACGCCAGAATGCCGACATGCTGCAATGGCTGATCGATGAGGGCCGCACCGATATCAACCTAGCCTATAACAGCAATCTTTCGGTGCTGGAGGTGGAAAAAACCCCGCTTCTGCCGCTGTGGAACCGGTTCAAGAGTGTCAGCATCGAGGCGAGCGTTGATGCCGCCCATGCGGCCGGTGCCCTTGTGCGCAGCGGGTTTGACTGGGCGCAATTCGTCGCCAATATCGCGCAATTGCGCAAGGCCTGCCCGCATGTCAGGCTGACGGCCGGGGTCACGGTTTCGGCGCTCAACCTTGCGCGGCTGGCAGAGCTGTTTGTGGCGCTTGAACGTGATTGCGGCATCAGCCATGACAAGGTGAAGTTCCACGCATTGCAACTGCCCGCCTTTTACGATGTGACGATCCTGCCCGCCGATCTGCGCGAAAAGGCGGCGGTGGATCTGGCAGCACTTGGGCGCGACCATGCCGCGCGCCATACCGGCAGCGTGATGCCCGCGCGGTTTCGCAAGTTCATCGCGCGGCTGGAGCCTGAATCCATCGGCTATTGGCCTGCGCATATCGACTATCTGCGCCGCGAATTCCGCAAGATGACCAAAAAGCTCGACGCATTGCGCGGCGAGGATACGGCCAGTGTCTTGCCGGAGCTGGCCGGGCTGCTGGCATAGACCGACTTTCGAGATTTGATCAGCCGCCAAACCATAGCGGGGCGGCACCCGGCCGCCAGGGAGCATATTTTGGCATGATCCGCGCAAAGGCATCGCTTGCCATGAAGCGGTTCAGATAGGCGTGCAAACCGGGCCAGGGCTGCGCCGCAAACCAGGCGCGGTCGATATGGGCGAATTGGCGCAAGAAGGGCAGGACAGCCAGATCGGCCATCGTGTCGCGCGCGCCAAACAATGCGGGCTTTCCTTGCAACCGCGCATTCAGATCATCCAGCACGGCTGCGGCCTTGGCACGTTCGGCGCGCGGGTCAAGATCGGGGTAGCGCACGGCATATTTGGTGTGGTCGAGCGCCGCCTTGAACGGGCCGTCATTGCGCGCAATCAACTGCCAGCCCTCGTCGGGCATGTCCAGCAGGCGCTGCGGGTCGCGCTGCTTCAGCGCCCAGACCATGATATCGAGGCTTTCATCCAGCACCTTGTCTCCCAGCCGCAAGGCCGGCACGGTGGCGCTTGGCGAGGTGTTTAGAAAGGCCTGCGGCTTGTCGCGCAGCACGATCTCGCGCAGTTCGACCTTCAGGCCCGCACCAAGAACGGCAAGCCGCGCGCGCATCGCATAGGGGCAGCGCCGGAAGCTCCAGAATATGGGGTGGTTGCACATTCCAAAGCCTTGCCAGCGAAGTCAGCTGCCGTCAACATCTGCGGTGGTCTGGAGGGCTGAACGCTCCAACTCGGCATTCAGGAGCGCGCCCAGCAGAACGATATAGGCGCTGATATAGAACCAGAACAGCAGCCCGACAATGGCCCCGAGCGAGCCGTAAACCTCGTTGAAACTGCCGAAATTCCGCAAATAGGTCGACAGGGCGAATGACCCGGCCGCCCAGACGACCAGCGCCAGAACCGCGCCCGGCGTAACAAAGCCCGGCTTTGCCGCGCGCCGGTTGGGCCCGAAGCGATAGAGCAGCCCAATGCCGAAAAACACCGCCACCAGCAAGACCAGCCATTTGGCGGTGGTGATGGTCATTTCCAGCCCGACCGGAATTTGCACATAGGCCAGAATTGCCGGAATGACCACCACGGCGGCAAAGGCCAGAAGGGCGATGAGGATCAGCAAAAAGGTCAGCCCCAGCGCCATTGCATAGCGTTTGAGCGCGGTATGATGGTCTGCGCGATAGATGACATTGAGCCCGCGAATGACCGTCGCAACCGCGTTGCGCGCTGTCCAGATGGCCAGCAGAATCGACAGGATACTGGCCAGTTGCAATGTCGAATTATTGGCGGCAATCAGGGCCGAAACCTGATCGTTCAGCAGCTTGAACGCATCATCGGGCAACAATTGGCGGGCCAGTTCCAACTGGTCTTGCATGACCAGCGGATCGGCCACAAAGCCCCAGATGCCGATGGTTGCGGCCAGCGCCGGAAAAATGGACAGCATCGCATAAAAGGCGACACCCGCCGCCAAGGGCCCCAGGTTGAACCGGTCTGCCGCCGCCATGACCCGGCGCAAAACCCGCCACCAGACCCTGGGGCTGACCTGCGGCTTGCGCCTTTTATGCTGCGATCTGTTCACGCGACGATGTCCTTGCACTGCCTGACGGCAGTTTGTGGGGTTGGCGCCATTATCACCACAAGCGCGGCGATGGCCACCAGCAAAGCAAAAACACTTCGGGCCCGCACAGCCCTGTGGTGACACCGCGCCAGCGTTTGGGCATAGTGGCGCAAAACAACGGGACGGTCTGAATGCCTATTCGCTTCTCTTTTCATAGCCTTGTCATGGTGGCCGCTGCGCTTTTGACACTTGTCGCCACACCGCTTGTTGCACAGGATGCCCCTGCCGAACCCGATGCCGAGATCACCGCATCCGATCAGAATGTCACGGTCGATCCGATTGCACCGGATCTGCGCATCGGCGCGCGCATCGCCGATATTCTGGCGGCGACCGGCTGGTATGATGCGCTGGATGTGCGGGTTGAAAACGGCATTGTCTTTCTGAATGGCACAGCGGGCAGCGAGGCGCAGAAGGCCTGGGCGCGCGATCTGGCCAATAAAACCGACGGGGTTGTCGCCGTTGTCAACCAGATCGAAATTGCCGCCGAGATTGACTGGAATTTCGACCCCGCCGTGAAGGAACTGCGCCGCCTGGTGGAAAGCAGCGCCGCGGCCCTGCCGGTTTTGCTGCTGGCCCTGGTCGTTCTGCCACTGGCCTGGTATATTGCCCATCTGGTGGCGCGGCTCATGCGCTGGGTTTTCGCGCGGCGGATCAGTTCGCCGTTTTTGCGCAGCATCGTGGCGCGGGCCATATCATTCCCGGTATTTCTGATCGGGCTTTACATTGTTTTGCAGGTGGCGGGGCTTACGCAGCTTGCACTGTCGCTGGTTGGCGGTGCCGGTATTCTGGGTATCGTCATCGGTTTTGCCTTTCGCGACATTGCCGAAAACTTCCTTGCCAGCCTGCTGCTGAGCGTGCAGCGCCCCTTCAAGCGCGGCGATTTCATCAAGGTCGATGGCCAGCAGGGCGTGGTGAAAAGCATGACCACCCGCAGCACCCTGTTGATATCGGTCGAGGGCAACCACATTCAAATTCCCAATGCGACGATTTTCAAAAGCACGATCGAGAATTTCACGGCCGATGCCCAGCGCCGGGGCGATTTCGTGATTGGGGTGGGTTATGATGCGGTGATTTCCGATGTGCAGCAGATCATCCTTGCGGTGTTGCAAGACCATCAGGCGGTGCTGAACGACCCGCCCCCGATGGCGCTGATCGACAATCTGGGTGCCTCGACGGTGAATATGCGGGTCTATTACTGGTTTGACGGGCACGCCTACTCATCGCTCAAGATCAAATCGGCGCTGTTGCGGATGATCATGGGCGCCTTGAGCGAAGCCGGCGTCTCAATGCCCGACGAGGCGCGCGAAGTGATCTTCCCGCAAGGGGTGCCGTTTATCAAGATGGATGAAGCCGCGCCCGGCGCCGCCCCGCCAACCGCCCCGTCAACTGCCTCGCCAACCGCCCCGGCAAAACCCGCCGCGCCAATGCTTTCAGAGGCGGAACAAGACCTGACCGCCGAAACCCAGGATATCGAAAGCCAGACCGTGCTGGACAAGCAGGATGCAAGCGAAGACCTGCTTGGCAATGGCGGAGCTTAGCAGGCCGGCGTGCAATGCCCCGGCAAGGCCCGGCCACCAGACCGCATCGGATTCCGCCTTGCACGGTGTGCGCGAAGCGTATAAACGAACAGCCGCAAAGCCCCAATAGCTCAGCCGGTAGAGCAACTGTTTCGTAAATAGTAGGTCGGCGGTTCGAATCCGTCTTGGGGCACCATTTTCCTGATACCGCACTGCCCGATATTGGCCCGATCTTGACCATTGCGCCGGTGGTTCCAGCAGCGCCCCGCGTCAGGTCTGCCGGTTCTCCGCCTCATCCGCGGCTGCGGTGCCATCGGAAGCCTCCGGCTCCTCATCCTCGGGCATGATCTCGGCATCGAGCGGCGTGTCTTCATCCGCAGCCTGAAGGGTCTGGCTTTTGGCCAGAAGGGCAAGCATCGAGGGGGAAAGCTCGGCGGCGCTGCCTT
Source organism: Abyssibius alkaniclasticus (assembly GCF_020447305.1). Taxonomy (NCBI): domain Bacteria; kingdom Pseudomonadati; phylum Pseudomonadota; class Alphaproteobacteria; order Rhodobacterales; family Paracoccaceae; genus Abyssibius; species Abyssibius alkaniclasticus. The sequence goes on along the minus strand of NZ_CP095732.1, from coordinate 826,607 downwards.
CCGGTGGCAGGGCCCAGTGCAGGGTGTCGAGCCCTTGGCAGTTTTCGCAAAGCGGCGCCCATTTGGCGTGCAGATGGTTGCAGCTTTCGCAGACCCAAGTTTCGCCGCGCGGGGCGGCAAGCGCGCGGGCGAGCCAGGCGCGCACCTCGTGTTCCTCACCGCCTTCGCCCTGCACGATGGCCGCCATCAGCGACAGAACGCGCCCGTTCGGGCTGGTGCTGGCAAGGTTACCAAGCGCACGGCGGGCGGCGGGAAAATCTTCGGCTGCAAGCTGCAATTCACAGTCCAGAATGCGCGATTCCGCATGGTCGGGGGCAAGCTTGAGCAGCGGTTGAAAGCGCGCAATACGCGCCTGAGCATCTGCATCATCGGCCAGACCATCCCAGGCGGCGGCAAGGTCGGGGTGGGGCTGCTGGCCCCAGGCCTTGCGCAAAGCGGCCGTGGCGGCGCGCATATTCCCATCGCCCGCATGAACTTGCGCGGCCAGCACGGCGGCGGGCACAAGGCCGGGGGCGGCGCGGTTGGCCGAAAGTGCGTCGGCACGGGCGCGCGGGCCATCGCCGGCGGCATGGGCCTTCATCGCATCGCCCAGCAGCAAAACCGCCTCGCGCCGCTGCGCAACATCGCGCGGCAATGTGCCGGATTTCACCTTGTAGCGCAGCGTTTGGCGCGCCCCGCCCCAATGACCGGCCCTGATTTGCAGATCGAACAGCGTGTCCTGCATCAGCTTGTCGCGCGGGCGCAGGGCAAAGGCGCGCTCGGCCAGTTGCAGAGCGGCTTTGGTATCATTTGCGGCCAGCCGCGCCTTCATCAGCCCGACAATGCCCACATAGCGGGTGGATTTATCGGCTAAAAGCACCTTGTAATGCTCTTGTGCGCCGCTGGTATCGCCCGAAAGCTCGGCCGCCTGGGCGGCCAGAATGCGGGTAAGCTCGGGCCTGGCAAGCAAACGGTCGGCCTTGGCGGCACGGGCCGTGGCACGCGCGCCATCGCCCGCAGCCAGCGCGATCATGCCATCTGACAGGGCCGCATAGCCGCGCCGTTCGCGCGATTTGTCGAAATAGCGGCTCAGCGCGGTTTCATCGCCGGTGAGAAAGCGCAACACGGCCAGCACCAGCCCGACAAGCTTGATGACCAGCCAGAAAGCCACAAACAGCACCAAAAGCGCGATGAGAAAGGCCAGTGGCGTCAGCTCACGCTCGCGCCCGGCAAAGGCGAAGGTGATCACGCCGGGCGTGTCCTGCACATAGGCAGCGCCCCAGGCGAGCGCGGCGGCAATGGCCACGAACAGCGCCATCTTGAGGATAGACCAGATCATTGCGCGCCCTCCAGCAGGGTGGATTTGAGCGTGCTGTAATCGGCCAGAACCGCCTGGCGCTGCGCGGCGGCCTCCATCCAGCCGGCAAACACAGCTTGCGCATGGGCGGGCAGACTTTGCATTTCACCAATTGCTGCGGCCAGATCATCGGCGCGCAAGGCAGCCTCGGCGCGGCTGAGGATGGCATCGACGCTATCGCCCTGCTGCGGGGTCAGCGAGCGGCTGGCGACCTGCGATTCCAGGAAGGCGCCAAACTGGCCAAGCGTCGTTTCAGCCCCGGTGCGGCGAATGTCGATGCGAATCGCCTCATGCGCCAAGCTGGGGAAACTGTCGAGCAATTCGGCGGTGCTGGTCACGCCACTGGCGGCCTGCGCGGCAAGTTCGGCCGGAATTTCGGCGCCCTGCATGGCGTTCAGCCATTCCAGCGTGCCCGCATAGGGCAGGCCATCGGCCAGGGCGGCTTCCAGCGCGATCAGCGCGGCCTGAAGCTCGGAACTGGCGCGCGCGGCGGTGGCATCGGCAATGGCGGTTTCCGCCTCGTTGCGGATTTCAGCGGTAATCGCATCCATGCGCGCGGCCTGAGCGGCAAGCTGTTCATCAAGGTCGGCAATGCGGCTGCGCAGCGCCTCGATCGTTGCGCCATAGGCGGTAATATCGGCGGCGGCCTGGCTGTCGCCCGCCATGCCCGCTGTCACCAGATCGCGCAGTTGCGTTTCAAGCCGGGCTTCCATCGCCTCGGCGGCTTCAAGGCGCGATTCGACAAGCGCAATCCGGTCATCCAGATCGGCGGGCAATGTTTCGAGCGCGCTCAGCTTTTCGTTCAGCGCCGCGATTTCTGCCGCCATGCCGGCCAGATTGGGGGAAGCCGCGATGCGCGCATCAATCGCGCCTGCATCAATTTGCGGGGCTTGCGCGGCGAGCCGGGCTTCAAACGTGCTGCGCAATTCGGCAACCTGTGCTTCGGCAAGGCTGGCGCCCGGGGTCAGCCAGCGGGCCACCGCCCCCATGCCGCTGGGCAGGTTCGGGGCAAGGCGCGGGCCGGCCCAAAGCGCCAGCGCGCCACCCACCACGAGAATGGCCAGAATTTGCAGGCTGCGCGCGGCCAGCGATACATGATGCTCGTCAAGCTCGCCCTCATCCTCGTCGATGTCATGATGTTCAACCGCCTGAACCTCATTCGCCTCTTGAACCACGTCTTCACCACGTGTGCTGGACTCGTCGCTTCCGCTCATTGCGCGCCTTTGCTCATCGGGCACGAATGTGCCGGTTTAGCTAAGTTTAGGGGCTAGGCCGCGCAGCAACAAGGCGGGGCTTGCGGCAAAACGCTGTTTTCAGCGAAATCGGCCCGCACTTGCGCCGATTATCGCCAATAGCGCCGCCGCGCTTGGTTCGGCGGCAACGCTGCTTGTGCCAAGGCCTTGCGCCGCATCTGCCACATTCTGCGACAAACAAAAGCAATGCAGCAAAGCGCCATCGGGCAGGGATTCGGCCAGAAGCCGCGCGGAACGGGGCGAAAACAGGGCAACCGCATGGATCTTTCCCGCCGTCAGGGCGCGCTGTGTCGCCGCATCCAGCCCACGGGCCTGCTGGTCGTAAATTGCGTGGCTTTGCAAGAAATGGCCGCTGCCCGCCAGCGCCTGTGCCAAATCGCCGCTGACATGCCTGCCATGCAGATAAAGCAGGTTTTGCGCGGGCTGTAGCGCCAACAGGGCGGCAAGGCTCGGCAAATCGCCCTGCGCGGCAATCGCACGCAAGCCAAGGCTTTCGGCCATGTCTGCCGTGGCCGGACCCACACAAAAGGCGGGCAAATCGCGCAGCGCCCAGCGCGATGCAAAGCTGCGCACGCCGTTTTGCGAGGTGAAGACCAGCGCATCAGCCTGTGCGAAATCGGGCGAAGCGGGCAGGTCGCGCATGTCCTGCATGGGTGCGATATGGGCGCGCCAGCCTTGGGGCAGGCGGGCGGCGAAGGCCTGCGAATCGGCCAGGGGCCGGGTTAGAAGCAGCGTTCTAGTCAAGGAAGCCCGGCCCGGCGCGCTGTTTCAGCTCTTGGCCAGCCGCTGCACCCATTGCGGCCGCCTCATCGGGGGCGCAGTCCCACACCCCGGCATGGCGGATACTGCCATCGGGGCGCAGAATTTCACCGTGAAGCTGCAACCTGTCGCCCACACGCTGCGCCAATGCGGCGATCGGCGTGCGGCAGGAACCATCGAGCGCCGCCAGAAACGCGCGTTCCGCCGCCAGTTGCAGCCGGGTTTCACCGTGGTCGAGCAAAGCAAGCAGCCTAAAGACAGGATCATCGCCAATGCGCTGTTCAATGCCAATCGCGCCCTGGGCAACGGCGGGCAGCATATCGCGCGCATCAATGGGTTTGGCGATTTCCGCCATCCCCAGCCGGTTCAGCCCGGCACAGGCCAGAAACGTCGCCTCGGCCACACCTTCATCGAGCTTGCGCAGGCGGGTTTGCACATTGCCGCGAAACTCCACCACCCGCAAATCGGGGCGACGGGCCAAAAGCTGGGCGCGCCGTCGCAGGCTCGATGTGCCAACCACGGCGCCCATTGGCAGCTCGGCAATGCCCGCAAACCGCCGTGAAATGAACGCATCGCGCATGTCTTCGCGCGGCAGATAGGTGCTGAGCGCCAGCCCATCGGGCAGAAATGTGGGCATGTCCTTCATCGAATGCACGGCGATGTCGATGCTTCCATCCAGCAGCGCCTCTTCGATTTCCTTGGTAAACAGCCCCTTGCCGCCAATTTCGCTCAGCGATCGGTCTTGCACAGCGTCGCCCGTGGTCTTGATCACCACAATCTCGAACTGCGCGGCCGCCATGCCATGCGCCGCCATCAGCCGGTCGCGGGTTTCATGCGCCTGTGCCAGCGCCAGCGGGCTGCCGCGCGTGCCGATTTTCAGAAGTCTGGATGTGTTGTATTGAATGCCCATAGGCTGGGTGTTACCCCGATAGTGACTTTGGTGCAATTGCCGGAATGGCCGCATGTTGATCAAGACGATCCTTGGCATTGAAAGCTCGTGCGATGACACGGCCGCCGCCCTTGTGCGCAGCGATGGCAGCGTGCTGGCCAGCATTGTGATGGGGCAGAATGCCCTGCACGAAGGCTTTGGCGGTGTCGTGCCGGAAATTGCCGCCCGCGCCCATGCCGAACGGCTGGATATTGCCACGCAGGCCGCGTTGGACAAGGCGGGGCTGAAGCTGGGCGATGTCGACGCGCTGGCCGTAACCGCCGGGCCGGGGCTGATCGGCGGCGTGCTGTCGGGCGTGATGTTCGCCAAGGGGCTGGCCGCGGCCACGGGCAAGCCGCTGATTGCGGTGAACCATCTGGCGGGCCATGCGCTGACCCCGCGGCTGACGCACCGGCTTGCCTATCCCTACCTGATGTTGCTCGTCTCTGGCGGGCATTGCCAGTTTATTGCCGTTAGCAGCGCCGAAAGCTTTCATAGGCTTGGCGGCACGATCGACGATGCCCCGGGCGAGGCGTTTGACAAGGTCGCCCGCCTGCTGGGCCTGGGCTATCCCGGCGGGCCATTGGTCGAGGCGGCGGCCAGGTCCGGCGATGCGACCCGCTTCAAGCTCCCCCGCCCGCTGGCCGACCGTGACGGTTGCGATATGTCCTTTTCCGGCCTCAAAACCGCTGTGCGGCGGCTGCGCGAAAAGCTGGAGGCAGACCAAGGCGGGCTTTACCCGCAAGACATTGCCGATATTTGCGCAGGCTTTCAGGCGGCTGTGGCCGAAAGCCTGGCCGCCAAAACCCGCGCGGCGTTGCAGGAATTTGAACACCGCTTTGGCAATGCGGCGCGGCTGGCCGTGGCGGGGGGCGTCGCCGCGAATGAAACCATTCGCGCCGCCATTGGCGCGGTTGCGGCCGAGGCGGGCGCCGGGCTTGTGTTGCCGCCGCTGCCGCTCTGCACCGATAATGCCGCCATGATCGCCTGGGCGGGCCACGAGCAGCTGGCCCGGCGTGGCCCCGATGGCCTGGCCTTTTCCGCCCGCCCGCGCTGGCCGCTGGACGCAATCGCCGCGCCCATGCTCGGCTATGGCAAGAAGGGGCCTAAAGCATGAGCATCGCGGTGATTGGCGCCGGCGCATTCGGCTCGGCCCTTGCCGTTGCCATAGCGCGCAACGGGGTGGATGTGCGGCTTTGGGGCCGAAATGCAACAGCTATGGCCGAAATGGCACAGGCGCGCGAAAATACCCGCTATCTGCCGGGTGTCAGCCTGCCCGCAAGCCTGAACCCCACCGCCACACTGGCTGATCTTGCGCAAACCAGGGCCATTTTGCTGGCGCTGCCCGCTCAGCAAAGCGATGGATTCCTTGCCGAACAGGCGCAGAACCTGCCCGATGCGCCGCTTGTGCTGTGCGCCAAGGGCATTGATGCAACACATTTCGCCACACAGACCGATATTGCCGCGCGCCATACCAGCGCGCCGCTGGCCGTGCTGACCGGCCCCGGCTTTGCAGGTGAAATCGCCCGTGGCCTGCCCGCCGCGCTGGTGCTGGCCTGTGCCGACAACGCGCTGGCGCACAGCCTGCAAACGCGGCTTTCAACCGACCGGCTGCGCCTCTACCTGTCGGCCGATACGACCGGCGCGCAGCTTGGCGGCGCGCTCAAAAACGTCGTTGCCATCGCCGCGGGCATGGCCATTGGCGCCGGGCTTGGCGAAAGCGCACGCGCCGGGCTTGTCACCCGCGGTTTTGCCGAAATGCGCCGGCTTGGCGTGGCCCTTGGCGCAGATGCGGAAACCTTTGCGGGCCTGTCCGGCCTTGGCGATCTCATGCTCACCTGCGCCTCGGCCCAGTCGCGCAACTTCGCCGCCGGTCTGGCGCTGGGCCAGGGCCTGCCGCGCCCGGCGGGCAAAACCCAGGAAGGTGTTGCCACGGCGCGCGCTGCCGTGGCACTCGGGGGCACATGCGGGGTGGAAATGCCTATCGCAGCCGCCGTCGCCGCCGTGCTAGAAGGACAGATCAACATTACCGGCGCGATGAGCGAGTTGCTCGCCCGCCCTCTCAAATCAAACGAGGCGTGAATGAACTACTGGCTGTTCAAATCGGAACCCGAGACATGGGGCTGGGATGCGCAGGTCGCGCGCGGCGAAGCTGGCGAGGAATGGGACGGCGTGCGCAACTATCAGGCCCGCAACAATATGCGCGCCATGCAGCTGGGCGATCTGGGGTTCTTCTACCACTCGATCAAGGAAAAGCGCGTGGTCGGGGTGGTCAAGGTCATCGCGCGCGCCCATCCCGACAGCTCCACCGATGATCCGCGCTGGGAATGCGTGGATATTGCCGCCGTCGGCCCCTTCCCCAAGCCGGTAACGCTTGATGATTGCAAGGCCGAACCGCGGCTGGCAAATATGGTGCTTGTCAACAACACGCGCCTGTCGGTGCAGCCGGTCACGCCCGAGGAATGGCAGATCGTCTGCGCTATGGGCGGCTATCGCGGTTAATAGTCTGAAAGGTATAAAGCATGGAATATATTATCGTTTTGGGTGCGGCTTTGGCCAGTTTTGCCTTTGGTGCCGTCTGGTATATCGCGCTGGCCAAACCCTGGCAGGCGGCTGCGGGCATCGACGTTGAAAAGCTGCGCGCCGAGGGCAAGGGCGGTGGCGCCTTCACCTTCGTGGTCGCCTTTTTGTGCAGCGTTGCGGTGGCCGGCATGATGCGCCACATCTTTTACGGTGCGCAAATCCAGACAATCGGCGGCGGCGCGCTCGCCGGGCTTGGCCTTGGCCTGTTTATCGCCACGCCCTGGACAGTGATGAACAACATGTTCGGCATGAAGCCGCGCGCCCTGACGCTGATCGATGGCAGCTATTCCACAATCGGCTGCATGATCATGGGCGCGGTTCTCGGCGCCTTTCCGGCGGTCGCATAGGGCATGAAACACCTGAAATCCGCCTTCAACCTGCTGATGGTCATCCCGGCAACCATTGGCCTGCTGCTGATGGTGCCCTTCATCATCATCCTGCGGCTGATCAATATCAAGCTGGTGAGACAGCCCGGCTATACCGATATCTACACCCCCTTTTACGACCAGCTCGACCCCTATCACGGCCCCGCGGCCTGGGAAGCATCCAAAGCCGGCGTGCCGCAAGCCGCGCTGGATCTCTACGCGCTGCACTGGGCTTTTACCGAGGTCACGGCGGGCGGGTTTTCGCAATTCTTCAACAGCCCCACCGGCCTTCTCGCGCCCGAGGCGCGCGACGGTTTTGCCGCCATCGGCATGGAAGAGGTTGCCGCAACACTTCAATCAGCAATGGACAGGCTCGCCACGCCCTTCCCGCTCGAACTTGAAGCCCGCCAGCAGCGCATCAAATTCGACACGGCGCGCATGAAGTTTGAAGAAACCGCCAGGTTCAAGGCCCAAACCGGCAACCATAACCTCATCGGCGGCGCCGCGCTCTACCTGGGGCCCGCCGATGCCTATGCCGCAAAACACCGGCAGACAAACCCCGCCTGATCATCTTTTGCTCTCAAATATCCCACGGGGGTCTGGGGGTGTGAAACCCCCAGCTTCCAGCATCGGGTCTGGGGGTGTGAAACCCCCAGCCTTGGTCGTGGGTCTGGGCGCTGAACAGCGCCTAATGCGCGCCCAGCCAGGCCGCCAGAATATCGCGCGCGGCCACCAGGTCGGATTTGGCCGCCATTTCCGTGACCGTGTGAATATAGCGGGTGCCAACCACAATCCCCATTGCGCGCGCACCGGCCGCGGCCTGCTGTGCCGCCGCGCCATCCTGCCCGCCGGCGCGCAAGATCGTGCGCTGAAACGGAATGTTGCGCGCCTTGGCCAGCGCCTCGACCTCTTCCACCAGCGCGATGTCGGAAATGAAGCTGCTGTCTTTCACATGCAGGCCAACGCCTTCGCCCTGCACGGTAACCGTGTCCTGCTTGGGCACGCCGGGTGTATCGCAGGCCAGGGTCACATCGATGCCGAAACCGATATGCGGCTTGATATGGTAGGCCGAGGTGCGCGCCCCGCGCAGGCCAACCTCTTCCTGACAGGTAAAGGCCACCCAGATTTCGCATTCATGTGTCGCCTGATCGGCCACCAGCTTGCGGATCACCTCGATCCCCAGCCAGCAGGCGATACGGTTGTCCAGCGCCTTGGACACCACCTTTTCGCCCATATCGACAAAGGGTTCCTCCATCACGACATAATCGCCGATCTGGATCTTGTCAGCCGTCGCCTTGCCCATGCCGCAATCGAGCATGAATTCCGAAACCTGAGGGATTTTCTTGCGGTCTTCGGGCGTGGAAATATGGATCGGCCGGCCGCCGGGATTCATCACGGCGGGGTAGTCGCCATCGGGTGTGCAAATGCGCACACGGCGCGAAAACAGGTTGCGCGGGTCGAACCCGCCAACCGGGTCGACATAGATGAACCCATCGGCATCGATATGGCTGACCAGAAAGCCGATCTCATCCATATGGCAGGCCAGCATTACGCGCTGCACCTCGCCATTGGCGGGTTTGGTCGGGGCGCGGCGGCACAGAAGGTTGCCCATCGCATCGGTTGTGACCTCGTCAAACAGGCCCTCGACCTCGCGCATGATCAGCGCGCGCACGCGGTCTTCGCGGCCGGGCACGCCGGGGGTTTCGCACAGGCTGCGCAGAAGTTCGATATTCATAATGGCTCCGCTATCTGGAAAATTCCGCCCAGCCTAGCGCCGCGCCCAAACGGGTGCAACCAGCCGCAAATGAAACGGGAGAGCGCGGCCTACGCGCCCTCCCGCACCCCAGCACCGCCATCAAAAGCTGGTGCCTCGCCCACGTGAATGCCCCTTGGGGCAAATGGCGTAAAGGATTTGTAACTTTGGGGATTCTCCCGATGGGCTTCACCCATCAACCGGTTGCCCGGCCCGAATTCTTCGGCATCTAGGCCCGTTTATCGCGCAACTGCCCGCAAATGCACAAGCAGATTATAGGCAGCATTTGACGCAAATATGCGGGCCGTTTTTAACCCGAAGTAAACAAAAGGCCGGGGCAGTTTCCCACCCCGGCCGCAGTGCTTGCCCGCTTAATAGCGGTAATGTTCGGGCTTGAACGGCCCTTCGGGCGATACGCCGATATAATCGGCCTGTGCCTTGTCAAGCCTGGTCAGCTTCACGCCAATCCGGTCCAGATGCAGGCGCGCAACCTTTTCATCCAGATGCTTGGGCAGGATATAGACCTCGTTCTTATAGGCATCGCCATTGGTCCAAAGCTCGATCTGCGCCAGAACCTGATTGGTGAAACTGGCCGACATCACAAAGCTCGGATGGCCCGTGGCATTGCCAAGGTTCAGCAAACGGCCCTGGGAAAGCAGGATAATCCGGCTGCCGGATGGCATTTCGACCATATCCACCTGGTCCTTGATATTGGTCCATTTGTGGTTGCGCAACGCGGCCACCTGAATCTCATTGTCGAAATGGCCGATATTGCCGACAATCGCCATATCCTTCATCTCGCGCATATGCTCGATGCGGATGACATCCTTGTTGCCGGTTGTGGTCACAAAAATATCGGCGCTGGCAACGACATCTTCCAGCAGCACAACCTCGAACCCGTCCATCGCGGCCTGAAGCGCGCAGATCGGGTCGACCTCTGTCACCTTCACGCGCGCACCGGCACCGCGCAGGCTGGCGGCGGAACCTTTGCCAACGTCACCATAGCCGCAAACGACGGCAACCTTGCCGGCCATCATCGTATCGGTGGCGCGGCGAATACCGTCGACCAGCGATTCCTTGCAGCCATATTTATTGTCGAATTTCGATTTGGTGACGGAATCATTCACATTGATCGCCGGGAAGGGCAGTTGTCCCTGCTTCACCAGTTCATAAAGCCGATGCACACCCGTGGTGGTTTCCTCGGAAACGCCCTGAATGGCCTCGCGGGTTTTGGTGAACCAGCCGGGGCTGGCGGCCATGCGCTTCCTGATCTGCGCAAATACCGCCTCTTCTTCTTCCGAGGTCGGCACGGCGATAAGATCGGTTTCACCGGCTTCAACGCGCGCACCCAGCAGCACGTAAAGCGTGGCATCGCCGCCATCATCAAGAATGAGGTTCGCGCCTTCGGGGAACATGAACGAGCGGTCAAGATAGTCCCAATGCTCGGTCAGGCTCTGGCCCTTGATGGCAAAAACCGGCACGCCGGATTGCGCAATCGCCGCAGCCGCATGGTCCTGGGTCGAGAAGATGTTGCAGCTTGCCCAGCGCACATCGGCCCCCAAAGCCACCAGGGTTTCGATCAGCACGGCGGTCTGGATGGTCATATGCAACGAGCCGACGATGCGCGCGCCGCTCAAGGGTTTGCTTTCGCCAAATTCGGCGCGCAACGCCATCAGGCCCGGCATTTCGGTTTCGGCAATATCCAGCTCTTTGCGGCCATAGGCGGCGAGCGCAATGTCTTTGACAATGTAATCGGCAGGCATGGGTGGTTCCCTATTCTGTTTCGCGCGAAGATGTAACCTGTGCGCAGCCCTACGGCAAGGCTTGGGGTGATCTTGCCGCAGCCCCCGCGGCGCGATATTGAATGACGCAGGGCAGGTCAGCCAAACGGCGGCATGAATCGGGTTGGGCGCGTATGTATGAATCGGTCAAGATCATGGGCGAGCGCAATAGCGGCACCAATTTCCTGCAATCAGCCGTGTATCAGAACTTTACCGCGCATGTGCATCTGGAATCCGGCAGGCTGAGCCGGGCGCAAAGCCTGCAGGTTCAGGCCGAACCCACGCCCAAGGCGCGCGCGCTGCTTACCGAAAAGCTGCTCGACGCCCTGCATCTGGAACAGGCCATGCTCAACGGTGGCTGGAAACACGCCGCCTTGCACATAGATGCGCTCGATCGGTTTTCGCAAACGCGCGGCGTGTTGTTCCTGTGCATCACCCGCCACCCGGCCACATGGCTGCGCGCAATGCACCGCGCCCCGTTTCACATGGTTGGCCCCGCTGCAAAAGCCTTTTCAGACTTCATCCGCCAGCCCTGGCAAACGCGCTTGCGCGATGACCTGGACATTGCCTTGCTGCCCAGCCCTGTGGCGCTTTGGGTGCAGAAGAACCGGCTGTTTCACCGTGCAAACCGGGCGCGTGAAAATGTGCGCCTGATCCGCTATGAAACGCTGGTTGAAGCCTTCGAGCCCACGCTTGCAGCCCTGCCCCTGGCGCGCCGTGCGCGCACGGAGCTGTTTGTGCCCATCGCCAATGCCCGCAGCTTCATGCCGGACAAGACCGACTATCATACCTACAAGGCGCGCATTGCGATGGACCCCTGGGCGGGTTACACCGATGCGGACAAGGCGCATGTTCTGGCCGAACTCGATGCAAACCTGATGAGTGAGTTGTCCTATCACTAAACCGCGCAGCCCTGCCAAATCCGCCCCGCCACGTGCCTGGCAGCGTATGCTTTCGGGCCGTCGGCTTGATCTGCTCGACCCCTCGCCGCTGGATATCGAGATCGAGGATATCGCCCACGGGCTTGCCTTTGTGGCGCGCTGGAACGGGCAGACACATGGCGAATACCCCTATTCGGTGGCCGAACATTCGCTGCTGGTGGAACGGCTGTTTGCCAAGCTGAACCCGCGTGCGACCACCGCCGCGCGGCTGATGGCGCTTTTGCACGATGCGCCGGAATATGTGATCGGCGATATGATATCGCCCGTCAAATCTGCCGTCGGGCCGGGCTATGGTGCGCTGGATGACCGGCTAATGGAGGCCGTGCTGCTGCGCTTTGGCCTGGGGCGGGTTATTCCGCCGCGCATCAAAACCCAGATCAAGAAGGCCGACAGGCTTTCGGCGTGGCTGGAGGCCACCCAGATTGCCGGCTTCGATGCACCCGAAGCCAACCGCCTGTTCGGCAAACCCGATGCGGCAACGGCCCAGATCCGCCTGGCCCCCTTGGCGCCGCGCGCCGCGCGCGATGCGTTTGTGGCGCGCCATAACGCATTATTTGCCGGGCTCAACCCTTGACCCGCGCAACATGAAGGCGCACTTACCTTTCAAACTGTGCATAATGGGCGGCAGATGCGCCCGCAAAATTACGGAGCCGAAATGGACCTTACTGCAAATGTGCCCGCCGATCTGATCAAAGACGGCAACGAGGCGAACTTCATGGCCGACGTGGTCGAAACCTCGAAAACCGTGCCGGTGATTGTCGATTTCTGGGCCCCCTGGTGCGGCCCGTGCAAAACGCTTGGCCCGGCGCTGGAAGCCGCGGTGACCAAGGCGCGCGGCAAGGTCAAGATGGTCAAGATCGATGTGGACCAGAACCAGGGCATTGCCGGGCAGTTGCGCATCCAGTCCATTCCCACCGTCTATGCCTTTGTGAACGGCCAGCCGGTCGACGGGTTTACCGGCGCGCAAACCCCGGCCCAGATCGACGCTTTCATCGCCCGCGTTGTGGCCCAGTCTCCCGCCGGCGCCGATGACGGGCTCGACGAGGCGCTGGAGGCGGCCGCGCAAATGCTTGAGGCGGGCGAAATTGACGATGCCGTGCAAACCTACGCCGCCATTCTGGGCGAGGATGAGGGCAATGTCGCCGCGATTGCCGGGCTTGCGCGCTGCTATGTCGCCCAGGGCTTGCTGGACGATGCCAGGGGCATTCTCGACAAAGCCCCGATGCAGAAGGCCAATGATGCCGCCATTCTGGCGGTTAGGGCGCAGATCGACCTTGCAGAAGCTGCCGCTGGCGCGGGCGATCTTGGCGAGCTTCAGGCACGGGTCGATGCCGATGCAAGCGACCATCAGGCCCGGTTTGAACTGGCCGAAGCCATGCTTGCCAACCGTCAGACCGAAGCCGCAATCGAGCAGTTGCTCGAACTTTACCGCCGCGACCGGGACTGGAACGAGGCCGCCGCCAAGACCCAGCTCATCAAGGTGTTCGACTCGCTCGGGCCAAAAGACCCGCTGGCGCTGAAGGGCCGTCGTCGCCTGTCATCGCTGGCCTTTGCCTAGCATGGCGCGCGCGCATACGTTGGGGCCGCTGCCCGAAACGCTTGCGCTGTTTCCGCTGCCCGGCGCGCTGCTCTTGCCACATGCCCGCCTGCCGCTGAATATTTTCGAGCCGCGCTATCTGGCAATGGTCGATGATGTGCTGAAAACCGACCATCGGCTGATCGGGATGATCCAGCCGATGGCCGCCCCTGAAGGGATTGACGCCAAGGGCCGTTTGCAGCGCATTGGCTGTGCGGGGCGGATCGTGGCCTTTATGGAAACCGATGATGGCCGCTACCGGATCACGCTTGGCGGTGTGTCGCGCTTTCGGCTTGGCGCGGCGATCGACAGTTTCAGCCCCTATCTGCGCCACAAGGTCAGTTGGGACAGTTTTGCCGAAGACCTCGACGCCGAAGCAACCGATATCGCCTTTGACCGTGCCGAGTTTCTGGACCAGCTTGCGCGCTATTTCAAGGCCACGGGCTATGCGCCCGACTGGGAATCGCTGAAAGCCGCACCGGCCCCGTTGCTGATCAACGCGCTTTCGGTGCTGTGCCCGTTCTCAACCGATGAAAAGCAGGCGCTGCTGGAAGCCCCAAGCCTGACAAACCGCCGCGAAACCCTGCAAACCCTGCTGGAATTTGCAGTGCGCGGCCCTGATGATGAAAGCCCGCTGCAATGAGCGACGAAACCCAGGACACCCGCATCGATGCGCGCCTGCTGGAGGCGCTTGTCTGCCCGATTACCCGCGCCACGCTGATTTACGAGCCGGACACGAACGAGCTTGTCAGCCCGACAACGCATCTGGCCTTTCCCATTCGCAGCGGCATCCCGGTCATGCTGGTGGACGAGGCGCGGCGGATTGAAGACTAGCGCCGAAGCGCGCCGCCCAGCAGCACAATGGCCAGGGCCAGCACGCTCAGCACCAGAAAGGCGGTCGACAGGCTGGTGGCATCGGCAATGAAGCCGATGATCGGCGGTCCAAGCAGAATGCCGCCATAGCCAAGCGTGGCCACGCTGGCAATGCCCGCGCCGGGGCCGATATGCGGATCGTTTGCAGCGCGCGAAAAGGCGAGCGGAAAGATTGTGGCATAGCCAAGCCCCATCAGCGCAAAACCGACAAGCGTGGGAATGAAGCCGGGCACGAACACCGCCACAAGCGTGCCGATAAAGGCCACGGCGCCCGATGCACGCGCCACGCCCACCATGCCGAACCGGCCGACAAGCCTATCGCCCATCAGCCGCATGGCCACCATCGCGGCGGAAAACACCGCATAGCCAAGCGCGGCCTTGGCCTCGGTCACACCGCCCACGGCGATCAGGAAAATCGCGCTCCAATCGGTCATCGCGCCTTCGCCCATCGAGGCACAAAGCGCCATGATGCCCACCGCCACCAGCGGCCCTTTGGGCAGGGCAAAAAGCGGGGCTTTCTTCTGGGCGCCCGGCGGCAGGTCTTGCCAGGGCACCATTACGAGCCAGCCAACCGGCCCGCCCAGCAAAATGACCGCCAGCAGGAAATGCACCGGCACCGAAAGATCAAAGGCCACGGCCCCATAGCCCGCCGCCGCGCCCACCCCGGCACCAAGGCTGAAAATCGCATGAAAAGACGACATGATCGCCTTGCCCATCTTGCGTTCGACCGCCGCCGCCCAGGTGTTCATCGCCACATCCAGCGCGCCGTGGCCCGCGCCAAAGAACAGCAAGGCCACGGCCAGCACCCAGACATTGGGCGCAATCGCCACCACAAGAAGCGTTGCACAGTAAAACGCCGCAAGAATACGCGTCAGCCGCGCCGCGCCGAATTTGTCCGACCCCCAGCCAGCCAGCGGGAAGGAGATGATCGCCCCCGCCGCGATGCAGAGCAGCAGCAGGCCAAGCGTGGTTTTTGAAAGGTCGAGCGCGCCTGCCACCGCCGGAATGCGCGATGCCCAGACCCCGACCAGCGCGCCGGACAAAAAGAAGGCGGCAGAAACAGCTAGGCGGGGGCTGCGCATGTCAGTGCCTGAAATGGCGCATACCGGTGAAGACCATCGCCAGGCCAGCGGCATCGGCGGCGGCAATCACCTCGTCATCCCGCATCGACCCGCCGGGCTGGATAATGGCGGTCGCACCCGCCTCGGCGGCCGTGATCAGCCCATCGGCAAAGGGAAAGAACGCATCGGATGCCACAACCGAACCAATGGTCGGGCTTTGTTTCAGGCCAAGGTTCTGCGCCATGTCTTCGGCCTTGCGCGCGGCAATGCGGGTAGAATCCACCCGGCTCATCTGCCCCGCGCCAATGCCCACGGTCGCACCGTCTTTGGCATAGACGATGGCGTTGGATTTGACATGCTTGGCCACACGCCATGCAAACAGCAGATCGGCCAGTTCAGCCGGGCTTGGCGCGCGTTTGCTCACGACCTTCAGATCATCGGCGCTGATATGGCCAGTGTCGCGGTCCTGCACGAGATAGCCGCCCGAAACCTGCCGCCAGACCTGAGCCGCCGCGCGCATATTTGGCAGCCCGCCCGTGGTCAGCAGGCGCAGGTTTTTCTTGGCGGCGAAAACCTCACGCGCCGCTTCGCTCACACTGGGGGCGATAACGACTTCGGTGAAAATCTCGCAGATCGCCGCCGCCGTCTCGCCATCAAGCGCGCCATTCAGCGCCACGATCCCGCCAAAGGCCGAGGTCTGGTCGCAATGATAGGCGGCGCGGTAGGCTTCCAACAGGCTCGATGCGCGCGCCACACCGCACGGGTTGGCATGTTTGATGATCGCACAGGCCGGCCCGTCTTCAGGCGCAAATTCGGCCACAAGTTCGAAGGCGGCATCGGTATCGTTGATATTGTTGTAAGACAGTTCCTTGCCCTGATGCTGTTTGGCGCTGGCCACGCCGGGGCGCGCCGTGCCATCGGTATAGAAGGCCGCCGCCTGATGCGGGTTTTCGCCATAGCGCAGACTTTGGGCCAATGTGCCGGCCTGGGCACGGCAGCGCGGATTTTCAGCGCCAATTGCACCCGCCATCCAGGTGGAAACCGCTGCATCATATGCGGCAGTGCGCGCATAGGCGGTTTGCGCAAGCCCCTGGCGAAAGGCCAGCCGTGTGCCGCCATGTTCACCCATCTCATTCAGCAGTGCGGCGTAATCCTCCACATCGACCACAACGCTGACAAAGCCATGATTCTTGGCGGCAGCCCGGATCATCGCTGGCCCGCCAATATCGATATTCTCGATGCAGTCGTCATAGCTTGCACCCGCCGCCACCGTGGCCTCGAACGGGTATAGGTTGACGACCAGCAGATCAATTTCCGGAATATTATGTGCAGACATAGCGGCGCGGTGTTCGGCATTGTCGCGCAGCGCCAAAAGCCCGCCATGCACGGCAGGGTGCAGGGTTTTCACGCGCCCGTCCATCATTTCAGGAAAATGCGTAACCTCGGCCACATCGCGCACCGCAAGCCCGGCCTGGCGCAGCGTCGCCGCCGTGCCGCCGGTCGACAGGATTTCAACGCCCTGCCCGGCAAGTGCGGTGGCAAATTCCACCAGTCCGGTTTTGTCTGACACCGAGATCAGGGCGCGCTTGATGGGCGTGACGGGAAGGCTCATGACATCTCCGGACAGGTTTGGTGTGTTGTGTTGCGCCCCGCTTTAGGTGGTTTCATCCTCTGGGGCAATATCGCGTGTATTGCGGCCACCATCCTGTGCGCGCATGAAACTCCACGAAATGCGGCCCGCAAAGTTGACCGCCCGCCCCATGACGACGATCTGCTTGGTCATGCGTGGCTTCAGGCGGCGCTGGTCCAGAAACACCGAATCCTCGAGCCGCAGCAGCCCACCTTCCTGGCGGAACACCCAGACTTCGTTGCTTTTGAGCGTGAGCGACACCGCCTGACCATCAAGGTCGATCGAGGGCGTCACATCGGGGTGAATATGGAAATGCGCCACAAAGGCCACGCCAAGCGTGGGTGTATCGCCAAGCGATTCGGTGAAGCGCGCGCGCTGGGCGGGGTCATCGGCGCGCAAGGCATCTTCGCCCTTGAAGCTGCGCCCGTCAAAGGACAGAAACAGCCGGCGTTCATGCTTGAGCCCGAAGGAAGCCGCATATCCGTCATGGCTGGCGGCCAGCCAGGTGCCGCTCATGTCCTGGGCGCGGGTGACATCCACATTTTGCGGCCCCGCGACAAGCTGGCCATGATTGCCCGCACCGATGGTGCTGGAGGATACGCGTTCGAGCGCCACGGTATTATGCGCCGCCGTTGCCCGGCAGGCGCGGCGCCAATCGGCCCCGAACCGACCGCCCGCACCGCAATTCATCAGGATCGGCCGCCGCCCGGAGGACATTTCAAACCCAAGGGTCGAGGCATGGGCGTTGATCCCCAGCGCGCCCTTGGGGGGTGGGGCGCAATCCATGACAATTGTCAGGCGCCCGGCGGACAGGCGTTCAAACCCCATCAGGTTTTCCTGGCGCGGCACGGGGCGCAAACTGGCATCGGCCAGGGCCTGGTCAAGCCGCCCCGGCTCGCCCCGTCGCCCGCCGTGGAACCGCGCCAAGGCGCCATCGCCAAGGCGCAACCCGCGCAGGGTGGGCGCCATGCGCAGCAAGGCGGCCTGGTGGCGTTTGTCAACCACGCGCCGCGCTTCGGCCAGCGTGCGCGCCGCCCATGTGAGCAGCACAAAGCTTTCCATCAAAGCCTCGGGGTTGCGGGTGGGCAACCCGCCATGCGCATCGATCACCCGCTCGCATTCACGCCCGATTGTCGCTGAAATGGGCGCAACCAGCGGCGCGCAGCCATCCAGCGAAATGCCCGCATAAAGCAGGCCGGTCAGCGCCTCGAACCGTTCCTGCCCCGGCGCGGCACTGGGCCAGCGGCGGCGCAAATAGCGCACCTGCCGGCCAAGCGCACGGAAAATGCTGCGCGATTGCGCGGGCGACAGGCCCTTGAGGATGAACAGCGCATGGCTGCACCAGCGGATAAGCCGCCGCCCGGCCAGATCGGGGCGCCAGCCTTCGCCCTTGCCCGCGCCGGCCGTGGCGATCCATTCAAACAGCCAGCGCTGTGCCAGTTTGCGCGCCGGGGCATCGCCCACCGCCGCCAGATCATCGAGCCAGCCAAAGCCTTGCAGGGCGGCGGCGAAATCTTCGGAAGGCGGGTCGATCGCCCAGATCGAGCTGCCGGGCGCTTCCACCAACTGCCCGGCGAACAGGAAATTCCCGCTCATCAACTGCCTGCCCACCGCGTAGGAGCCTATGCTGCGCGGCTCCAGATGATAGCTGAACACGCGCGGCGCCCGCCCCAAAGCAGCCAGCCGCGCCGCCAGTTTGTTGCGCAGCCCATTGCGGTTGGGGGATGCCGTTGAAACATGCTTGTGCGCCATAGGGGTGCGGCGGCCTTGCTTTGGTTGTTCTGCACGTCTTGAACGTGCCGGAATTCGTGGTTTGCACCGCTAGGGCTGTGGTGCTGACCCGGCCTGTAGCACAGCAGCAAAGAAGCCGTCCATCCCCCCCTTGGCCGCCCAATAGTCCGGGCGCAGGCGCAAATTGCCCGCCGCATCCATCCAGCCGGGCTCCAGCCCTTCGGGCAGGGCGGGGCGGATCTGTGGAAACTTGCGCCGTTTGGCCAGAAGCCTGGTGATCTGCGCCTCGCCCTCGGCGGGCAAAAGCGAGCAGGTGCAGTAAATCAGCCGGCCGTTCGGGGCAAGCCAGCCCAGCGCGCGGTTGAGCAGCGCGGCCTGAAGCTCCAGCAACGGGCGAATGTCCTCCATCGTTTTGATGAAGGGCAGGTCGGGGTGGCGGCGAATCGTGCCGCTGGCCGAACAGGGCGCATCGAGCAAGATCAGATCGAACGGCACTTGTGGCGCCCATATTTGCGCATCGGCGGCGATGATTTTGGCGGAAAGCCCGGTGCGGGCAAGGTTTTCGCGCAGCCGCAGCAGACGGTGTTCGGAATTGTCAAGCGCGGTGACATCGGCCCCGGCGGCGGCCAGTTGCAGGGTTTTGCCCCCCGGTGCGGCGCAAAGGTCAAGCACACGCAGCCCCGAAACATCGCCTGCAAGCCGCACGGGCTGGGCGGCGGCGACATCCTGGACCCACCAATCGCCGCTTTCAAAGCCGGGCAGCGCGCTGACCTGCCCCCAGTCGCGCAGCCGCAAGGTCGTGGGGGTCAGGATGTCCGCGCCGAGTTTTTCAGCCCATTCGGCGGCCCGAGCAGGCTCTTTCAGCGAAATATCCAGCGGCGGCAGTTCGGCCTGCACGCGCATCATCTCGGCCAGTGCCGCTTTGCCATAGCTGCGCGCCAGCGGGCCGGAAAGCGGTTTGGGCAGGTCTTGCAGCGGAAGTTCCTGCCAATCGGCGGGCAGGCCATCGGCGGCAACGCGGCGGGCGACGGCATTCACCAATCCTGCTGTGCGGCGTGTGCGGCCCGCGCCTTGCGCAAGTTGCACGGCGCTATCGACAACCGCATGGGCGGCCACCCCGTCGCGCAGGCATTCCCAGGCGGCGAGGCGCAGAATATCCAGTGTTGCCGGCTCGGGGCGGCGCTCCATATAGCGCGCCAGCACCGCATCGAGCCGCCCGACATCGCGCAACACCCCGCGCGCAAGGCTTAGCGCGCGCGCCTTTTCGGATGGTTCCAGCCGGGCAAAGGGTGCGGCCACCTCGTCAAGCATCTGCCCTTCAACCTGCACGGCGTGCAGCAGGCCAAGGGCGGCGCGGCGCGCGGCCAGGCCGGGAGCGTCTGCGCTCATGCCCAAGGACCCTTGCGACGGCGCACAAGGGGAACGGACCCGGCGCGCCGCGCCGTTTCACGCGGTTGCCGGCGCGGCATGGTTTCGGCCAGCGCCCGCAAAGCCGCGATGCGGTTTTCGGGGTTCGGATGGGTCGAGAACAGGTTATCCATGCGCGCGCCACTCAGCGGGTTCACAATGAACAGATGCGCAGATGCGGGCGCGCGTTCGGCGGTTTCCATTTCAATACGCCCGGCGCGCGCGGAAAGTTTTTGCAAGGCCGAGGCCAGCGCCAGCGGTGCGCCCGAAATTTCCGCCCCGCGCCGGTCAGCCACATATTCGCGCCCGCGCGATACCATCATCTGGATCAGCATGGCGGCAATCGGGGCCAGAATTGCGCCCAGAATGACACCGATGATCCCGAAAGCCCCCCGGTCGCGGCCGCCACCAAAGAACAGCGCAAACTGCGCCAGCATCGAGATTGCCCCGCCAACCGTGGCGGCAATGGTCATGGTCAGCGTGTCGCGCTGCTCGATATGCGCAAGCTCATGCGCGATCACACCGGCAAGCTCGTCGCGGTCCAGAATGGCCAGCAGGCCGGTTGTCACGGCAACCGTGGCGTTATCGGGGTTACGCCCCGTGGCAAAAGCATTGGGCGCATCGGCGCTGATCACCGCCACTTTCGGGTGCGGCAACCCGGCGGCATCGGCCAGCTCGCCAACCAGCCGAAACAGGTCGGGGTTGTTCGCGCCGCTGATCATTTCGGCATTATGGCGCGACAAGGCGAGCGTGTCGGAGTTCCACCACGCATAGAAATTCGTGCCCATCGCGAAAATCAGCGCGATAACCACACCAAACCCGCCGCCCAGAAGCCAGCCAAGGCCCAAGAACAGCGCGGTCAGTGCCGCAAGCAGCAAACTTGTGCGAAAATATCCCATATCCCGCTCCATATCCTATCTGAAAGCAGACTTGTCCAGCACGCATGGCGCGCGCTACACAGGATATATGAACGAAGATGTTAAGCAAAAAGAGGCGCGCATCAAAGCCGCCGCCGCCCGCGCCCTAGCCGAAGCCGAAGCGCGGCGGGCTGAACCCGTGGCCGAATTGCCCAAGGAGTTGGGCGGGCGCGACGGCCCCGAACCCGTGCGCTATGGCGATTGGGAGAAGAAGGGCATCGCGGTGGATTTTTGATCGCGCGCATCGTAACCGCTTTTTAGCACTTCACGGGCAAGCTTGGGGCAAACCCCAGCGAGGCCCGCCATGAATATTGAAACCATTGCCAAACCCCATGCTGCGCTGCTCACCCAGGGGCTGATCTGGTTCAATGGGCAGGGCCATGTGGTGGATTTGAACCTTCATGCGGCGCGGATGTTGCGGGCCGATCCGGGGTGGATGCTGATGCAGGATTTCTTTTCGCTCTGCGGCCAACCCAACCCCGATGCAGCCTTGCAGGGGGAATGGCGCAAAATTCTGGCGGGCAGTATGACCAGCGTTGAGCGTGTATTCATCGCCGCCAATGGTGCAAAACTGCCGGTATCGCTGAGTTTTTCGCAAAGGCCCGGCGGGGCGGCGGGGCGAAGTGACCGGATTTTGGCGCTTGTCCTGAATCTCGACGGGTTTGCCTAGGCCCATTTGCGGCTTGCATTTCATGCGGGCCGGGCGTATATGCCCCCTTGATAGCGGCGTCGGCGTCCAAACCCGATACCACCGAAACATTGAACGGGCCGCGCGCCCGTTTTTTTGTGCCCCGTTACCTGCCTTGCGCTTCCTGAGATGAAACAGCCCGAACCCATGCCCGAACCCATGCCCGAACCCATGCCCGAACTCATTGCCAAAGCGGCCATCGACCGCCGCATCGCCGACCTTATCACCCCGACCATTGAAGGTTTGGGCTATGAGCTTGTGCGTCTGCGCCTGATGGGCGGCAAATCGACCACGTTGCAAATCATGGCCGAACGCCCCGAAGGCGGGATCGAAATTGAGGATTGCGCGAAAATCTCGACCGCAATCTCGGCGCTGCTCGATGTCGAAGACCCGATTGTCGAGGAATATACGCTTGAAGTGTCCTCGCCCGGCATCGACCGGCCGCTGACCCGCCTGAAAGACTTTGAAACCTATGAAGGCTATCAGGTGAAGCTGATGACATCCGAACTGATCGACGGGCGCAAACGCTTTACCGGCGTGCTGCGCGGCGTCGAGGATGGCGAGATTCTGATAGATATCCCCGAGGGCACAATTGGGTTACAATTTGACTGGCTGACCGAAGCCAAACTTGTGCTGACCGATGAGCTGATCGCCGAATCCTTGCGCGCCCGCAAAGACGCCGGCACCTTCAATGAAGCAGATTTTGACGAGGTCGAAGAATCGACCGCCGATTCGACCACAGAAGAGGACAACTGAAATGGCCGTAACCAGCGCAAACCGCTTGGAACTTTTGCAGATCGCCGATGCGGTCGCCCGTGAAAAGCTGATCGACCCCGGCTTGGTGATCGAAGCGATGGAAGAGAGCATGGCCAAGGCCACGCGCCACCGCTATGGCAGCGAATATGACATCCGCGCCCATATCGACCGCAAGTCGGGCGAGTTGACGCTGACCCGCTGCCGCACGGTTGTGGAGGAGGTGGAAAACCACTTCACCGAAATCACGCTGGAAGAAGCGCGCCTTGACAAGCCCGATGCCGAGCTTGGCGAGGTTCTGTCGGATATTCTGCCGCAGCAGGATATGGGCCGTATCGCCGCACAGGCCGCCAAGCAGGTGATCATGCAAAAGGTGCGCGAAGCCGAGCGCGAGCGCCAGTTTGAAGAATTCAAGGACCGTGTCGGCACCATCATCAACGGTGTCGTCAAACGCGTGGAATATGGCAACGTGATCGTCGATGTCGGCCGGGGCGAGGCGATTTTGCGCCGCGACCAGCTGATCAACCGCGAACCCTTCCGCAATGGCGACCGCGTGCGCGCCTATGTGAAAGATGTGCGCTCTGAAGTGCGCGGCCCGCAGATTTTCCTGTCCCGCACCGCGCCGGAATTTCTGGCCGAGCTGTTCAAGATGGAAGTGCCGGAAATCTATGACGGCGTGATCGAAATCAAGGCCGTGGCGCGTGACCCCGGCAGCCGTGCGAAAATCGGCGTGATTTCTTATGATAACTCGATCGACCCGGTCGGCGCCTGCGTCGGGATGCGCGGCAGCCGCGTGCAGGCCGTTGTGAACGAGCTTCAGGGCGAAAAGATCGACATTATCCCGTGGAATCAGGACGCGGCCACCTTCCTGGTGAACGCGCTCCAGCCCGCCGAAGTGTCCAAGGTCGTGCTGGATGAAGAGGCCGACCGGATCGAGGTTGTCGTGCCCGACGAGCAGCTATCCTTGGCCATTGGCCGCCGTGGCCAGAACGTGCGCCTTGCCAGCCAGCTGACCGGGTTCGATATCGACATCATGACGGAATCCGCGGAAAGCGAGCGCCGCCAGACCGAATTTACCGAGCGCACGCAGCTGTTCATGGACGGGATGAACGTTGATGAAATGGTCGCGCAGCTTCTGGTCTCCGAAGGCTTTGCCACGCTGGAAGAGGTGGCCTATGTCGATAGCGAAGAGCTTGCCGCGATTGATGGTTTTGACACCGACACCGCCGAAGAGTTGCAGGCCCGCGCCCGTGAAAGCCTTGACGAGATCAACCGTCAGGCGCTGGACAAGGCGCGCGAGCTGGGTGTTGACCAGTCGCTGTTTGACTTTGAGGGCCTGAGCCCCCAGATGTTTGTGGCATTGGCGGAAGATGGCGTGAAAACGCTGGAAGATTTCGCCCAATGCGCCGACTGGGAACTTGCCGGTGGTGTTACCACCGATGACGATGGCAAGCGCGTCAAAGAGGTTGGCCTGCTCGAAAAGTTCGATGTGAACCTTGAAGAAGCGCGCGCGCTGGTCATGAATGCCCGTTTGCTGATGGGCTGGGTCACCGCAGAAGACCTTGCTGCCGATGCAGCCGCCGCCGAGGCTGAAGCTGCCGGCGACGATGACGCGGAGGCGGAGGCCTGATGCCCGGCCTCTGAGACCCTATGACACGAGGCGGCCGCAAGGACACAGACCAGGAAAGCGAACGCCGGTGCATTACCACCGGCGATAGCGGCCCCAAATGCGGGCTTGTGCGCTTTGTGCTGGGCCCGGATGGCATGATCTGGCCCGACCTTGGCGAAAAGCTGCCGGGGCGTGGCATTTGGGTTTCGGCCGACCGTTCGGCCATTGAGAAGGCCGCCAAAAAAGGGCTGTTTGCCCGTGGTGCGAAGGCCGCCGTAAAGGTGCCGGACGATCTGGCCGAGCAGGTGGAAGCCGGGCTTGCACGCCGCCTTGTCGACCTGGTGTCGCTGGCGCGCAAGGCCGGGCAGGCCGTATGCGGTCTGGAAAAGACCAAGGCGGAACTTGTGGCCGGCAAAGCGGCGCTGCTTTTGCAGGCCTCAGACGGTTCAGCCCGCGGAAAAACCGCCCTGCGGCCGCCCGAAGGGGCAAATACCCATATTCTTTGCCTTTCGGCACAAGAATTGGGCATGGCCTTTGGGCGGGAGACTGTGATACATGCCGCGCTGACACCGGGCGGTATAGCGAAACGCATCAGGCTTGAAGCGACGCGATTGTCTGGTTTGCGTTCTGCCAACCTGACTGGCGCAATGCCAAATGGCGCAACGCCAAAAGTTGTGACGAATGCAAAGACCCTGCGCGATCCGGCGCAGTGAGGAAAGGTTAAGGCGAAGAATGAGCGATCAGAATAACGGCGACGGTAAAAAGACCCTGAGCATCAAGGGTGGTGCCGGCACGGTGAAGCAAAGCTTCAGCCACGGCCGCACCAAAAGTGTCGTTGTTGAAACGAAACGGCGCAAGGTTGCCATTCCCAAACCCGGCTCGACCGCGGCCAAGGTTGCCAATGCCCAGGGCGCTGTGGCGCAAAACCTGTCGGATGCCGAGTTTGACCGCCGCAAGAAGGCGCTGGAAGCCGCCTTGGCCAACGAGGCCGACCGCGCCGCCAAGGAACAGGAAGAAGCCCAGGCCCGCGAACGCGAACGTGAACGGCTGCGCGCTGAAAAGGATGCAGAAGCCCGCGCCGCCGAAGAGGCGGAAGCCGAACGGCTGGAAGCGGAACGCAAGGCCGAGGCCGAAGCCGCCAAGGCCGCGAAAATTGCCAAGACCAAAAAGGTTGCGGCGGAACCTGATCCGGTTGCCGATGCGCCCCTGGGTGACAAGCCCGTGCGCTCGCGCGACAAGGCCCCGACCGATTCGGCCCCGGCCGCCAAACGCACCGACCGCGATGAAGACAAGCGCAACACCCGCGCAAAAACCGAAGACAACCGCCGCCGTTCGGGCAAGCTGACCATTACGCAGGCTCTGGGCGATCAGGGCAACCGCCAGCGCTCTATGGCCGCGATGAAGCGCCGACAGGAGCGTGACAAGCGCAAGATGACCGGCAGCGGCGAGCGTGAAAAGGTCAGCCGCGATGTGCAGGTGCCCGACGCGATTACCGTGCAGGAACTTGCCAACCGCATGGCCGAACGCGCGGCCGCGGTGGTCAAGGCGCTGATGACCAATGGCATCATGGCCACGCAGAACCAGTCGATCGACCATGAAACCGCCACGCTGATCGTTGAAGAATTCGGCCACCGCGTTGTGCGCGTCTCCGACAGCCAGGTCGAGGATATCATCGTCGCAACACCCGATGATGACGAAGCCGCGCAGGTGCCGCGCCCGCCGGTTGTGACCATTATGGGCCATGTCGACCACGGCAAAACCTCGCTTCTGGATGCGATTCGCAAAACCACGGTTGCCACGGGTGAAGCCGGTGGCATTACCCAGCATATCGGCGCCTATCAGGTGGAAACCGAAAGCGGCGCTGTGCTGACCTTCCTTGATACGCCGGGCCATGCGGCCTTTACCTCGATGCGGTCGCGCGGCGCGCAGGTGACCGATATCGTTGTGCTGGTCGTTGCCGCTGATGACAGCGTGATGCCGCAAACGATTGAGGCGATCCAGCACGCCAAGGCCGCCAAGGTGCCGCTGATTGTTGCCATCAACAAATGCGACAAACCCGATGCCGACCCCAACCGTGTGCGCACAGCCCTGTTGCAGCATGAAATTGTTGTCGAGAAAATGTCGGGCGATGTGCAGGATGTCGAGCTGTCCGCCAAAACCGGCAAGGGCATTGATAACCTGCTTGAAGCCATTGCGCTGCAATCCGAACTGCTGGAGCTGACGGCCAACCCCGCGCGCCCGGCAGCCGGTGCGGTGATCGAAGCCAAGCTCGATGTCGGTCGTGGCCCGGTTGCCACCGTTCTGGTGCAATATGGCACCTTGCGCAAAGGCGATATTTTCGTGGTCGGCGAGCAATGGGGCCGTGTGCGCGCCCTGATCGATGACCAGGGCGACCGCGTTGACGAAGCGGGCCCCTCGGTGCCTGTCGAGGTGCTGGGCCTGAACGGCACGCCCGAAGCCGGTGATACGCTGAACGTGGTGCCCGACGAGGCGCGCGCCCGCGAAATTGCCGAATATCGCGCTGGCGTTTCCAAGGACAAACGCGCCGCAGCCGGTGCCGCCACCACGCTTGACCAGTTGCTGGCCCAGGCCAAGGCCAATGAAAACGTTATCGAATTGCCGGTTCTGGTGAAGGCCGATGTGCAGGGGTCTGCCGAAGCCATTACCCAGGCGCTGGAAAAGATCGGCAACGAGGAAGTGCGCGTGCGTGTTCTTCTGTCGGGCGTTGGTGCGGTTACGGAATCCGATGTGACGCTGGCCTCGGCCTCGAATGCGCCGATCATCGGCTTCAACGTGCGCGCCAACAGCCAGGCGCGCGAAAGCGCCAACCAGAAGGGGGTCGAGATCCGCTATTACTCGATCATCTATGACCTGGTAGACGATATCAAACTGGCCGCGTCGGGCATGTTGACACCGGAAATCAAGGAAACCTTTGTCGGCAATGCCGAAATCAAAGAGGTGTTCAAGATCACCGGTGCTGGCAAGATTGCCGGCTGTATTGTCACCGACGGCTATGCCCGCCGCCATGCCGGTGTGCGCCTGTTGCGCGACAATGTGGTCATTCACGAAGGCAAGCTCAAAACCCTCAAACGCTTTAAGGACGAGGTCAAAGAGGTGCCATCGGGTCAGGAATGCGGCATGGCCTTTGAAAATTACGAAGATATTCGCGTGGGCGACGTTATCGAGATTTTCACCACGCAGGAAATTGAACGCAGCCTTGCCTAGGGCCGCGTTTGCAAAAAATCGGGCGCGCGGGGAACCGGGCGCCCTTTTTTTATTGAATTCCTGGCGAATCTGCTAGGCTTGGCCTTTGACAGCCAAAGATTTGACTATGGATAATGATCGTAAAATCGCCGCCAAACTGGCCCTTTTGGACGGTGAAATTGAAAAACTGGCCGCGCTGATCGACCGCGCCGTTGCCCTGATCGCCACCCCGCTCAACCCGCCGCCTGCCGCCGAGGGGGCCGCATTGCTTGGCGATATCGACGCGCTGGAATCGCCGTTTCGGCGCGCAACCCGTGGGCTGGAATTTGAGCTGCGCCGTAGCGGCAATTTCATCGCCTCGCCCAGCGCCGTGCATTCCGGCCCGCTGGTCAACCGCGTTCAGCATATTTCGCGCCGCAGTTTGCGCGCCTGGAATGCGCTGCGCGCCTGTATGGCCCGCGCGCTTGCCGGTGACGAGGCCGAGATCTACCCGTCATGGCTGCAAGACATGGCCGATACGCAGGTCGATGCGCTTGCCCGCGCCTTTGTGCTGGTCGACCAGATTTTGAACGCGGTCGACCAGGATGATGCCGCCGCCGCCTTTGGCGCCTATCGCGATATTCCCATGCTGCCGCATCTCTATATGGCGATGATGCATGGGGCGATGCGTGCCAAGGCCGCCGCCGCGCATGAAAAACCGCTGCGTTATCTTGATGTTGGCAGCGGGCGCGGCACAACCTTGCTGATGGCCGCGCGGTTTTTTCCGCTTGTGCATGGAATCGAGTTCGACCCCGGCTTTCACGAGCGCGCCAACCGCTTGCTGAACACCGAATATACGCTCAACTGCCGCTCGATCCTGGCCAATGCGCTGGAATTCGAGGATTACGATGAATATGACATCATCTATTTCTACAAACCCATGTCGGATATCGACCTGCTGGCCGAGATGGAGGCGCGGATTGTTGAACAGGCCCGCCCCGGCACGCTGCTGATCGCCCCCTATCTGGGGTTTTTCGACCGGCACGAGGCGGCGGTAAGCAAGGTCGACTGGCATATCTATCTGCGCAACGGGGCGGGCTATTCTGGCAAGGATATCCGCAAGGCCATCCCCCGTATCGGCCCGTTTGTGCGCCATCCGGATACCGCGATTTCCAGCAAGGTCTGCGGCCATTGGGCGCCGTTGGTGCGCGCTTTGTCCGCCCGCGGCTTCCGCCCGGCCACGCTGGAATAGGCGAAACGCAAAGCAGCATTTGCAATTTGCGGCCACACACCCTAGGTGACAGTCCAAACAAGGGGTTATTCATGCAGGGTAAAGACGCGTTTCCGGGCTGGCACGGCACCACGATCATCGGGGTGAAGAAGGGCGGCAAGGTTGTTCTGGCGGGTGACGGGCAGGTGAGCCTTGGACAGACCGTGATCAAGGGCTCGGCCCGCAAGGTGCGCAGGCTAACGCCAAGTGCTGCCCCCGGCGCGCGCGATGTGGTCTGCGGTTTTGCGGGCTCTACCGCCGATGCCTTCACCCTGCTTGAGCGGCTCGAAAAGAAGCTGGAAGCCGCCAGCGGGCAGTTGGCGCGCGCCGCCGTTGAACTCGCCAAGGATTGGCGGATGGATAAATATCTGCGCAACCTCGAAGCCATGCTGATTGTCACCGATGGCCGCGATCTGTTCGTGCTGACAGGTGCCGGCGATGTGCTGGAGCCCGAACACGGCATTGCCGCCGTTGGCTCGGGCGGGAATTACGCGCTGGCGGCGGCCCGCGCCCTGATGGACAGCGATCTGGACGCCGAGGCGATTGCCCGCAAGGCAATGGCGATTGCCGCAGAAATTTGTGTCTATACCAACGGCAATATTACAGTGGAAACCATTGATGGCTGAAATGGATCTGAACGATCTGCGCGCCGCTGTGGCCGCAGATATCATTACCGAAAAGCAGGCCACGGCGATGCGCGTGATGATTGAAAAGCGCATCGGCTATCGCGACTTCATGAAGCGCGAGGATGAACCTTTCGAGTTTTTCTCGGGTTTTGCGGAAATTTTTGTCACCGTTGGCCTGTCAATTCTGTTCACCGGCATTTTGGGCCTGCTGATGGTCAGCCGACAATTCGGCTTTGTCGCCTTCAGCGGCGCGGGCCTTGCCTTTGCACTGGCGTTCTACTTCACGCTCAACCGCCGGATGAACCTGCCAAGCATGTGGCTGGCCACGGTTTTTGCCGTCAGCATCGGCTTGTTCTTTGGCTATCTGCTCTTTGACCCAATCAGGTTTGACGAAACTGACTTTTTGATCGTGTCGCTTATCGGCTTTGGGGCCATGCTGGTCTGGTATCGCGTGTTTCATTTGCCCTTCACCATGTTTCTGGTGGGGATTTACGGCATTGCGGTTACCTTTTCGCTGGCCGCGTTGATCGAACCTTCGGCCTTTGCCTATAGCCGCGCCTGGTATGAAAACCCGTTTGATTTGAACGGCTCGTCGGTGTTTTCCTATGCCACGCTGGCCTTCGGGCTGGTCGCTTTCGTCGTGGGCATGTGGTTTGACACGCAAGACCCTTACCGCATTGGCCGCAAATCCGCTGCCGGCTTCTGGCTGCATCTGATTGCGGCACCGGCTTTGGTGAACACCATTGCGCTGAGCCTTTACAATATGGGCGGCACAACCGGCTATCTGCTTACCGCGCTGGCGCTCACGCTCATCTCGCTGATGGCGCTGATTGTCGACCGGCGCTCCTTTCTCACCGCCGGCATTCTTTACATGGCCGCCTTGCTGGTTGCCGCCTTTGGCGACACGTCCAATAAAGGCTGGTCCTATGTGCTGACCCTGCTTGTTCTTGGCGTGTTCATCACCGTGCTGGGCACATGGTGGGGGGCAATCCGCGCGGGCATCATGCGCGCCCTGCCGGGCTTTCCGCTGAAACACCGCCTTCCCCCTTATGATACGATAATGGATACCGAATGACCGACCTGACCCCCCGCGAAATCGTTTCGGAGCTTGACCGTTTTGTCATTGGCCAGGCCGATGCCAAGCGCGCGGTAGCCGTGGCCCTGCGCAACCGCTGGCGCCGCCAGCAGCTTGCCGATGATCTGCGCGACGAGGTTTACCCGAAGAATATTCTGATGATCGGGCCAACCGGCGTGGGTAAAACCGAGATCAGCCGCCGCCTGGCGAAACTGGCGCGCGCGCCCTTCATCAAGGTCGAGGCAACAAAATTTACCGAGGTCGGCTATGTCGGCCGCGATGTGGAACAGATCATCCGCGATTTGATGGATTCAGCCATTGTCATGGTGCGCGAGCATATGCGCGAAAATGTGCGCGCCAAGGCGCATGAGGCCGCCGAAAACCGTGTGATCGAGGCACTGGCCGGCGACGGCGCGCGCGAACAGACCCGCGAGATGTTCCGCAAGAAGCTGCGCGACGGCTTGCTCGATGACACCGAGATCGAGGTTGAACTGCCCGAATCCGCCAGCCAGGGCCCGGCAATGTTCGACATTCCCGGCCAGCCCGGTGCCAGCATGGGCATGATGAACCTTGGCGATATGCTGTCCAAAGCAATGGGCGGGCGCACAAAAACCCAGAAGATGAAGGTGAAGGACAGCCACGAGATTCTGCTCGCCGTCGAGGCTGACAAGCTGCTCGACGAGGAGGCGGTGACGCGCGAGGCGATTGCTGCTGTTGAGGAAAACGGCATCGTGTTTCTGGACGAGATCGACAAGGTCTGCGCGCGTGCCGATGCGCGCGGTGGCGATGTCAGCCGCGAAGGCGTGCAGCGCGACCTGCTGCCGCTGATCGAGGGCACGAGTGTATCGACCAAATACGGCCCCGTGCGCAGCGACCATATCCTGTTCATCGCCTCGGGCGCCTTTCATGTGGCCAAACCATCCGATTTGCTGCCAGAATTGCAGGGCCGCCTGCCCATTCGGGTTGAACTGCGCGCATTGTCAGAAGCGGATTTCGTGCGCATCCTGACGGAAACCGACAATGCACTGACCCGCCAATATACCGCCCTGATGGCCACCGAAAACGTGGATGTGACCTTTACGGAAGATGGAATTGGCGCGCTCGCAAAAATCGCCGCCGAGGTAAATTCTGCCGTTGAAAACATTGGCGCACGCCGCCTTTACACGGTTTTAGAGCGTGTATTCGAGGAATTGAGCTATTCTGCCCCTGATCGCAGTGGCGAATCGGTCACTGTCGATGCAGAATTTGTGGATAAACATTTGGGAGAGTTGGCCCGCAACACCGATATCAGCCGCTATGTGCTTTAGGGTTGCGCCAATAGACTTTTCGCGCGCATGACGCGCGAAGATAATTGAAACAAAAAGACTAAACGAAGGGAAGTCTCATGAAAAAAGTGATATTGGCGTCATCAACCGCGCTTGGTCTGATCTGGGCGGCACCCGCGCTGTCGCAAGCCCAGCTTCCGGCACTGCTGGAAGGCGTCGAGGCAATGGCTGGCCAGAATGATACCCGCATTGCCTATGACAACAAGAAGGTCGGCGACGATTATTCGGTCGAATATTCCGGCCTGCGCATCGAAGAAGATGCCGAAAACGGCACTGTCATCGAAATTGACTGGCTGCGCATTGAACCCAGCGCATCGGTGCCCGGACAGGTGACGATCTCGGTTTCGCCGCGCGTCAATGTGACCATAAATGAAAACGACATACCGCCTTACACGATCGAAGTGCTGAGCGATGGTGTGACCGCCACGCTCGACAATATCATCCCCGGCGCTGGTGGCGATGCCGCCGCGACATGGAACTATGTGCTGAACATTCCAAGCCTGCAACTGACCGGCTCGGGTGAGAACCCGATCTTCAACGAGCTGAGCTTCGCCATTACCGGGCTGACCACCATGTCGAGCTTCACGCCCGCCAGCATGACCGTGGCATCGGAAGGCGGCTGGGATGCGTTCGTTTTTGCTTTCGATGTCAACACCTATGACGGTCAGCGCGTGGCGGAATCGGGCAATATGGTCGATTTCGCCTATGATCTTGCCTTTGACGCGGTCGATGAGCGTCAGATGCCCGACTATATGAAGGGTGAGCGCAACGCGTCTTTCAACTTCACCGCGGGCAGCCAGTCCATCGAGATGGCCATTTCCGGCCCCGACGTTACGGTTGATATGACAGCGCAATCGGTTGAAACCGAACTGTCCGCGACGATGACAGACGGAATCTTCGCCTTCAATTCGCGCAATGGTGTTGCAAACTACCAGTTCAACGAGCTGGTGATCGAAGGCACGCCCGTGCCGCCCTTCATGATCGCGCTGACCTCTGCCGATATGGGCCTGCGCCTGCCGCTGATCAATTCGGGCGATGTCGAGGAAGCCAGCTTGAAACTGTCGCTGGAGAACCTGACCATGCCGGAATCGCTTTTGGCAATGATCGACCCCGGCCAGAGCATTCCGCGCACGCCGCTGAACCTGAATATCGATGTTCTGGCGAATGTGATCAGCCGGATCAACTGGGACGACCCGGACTCATCGTTTGACAGCGGCAACCCGATGGATGTGGCCGAAGTGCAAGACATCACCATTCGCCAGATCCTGCTGGCAGCCGGTGGTGCCGAAGTTTCCGCCACGGGGGATGCGACGGTCGACAATTCGATGGGCTTCCCCTTTCCGACCGGGATGGTGACAATCACCGCCAAAGGCGTGCAGACGCTGGTGAACGCACTTGTGCAGATTGGCCTTGTGCCCCAGCAGCAGGCCGGTATGGCGATGGGTATGATCATGGGTTTTGCCCGCGCCGAAGGGGCCGATCATTACGTCTCGGATATCGAGTTCTCGCCCAATGGCATTACCGCCAACGGCAACGCGCTGCCCTTCTAGGCCGGTTCTGATAAACGAAAGCCCCCGCTTTTGCGGGGGTTTTCATTTGGCCGAACGGCGCAGCCAGATATACCAGGCCCCCGCGCCGCCATCGCGCGGCTGTGCCGGCACGATACGCAAGATCATGGGTGCCAGGGCGGGTGCCGCCAGCCATTGCGGCAAAGCATGGCGCAACACCCCGCGGCGGTGTGGCGTGTGGTGAAACGCATGATCAACCTGCCGGCCTTTGCCTGTGATCACCAGAACCATCTTCTTGCCCTCGGCATGGCTGCGGCGGATAAACCCGTTCAGCGCGTCATGCGCCTCGTCCAGAAACATGCCATGCAGATCCAGCCGCGCCTGCGGGCGTTCGCGCCCCGTGCGCAGTTTCGCCATTGTGCGACGGTCAAGCTGGCTGACGCCGGGCGCCTGGGCGGGGTCGGGTGCCGTATCGATATGCGTGGTCGCCGCACGGCTTGCACCTGTGCGAAATCGGGCAAGTTTTTGCACATCCACCGGGCGCGGATGCACCACGGGGGGGATGGGCGTGGCCAGGTCCGGCACCATTGCGGCGGGCGAGGCTGCGGGCTTGCGCAGCGATTTGCGCACCTCATCCCACAACGCGCGCTCTTCCGCCGTCAAGACGCGCTTGCGCCGCCGGCTCATTGCAACCGCGCCGCGGCCGCCCGCGGCAACAGGGTAATGGCCCGCCCGCCATAGCGGATGACCCCGGCGCGCAAGCCGATCTCGGCGCCTTCGCCAAAGTATATGTCGGCCCGTTGCGCGCCACGCACATCGCTTCCGGTATCTTGCGCCAGCATCAGGCTGCGCAGGCTTTCACCACCGGCATTCATTTCCAGCCAGACTGGCGCGCCAAGCGGAATATAGCGCGGATCAACCGCGATAGAGCGCATGGCCGTCAGCGGCACCTGAAACGCCCCGATCGGGCCAAGCGACGGATCGAGCTGGATTTCGCGAAAGAAAATGTAGGACGGATTGTGCAGCAACGCCGCCTCGCCCCGGCCCGGATTGGCCCGCACCCACTGTTTGAGCCCGTCTGGCGTGGCATTGTTCGGGCTCAGCACGCCAATGCGGATAAGTTCGCGCGCCGCCGATTGGAACGGATAGCCATTGCGCCCGGCAAAAGCGATACGGATGAGCGACCCGTCGGGCAGGCGGATGCGCGCCGAACCCTGCACATGCACATAGAACGCATCGACCGGATCATCGAGCCAGACAAGCTCCAGCCCGCGCCCGCGCAACAGGCCCTGGGTTTCAATCTCGGCGCGGCTGGCCCAGCGCCGCCCGCCAGCAACTTCGGGCGGCGGGCGGTAAAGCGGATAACGGAAGCGTTCGGTGCGCTGGCGCGAGCCGGGCAGTTCCGGCTCGAAATAGGCGGTAAACTGCGGCGGGCTGCCATCGGAAATCAGCGCCGGCTGGAACCAGCTTTCAAAGAACAGCCGCGCCGGATAGGGCGCATCCAGCACACCCGAGGCCGCAGCGCAGGGCAGGCTCCAGTCTTCTGCCTGGCTGTAACGGTTGCCGCGAATGCGCCCGCAACCGGCGCGAAACATGCGCAATGCTGCAAGATGATCGTCGTTTTGCCAGTTTTCGAGCTGGTCAAATGTCAGCAATTGCAACGATTGTGCGGCACCGCCATGCGGCACCGCCAGCCCAAGGCCGGCCAGAAGCGCAAGGCGCCGGAACCAGCGCCCTGCCGTCATTCCCCGGTTGCGACCAGTTGCCAGTTCGGGTCATCGCTGCCCATGATGCGCGCAAATGTCCAGTCCGAGACCTCGCGCCGCACGGTGGTATCGTCGCCCTCGACCACATTGCCATCCTGATCGCGCACGATCGAGGTCATCTCGGCAATGAAATGCAGGCTTAGCTCGGCATGGCCGGAGGATTGGTTGTAGCTGGCGCTCGACAGCCTGGCTTCGCGAATGCCAATGAAATTTGCCTCGACCGTCAGGCCCTGATCGGCGCGCGCATCAATACCGGCTTCAAAGGCCGCCAGCACATCGGGGGCCAGAAAGCCGGTGACGCTGCTCAAATCGCCGGATTCATAGGCCATCAGCACCATTTCATGCGCGGCGCGTGCCCCGCGAATGAACTCGTCCACCGAAAAGCCCGGCTCGACCCGCTTCATGGCGGTCAGCGCCTTGCCGGTTTCGCTATCGGCCGCGGCAAAATCGGTGATATCATGGTCGGGCGTACCGTCGATTACCTCAAACCGGCGCCGCGGGTCCGCTGCCGCCGGGCGCGCCTCGTCATCGGGTTCAAACCCGTCACGGGTGCCCAATACGTTTTTGATGCGTAACACCAAAAACAACAAAACAGCGGCCAATATGACCAGTTCTATCATCTGAGCAGACATGCGAGCCTCAAGCTTGGGTTTATTTCTGTTCTTACGCTTCCTATGTAAGGTGCCATGCGCCACAAGTCTATGGCAGGGCGCGCCAAGAAAGGCTGGAAGATGCTGTTATTTGTCCTGTTGGTTGCAATCCCGATCATCGAAATCGCGCTGTTCATTCAGGTGGGTGGGGCGATCGGGCTTTGGCCAACGCTGGCGATTGTCGTGGCCACGGCCTTCATCGGCACATTCCTGATCCGCGCGCAGGGAGCCGCTGCAATGGAACGGCTGCGCACAGCCCTGTCGCGCGGGCAAGACCCAAGCGGCGCTTTGGCCGACGGTGCCGCCATACTTCTGGCCGGTGCTTTGCTGCTGACGCCAGGGTTTTTCACCGATGCGCTGGGGCTTGCCTTGCTGTTTCCGCCCACACGGTTCCTTATTTTTCGCGCCATCCGTTCGCAGGTGAAGGTGGCGGGTTTTGCGCAAACCCAGCGCGGCCCCGATGTGGTTGAGGGTGAATTCGTGGAAATCGACCCCGATGCGCCCCAGCCCCAGCCCCGCAAACCCAATGATGATTGAGGATTGCCGCCAGAGGTGCTAAGCCGCGCCAATGGCAAAAACCGAAGGAAAAATCATGGCCGATGACCAAAACGCCGCCCCGACACAACCCAGCCAGCCCCAGCCCACCCAACCCCAGCCCCCCAGGCTGAATGTTCTGGCGCAATATATCCGCGATCTGAGCTTTGAGAATATCACCGCCCAGAAAGGCAACGCCCAGCAGGGCAAGCCGGAATACAAGGTGCAGGTCGGGCTCGACGCCAAGAAGATTGCCGACAAGCGGTTTGAAGTGGCCATCAAGCTGAAGGTCGACGCCGCGGTTGCCGAAACGCCGATCTTCATTCTTGAGCTGGATTATGCCGGGCAGTTCATGGTCGACAATGTGCCCGAAGCACAGATGCACCCGTTTTTGATGATCGAATGCCCGCGCATGATTTTCCCCTATCTGCGCCGCATTGTCGGTGACATCACGCAAGATGGGGGCTTTTTGCCGCTGAACCTCGATTCAATGGATTTCCTGAATATCTACCGCCAGGAAGTGCAGCGCCGCGCGCAGGCCGAAGCCGCAAACGCGACGATCAGCTAAGACTTGTTCCAAAGCGCGTCATCGCCCAGCTCGGCAATAAAGGCCGCATGGGCGGTGCGCTCGGCCTCGGTAATGCGCGCCGGCAGGGGTTTTGGCCGTTGGCCAGGTGTGGCGGTGCCTTGTGCCGTGCTGTTCGTGCCGGAATTGTTGGCCACGAGTGACAGGCCAAAATCCGGCTGCCGGCCGCCAATCAGTTCCAGATAGACCTCGGCCAAAATCTCGGAATCGAGCAATGCGCCGTGCAGAACGCGCGATGAATTGTCGATATTGAAACGCCGGCAAAGCGCGTCGAGCGAGTTTTGCGCGCCCGGATATTTGCGCCGCGCGATTTCAAGCGTATCAAGCGCCTGGCTCATCGGAATGGGTGCAAGCTCGGCCCAGCGCAGCTCGGCATTCAGGAATTTCATGTCAAAGCTGGCATTGTGGATGACCAGCTTGGCCTCGCCGATAAATTCCAGAAACGCGGGCGCAATGGCGGCGAAAACCGGCTTGTCAGACAGGAATTCTTCCGAAAGCCCATGCACATTGAACGCGCCTTCGGGCATATCACGCTGCGGGTTGATATATTGATGATAGGTATTGCCGGTCGGCATATGGTTGAACAGCTCGACACAGCCAATTTCAACGAGCCGGTCGCCCTTGTCAGGGTCTAGCCCCGTGGTTTCGGTATCAAGAACAATTTCACGCATGGGGCGCAGCTTCCTGCAACCGGGCGATAAGCGCAAGCACGGCTTTGCGCACGGGTGTGACTCCGTTTCCTGTGTCGAACACCCAGTCGGCGCGGGCGCGTTTTTCGGCATCGGGCATTTGGCGGGCAAGGATGTTGTTCAGAAAATCATCGCTCATCCCCTTGCGCGCAAGAACGCGGGCGCGCTGGATTTCGGGCGTGGTGGACACAACAAGCACACCATCGAGCCAGGTTTGGGCATTGGTTTCGAACAAAAGCGGAATATCGAACAGCACCAGCGGGGCGCGGGCATGGCGTTCAAGGAAAGCCGCGCGGTGCGTGGCGACAAGCGGGTGAATCGCGGCTTCGATCTGCGCCAAAAGCGGCGGGTCTTTCTGGATTTCGCTGCGCAAAGCCGCACGATCAACGCCATTGTCACCAACAGCGCCGGGCACGAGTTCCGCAAGTGCCGCAACGCCGGCACCGTCTTTTGCATAAAGCGCGTCAACCGCTGCATCGGCATCCCAAACCGGCACGCCCGCCGCGGCAAACAGCGCCGCCGTGGTCGACTTGCCCATGCCGATTGACCCGGTGAGCCCCAGCCGATAAGGGCGCTGGCTCATTCCAGCATATGCGCGCGCAGCGCATCATCCACTTCGGGGCGCTGGCCGAACCAGTTTTCAAAACCCGGCACGCCCTGATGCAGCAGCATCCCCAGGCCATCGACCACTTGCAGCCCGCGCGCGCGCGCCGCCGCCAGAAACGGGGTTTCGATCGGGGTATAGACCAGATCAGTCACCAGGGCGTTGCGCGGGGCGGCATCCAGCGCGAAAGGCAGATCGGGCTGGCCATCCATCCCCAGGGCCGTGGCGTTTACAATGGTTGCCGCGCCTTCCATCGCATCGGCCGAACGGTTCCAGTCGATCACCTCGACACGCGCACCAAAATCTTCGGCCAGAATTTCGGACCTTTGCCGTGTGCGGTTCGAAAGCAGTATTTTCGGCACCCCTTCGCCCAGCAGGGCCGCCACCACCGCGCGCGCCGCCCCGCCGGCACCGATGACCACGGCAGGGCCGTCTTTTGGCTGCCAGCCGGGCGCGTTCTGGTGCAGGTTCTGAATAAAACCATAACCATCGGTATTATCGGCACGGATCGAGCCATCGGGTTTGATGAAAATCGTATTGGCCGCACCAATAAGTGCGGCGCGGTCGGTCGATGTATCGGCCAGTTGCAGCGCGGCAATCTTGTGCGGAAGCGTTACATTCAACCCGCGAAACCCCAGTTTCGGAAGGGTTTTGAAGGCATCAGCCAGATCGGCCGGGCGCACCGACATCGGAATGTAATAGCCGCGTATCTTGTAGTTTCGCAGCCAATAGCCGTGCAGACGCGGCGATTTGCTATGCCCGATCGGATGGCCGATGACCCCGGCCAATTGGGGTGGCTGAATTTCCGGCGTGTCATTCATTGTTGGCAAATCTTCCTGGCGCGCAAAAAATCTAACAATTCGAGCAGGGGTAGCCCCAAAATCGAAAAATAGTCGCCCGCGACCGAAGTGAAAAGCTGTGCCCCGCGATATTCAAGCCGATATGCGCCAACTGTTGCAAACAAGTTGCTACCTTCACGGCCAAGATAGTCTTCCAGAAAGGAATCGCTGAAATCACGCATCACAAGTTCGGCCCGCCCGATATGCCGCCAAATCGGCCGCCCTTCATGAAAGATGACTGCTGCGGAAAGCAAGACATGCCTTTGCCCGCGCAACTGTGCAAGCTGGTCGCGCGCCATCTCTATTGTATCGGGCTTGTCAAACAGCACATCATTGCAAACCAGAACCTGGTCGGCACCCAGCACAATGGCATCGGGGCGCTTTTGGCCGATGCGCCGCGCCTTTGCTTCGGCCATGGCATCGGCGATATCGCGCGCGGGCGCGCCTTCGGCCAGAAGCGCGGCCTTGATGGCGGCTTCATCCACCCGCGCGGGGGCAATTTCAACCGAAAGACCGGCCGCGCGCAGCATATTGGCGCGGGTTTCCGATGATGAGGCAAGAATGAATGGCATTGTCATGGACTGCTCTTAGCACAGGTGCGAAAATTCGCCAGCATGATGCGCCAATCCCGCCTGTGGATGAAACCGGGGGTAAGCCCAGGGAGAAGTCTGGTGGTAAAATTGCAGCACCGGATTTGTGGCGTTTCATACCCGTCACGCGCACAGCCCGGCCCCAAGCCAGCCACAGGGGAGCGTTTCGTCCACTGTTTATGGTTTTGGTTGAAAACCAGCAAAAACTTTGTCGATTCAACGGATTTAGCACCAGATTTCATGTGGAAAACTCTGTGCAAAACCTTTGTTTTACGGTAATCCCCATAACTCATAGGGTTCTACAACAACCTCTATTTTTCTATATCTTAAGAAAGAAGAAGGCATGGCAGTAAAGATCGAAAAAAGCCTGCTCCGTGTGTTGGGTGGCGAGGTTCTGGCCATGCCGCCGGTTTGGCTGATGCGCCAGGCAGGGCGGTATCTGCCGGAATATCGCGCAACCCGCGCGACAGCGGGCGGATTTCTGGAACTGTGTTATTCGCCCGACCATGCGGT
This sequence comes from Abyssibius alkaniclasticus, assembly GCF_020447305.1. Taxonomy (NCBI): domain Bacteria; kingdom Pseudomonadati; phylum Pseudomonadota; class Alphaproteobacteria; order Rhodobacterales; family Paracoccaceae; genus Abyssibius; species Abyssibius alkaniclasticus. The sequence goes on along the minus strand of NZ_CP095732.1, from coordinate 786,905 downwards.
CGAGGTCACGCTCCAGCCAATTCGCCGTTTTGGCTTTGATGCGGCGATTCTATTTGCCGATATCCTGCTCTTGCCGCAAGCTTTGGGTGCCAAGCTGTGGTTTGAAACCGGCGAAGGCCCGCGCCTTGTGCCAATTGTGACCCGCGATGACCTTGAGCGCCTCAATCCGGTTGAGGCAATTCATGATACATTGGCGCCGATCTATGAAACCGTGCGCAGGCTGACGGCGGAACTGCCGAAAGAGACGGCGCTGATCGGCTTTGCCGGCGCGCCCTGGACCGTTGCCACTTATATGATTGCCGGGCGTGGCACGCCCGACCAGGGCCCGGCGCGGCGGATGATGTATGATGATCGCGCACTGTTCGCCGATCTGATTGATCTGCTGACCTTGGCAACAATCGAATATCTGGCCAGGCAAATCGAAGCTGGCGCCGAGGTTGTAAAGCTGTTTGACAGTTGGGCCGGTGCGCTTTCGGGCAGCACATTTGAAGAATTTGCGCTGAAACCGGCACAAAAAATTGCCCGTGCGCTGAAATCCCGCTTCCCGCATGTGAAGGTGATCGGGTTTCCGCGCGGCGTGGGTGGCGGCTATGAGCAATTCGCCAGAACCGGCGATTTTGACGCCCTGGCGCTCGACAGTTCGGTGCCCGCGCGCTGGGCGCGCGATGTGCTGCAACCCGATGTTGCCGTGCAGGGGAATCTTGACCCGATGTTGCTGGTTACAGGTGGTGCGCAATTGCGTCACGAGGTGGAGCGATTGCAGGAAATTCTGGGCAACGGGCGCTGGATTTTCAACCTCGGCCACGGCATAACACCCGAGGCAGACCCGCGACATGTTGAAGAATTATTGAATATTATCAAAGGTTAGTGCGATGATTACCGATTTTCTGGCCGATGCCTATCGCTGGATTCTGGCGCTTCACATCATGTCGGTGATTGCCTGGATGGCGGGCATGTTCTACCTGCCGCGTCTGTTTGTTTACCATGCCGAACGCGCCCCCGTGGGCAGCGAACAATCGGAAATCTTCAAAGTGATGGAGCTGAAACTGCTGCGGGTGATCATCAACCCCGCAATGCTCGCCACGTGGTTTTTTGGCCTCTGCCTTGTCTTTACCCCCGGCGTGGTGGACTGGGGGCAGGTCTGGCCCTGGGTCAAGGCGGCAATGGTTCTGGCGATGAGCGGCTTTCACGGCTGGCTTTCAACCCGGCGCAAGGAATTTGCGCGCGATGAAAACACCCGCAGCGGCAAAACCTACCGGCTGGCCAACGAACTGCCCACGGTTTTGATGGCGGTGATCGTCATTATGGTGGTGATCAAGCCGTTCTGATTGACATTTCGCCACGAATCTTCATAGTGCAGCCACCTGGTCGTTCTGACCCTATGGTTTTTCCCCCTGAAGTTGGAGAGCGTGGCATATGTGCCACCACGTATGTTGATGTTTGAAACCGCCACAATCGAGCGTTTGTCGCTTGCCGAGCTGAAAGCCAAAACCCCGTCCGACCTGCTGTCGATGGCCGAGGAGCTGGATATCGAGAACGCCGCCTCGATGCGCAAGGGCGAGATGATGTTCGAGATCCTCAAGGAAATGGCCGAGGAAGGTGTCGAGATTTCTGGCGATGGTGTGCTGGAAGTGCTGCAAGACGGTTTTGGCTTCCTGCGCTCGCCCGTGGCCAACTATCTGGCCGGGCCCGATGATATTTACGTTAGCCCCGCGCAAATCCGCAAATTCTCACTCCGCACCGGTGATACGATCGAGGGTGTTATTCGCGCACCGGGCGAGGGTGAAAATTACTTCGCGCTGGTCAAGCTGACCCAGATCAATTTCGACGACCCCGAGGTTGCCAAACACAAGATCCACTTCGACAACCTGACCCCGCTTTACCCCGATCAGCGCTTCAACATGGAAATCGAAGACCCGACGATCAAGGACCGTTCGGCGCGGATTATTGACCTTGTCGCCCCCATCGGCAAAGGCCAGCGCTGCTTGATCGTGGCGCCGCCGCGCACCGGTAAAACCGTTCTGCTTCAAAACATTGCGCATTCGATTGAACGCAACCACCCGGAATGTTTTCTGATCGTTCTGCTGGTTGACGAGCGCCCCGAAGAGGTGACCGATATGCAGCGCAGCGTGAAGGGCGAGGTTGTTTCCTCGACCTTTGACGAACCCGCCACGCGCCATGTGGCCGTTGCCGAAATGGTGATCGAAAAAGCCAAGCGACTTGTAGAATGCAAGCGCGATGTGGTGATCCTGCTCGACTCGATCACGCGCCTGGGGCGCGCGTTCAACACGGTAGTTCCAAGCTCGGGCAAGGTGCTGACCGGCGGTGTTGATGCCAATGCACTGCAACGGCCAAAGCGCTTTTTTGGCGCGGCGCGCAACATCGAGGAAGGCGGCAGCCTGACGATTATCGCCACCGCGCTGATCGACACCGGCAGCCGCATGGATGAGGTGATTTTTGAAGAATTCAAAGGCACCGGCAACAGCGAAATCGTGCTTGACCGCAAGGTTGCCGACAAGCGCGTCTTCCCGGCGATCGATATTCTGAAATCCGGCACGCGCAAGGAAGACCTGCTGGTCGACAAGGCCGAACTGACGAAAATGTTCGTGCTGCGCCGCATTCTCAACCCGATGGGCACGACCGATGCGATCGAATTCCTGCTCGGCAAGCTCAAGCAAACCAAATCCAACAGTGATTTCTTTGATTCGATGAATGCCTGAACGGGCAGGCTGACAACAAGGCTTTGGCCGCGATGGATGACACGATTTTTGCTTTAGCCTCGGCGCGCGGCCGGTCTGGCGTTGCGGTCGTGCGCATTTCCGGACCGCGTTCGCAAGCCGCGCTTGCGGCGCTTGGCGCTGAAATGCCCGCACCGCGCGTGGCGGGTTTGCGCAAGTTGCGCCAGGGCGATGCGGTTCTGGACGAGGCTTTGGTGCTGGCCTTTCCCGAACCAGGCTCGTTTACCGGCGAGGATGTTGTCGAACTTCACCTGCATGGCGGCACGGCGGTGGTGGCATCGGTGCTGGCGGCATTGGCCGCGGTTGATGGTTTGCGCCATGCCGAAGCGGGCGAGTTTACCCGCCGCGCGCTGGAAAATGGCCGCCTGGATTTGGCGCAGGTCGAAGGCCTGGCCGACCTGATTGATGCCGAAACCGAGGCGCAACGGCGGCAGGCGATGCGGCTGATGCAGGGCGATCTGAGCCAGAAAACCGCGCTTTGGCGCCAAAATCTGGTCCGCGCGCTTTCGCTTCTGGAAGCCTCGATCGACTTTGCCGACGAGGATGTGCCGGTAGATGTTTACCCCGAAGTGAACACGCTTTTGCGGGGCTTGGTTGAAATATTCAATAAGGAAATCAAAGGTGTAGGCGCAGCCGAGCGGATTCGTGACGGGTTTGAGGTGGCGATTCTCGGCCTGCCCAATAGCGGCAAATCGACCCTGATGAACAAGATCGCGGGGCGTGAAGTTGCGCTGACATCTGAAATTGCCGGCACAACGCGCGATGTGATCGAGCTGCGAATCGACCTGGGCGGCTTGGCGGTGACATTGCTCGATACGGCCGGGCTGCGCGAAAGTGGCGATGCGATAGAGACGATGGGCGTTGAACGCGCGCGCAACCGGGCCGAAGGCGCCGATCTGCGGGTGTTTCTGCTTGGCGAAATGGGTGAACTGGATGCACTAGGTGTTGCTTTTCGTGAGGGCGACGAGGTTGTATTCGCCAAGGCCGACCGCGCACCCAAGGAAGGCCCGGCGGTTTCGGGGCTGACGGGCGAAGGGATTGACGCGCTGCTTGCGCGTATTGGCGCCACATTGCAGCAGCGCACGGCGACGATTGGCACGGCTGTCAAACAGCGGCATATGCTGGCGCTGCAACGTGCCGCAACCGCGCTGAATGCGGCGAGCGCGCAGCTTGAATGGGGCAGCGCACATGCCGAACTGGCGGCGGAAGACCTGCGTGTGGCATTGCGCGCCCTTGACTCATTGATCGGTAAGGTGGATGTCGAACAGGTGCTGGATGTGATATTTTCCAGCTTCTGTATTGGCAAATAGGATGTGTTTCACGTGAAACATTATGATGTCATCATTGTGGGCGGTGGCCATGCTGGCGCCGAAGCCGCACATGCCGCCTGGCGCCGTGGCGCGCGCACGGCCCTGGTCACCCATCGCTTCGACCGGCTTGGCGAAATGTCGTGCAATCCGGCAATTGGTGGGTTGGGCAAGGGCCATCTGGTGCGCGAGATTGATGCGCTAGACGGGTTGATGGGCCGCGCGGCCGATAAATCCGGCATCCAGTTTCGTCTGTTGAACCGCAAGAAAGGCCCGGCGGTGCAGGGCCCGCGCACCCAGGCCGACCGCAAGCTTTATCGTCTGGCGATTCAGGACGCGTTTCGTGGCCTCGACGGGCTGGATGTGATCGAGGCCGAAGTTTCGGATCTGCGCGTGGAAAACAACGCCATATCCGGCGTGATTCTGGGTGATGGCGCTCAAATTCATGCCCGCGCGGTCGTGTTGACAACCGGCACGTTTCTGGGTGGCGTCATCCATATCGGCGACAAACGCCATACGGGTGGACGGATGGGTGATGGCGCTGCCATTCCGCTGGCCACGCGCCTGCGCGGGCTGGGCCTGCCGATGGGGCGGCTCAAAACCGGCACGCCGCCGCGGCTTGACGGGCGCACGATTGACTGGTCGGTGCTAGAAAGTCAGCCGGCCGATGATGACCCGGTGCTGTTTTCATTCCTGTCCAGCGCGCCGACAGCGCGACAGATAAGTTGCGGCATCACACATACCAACCCGCAAACACATGATATTATTCAGAATAACCTGTCCAAATCCGCAATGTATGGCGGCCATATCGATGGTGTTGGTCCGCGCTATTGCCCGTCGATCGAAGACAAGGTTGTGCGGTTTTCCGACAAGTCTTCGCACCAGATTTTTCTGGAACCCGAGGGGTTGGACGATCCGACGATCTATCCGAACGGCATTTCAACCTCGCTGCCCGAAGATGTGCAACACGCCTATGTGCGCTCGATCAAGGGGCTGGAAAATGTCACGATCCTGCAGCCGGGCTATGCCATTGAATACGACTATCTCGACCCGCGCGCGCTAAGCTCCACGCTTGAATTGCGCGCGATTGGCGGGCTGTTTCTTGCCGGGCAGATCAACGGTACAACGGGTTATGAGGAGGCCGGTGCGCAGGGGCTGGTTGCCGGGCTGAACGCGGCCGCATATGCGCGCGAACTTGCACCGGCGATGATCGACCGGGCAAGCGGATATATCGGCGTGATGATTGACGATCTGGTCACACGCGGCGTGGCGGAGCCTTATCGGATGTTCACCTCGCGCGCCGAGTTTCGCCTGTCGCTGCGCGCCGATAATGCCGATCAACGGCTCACGCCACTGGGGATTGCGCTTGGCTGTGTATCGGCCAAGCGGCGCAAGGCCTTTGAGCGGAAGATGAGCGAACTGTCCGCGGCGCGGGTTCTGTGCGAATCGCTCACCACCACACCGAAGGCGGCCGCTACGGTCGGGCTGAACCTCAACCAGGATGGCCAGCGTCGTTCGGCGCTCGACCTGCTGCCGCGACCCGATACAAGCCGGGCGCAGCTCTTCGCCCTGTGGCCAGAACTGGCTGCGGTCGCGCCACAGATCCTGACGCAGCTCTCCTATGATTCTCTTTACGCCAGCTATATCGAGCGGCAGGCGCTGGATGTTGCGGCCATGCGGCGCGACCTTGCCCGGCGCATTCCCGACGGGTTTGATTATGCCAGCATTGCCGGGCTTTCGGCTGAATTGCAGGCGAAACTTGGCAAGGCAAGGCCGGAATCTCTGGAACATGCCCAGCGTATCGACGGGATGACACCGGCCGCACTTACCCTGATTCTGGCGCGGCTCAAATCAACGCCCATGCGGGCAAGTGCCTGATGTCTAATGATAATGTCGGGCGTTCTCAGTTTCTGTCGCGCTTTTATGTTTCACGTGAAACATGCGCGCGTCTGGATATCTATCATGCCGAGCTGGTCCGCTGGACCGAACGGATCAACCTGATCAGCCGTGCCAGCGTTGCCGAAATCTGGCAACGGCATTTTGCCGATTCCGCGCAGCTTTTGGCATTGGCCGGCACCGCGCAGGGCCAATGGGCCGATTTTGGGGCCGGGGCGGGGTTTCCCGGCCTTGTCATTGCCGCGCTCGACCCCACGCGCCAGATGACACTGGTCGAGAGCGACCAGCGCAAATGCGCCTTCTTGCTGACCACCGCACAGAAAATGGGGCTTTCGGTGAATGTGGTTTCCAAGCGAATCGAACAGTGTCCGCCGCTTCAGGCACAGGTCATTTCCGCCCGGGCGCTGGCTGCGCTTGACCAATTGCTTGCCTATGCCGAGCGACATCTTGCCAAAGGCGGTATTTGTCTGTTTCCCAAGGGCATTCAGGCCGAATCGGAATTGACCGCAGCCCGCAAGGCTTGGCATATTGTCTGTGACCTGGTGCCAAGCCAGAGCGACCCGAATGCAACAATCCTGAAAATCCGAGAATTTGCCCGTGTCTCAGCGTAACTCGAACCGCCAGCGCCAGATTATTGCCGTTGCCAACCAAAAGGGCGGTGTGGGTAAAACCACGACCGCTATCAATTTGGGCACGGCCTTGGCCGCCGTCGGGCGGCGTGTGCTTATTCTTGATCTCGATTCACAGGGCAATGCCTCGACCGGGCTCGGCGTCAATCAGGCACAGCGCGATTTGACCACCTATGATCTGCTTTTGGGTGAGGCGAGTTTGGCCGATGTTTCGGTTGAAACCGTCGTGCCCGGTCTGTTCGTTGCGCCCTCAACGGTCGACCTGTCATCGGCCGATGTTGACCTTGTGGAAGACCGCAACCGCGTATTGCGGATGCGTCGTGCGCTGAACACGCCCGAGGCATTGGCTTGCGATTATGACTATATTCTTATCGACTGCCCGCCATCCCTGAACCTGCTCACCGTCAACGCGATGGTCACCGCCAATTCCGTGCTGGTGCCGCTGCAATGCGAGTTCTTTGCGCTGGAAGGGCTTTCGCAGCTCATGCTGACAATTCGTGAGGTGCGTCAAACACTTAACCCCGGATTATCGATTCAGGGTGTCGTGCTGACCATGTATGACAAACGCAACAACCTGTCACTGCAGGTCGAGGCGGATGCGCGTAAAAACCTTGGTGATCTGGTTTATGAAACCACGATTCCGCGCAATATCCGGCTCAGCGAAGCGCCCTCGCATTCCGTGCCCGCGCTGATCTATGATCATCGGAGTTCCGGCGCCGTCGCCTATCAGAAACTGGCCGGTGAACTGCTGCGCCGCCTGAATGACCCGATTACGCAAGAGGAAGAACTCCATGAGCAAACCTAGCCCCCGCAAAAACCTGGGTCGTGGATTGTCGACCCTGCTGGCCGATGTCGATCTGAATGCCGACACCCCGTCGGCCACCCGTGCCGAGGGGCGCGCGCGCGCTGCCGATACCACCCTGCCGATTGAGAAGATCGCGCCCAATCCCGACCAGCCGCGCCGCAGCTTCAAACCCGAAGATCTTGACGAGCTTGTCGCCTCGATCCGCGAAAAAGGTGTGTTGCAGCCGCTGATCGTGCGGCCCGACCCGCATGTATCGGGGCGCTACCAAATCGTGGCGGGCGAACGCCGCTGGCGCGCCGCGCAGCGCGCACAATTGCACAGCCTGCCGGTCATCATCCGCGATTTCACCGATGCCGAGGTGCTGGAAGTCGCGATTATCGAAAACATCCAGCGCGCCGATCTGAACCCCGTGGAAGAGGCGGCCGGCTATCGGCAGTTGATGGACAGTTTTGGCCATACACAGGAACAGCTGGCCATTGCGCTGGGCAAGTCCCGCAGCCATATCGCCAACCTGCTGCGCTTGCTGAACCTGCCTGATTCCGTGCTTGAACATCTGCGCGCCGGGCGGCTTTCGGCGGGCCATGCGCGCACGCTCGTTACCGCCGATAACCCGGACTCGCTTGCGAAAATCATCATCCAGAAGGGTTTGAATGTCCGCCAGGCCGAGGCTTTGGCCCGTCAGGGGCAGGCCCCCGTTGCCAAACGCGTGCTAAAGCCCGGAAAAGACAGCGATACACGTGCCATCGAGGCGGATCTGACCGCGCATCTGCGCCTGAAGGTCGATATCAGCCACCGGCCGGGGGGTGAATCGGGCGCGATCACGATCAGCTACAAAACCCTCGAAGAGCTTGACGGTCTGTGCCAGCTACTTTCGCGCTAGCGCGGCTTGGTGTCGGGGCGGGTCCAGATGAACAGGCACGCGACGCCAATGGCAACACTTTGAATAATAATAATAATCCACGATAGTTGCGCCAGGAAACTCACGCCGATCCCCGCCGACATCGTGAGCGTCGCAATCCATTTCGTGCGCCGCGAGATCGCGCCGCTCTCCTGCCAGTCCCGGATTGGCGGGCCGAAAATCCGGTGGTTCACCAGCCAATTGTGGAAGCGTTTGGATGAACGGCTGAAGGCAAAGGCGGCGACAATCAGAAACGGCACCGTCGGGATGATCGGCAGCACAGCACCCACCAGCCCAAACCCCGTAAAGACCAGCCCGATGGCCAGCCACATGCCGTGGCGCACGCTGTTCATGGCGAAATATCGCGCAAGATTGCGTTCAAGACGATCCGACCGCGCGGCGTGGTGGCCAGCCGAGCGCCCTGTCGCACCAGCAGGCCCTCATTCGCGCAATCGGCCACAGCGGCCATGTTCAGCGGCTGTCCAGCCAATGCCTCGTATCGCCCCATATCGCAGCCTTCTACCAGCCGCATCGACATCAGCAGATACTCGCTTGCCTCCTCTTCGGCGCCTAGCAGCGCCTGTTCCACAGCCCCGTGCCCCTGATTTTCCACCCGTGCCAGCCAGGCTTCGGGGTTGCGCTGGTTTGCGCGCGCAAACCGGCCCTCATTCAGGCTCAGCCGCCCATGCGCACCCGGCCCAACGCCCGCATAATCGCCATAGCGCCAGTAAACCAGATTGTGCCGGCTTTCGGCACCGGGCCGCGCGTGGTTGGACACTTCATAGCCCGGCATCCCCGCCGCATCGCACAGATGCTGGGTCATCTCATACATATCTGCGCCCAGGTCATCACCGGGCAGGCCGCGCAGCTTGCCACGTGCGGCAAGCTCGCCAAAACGTGTGCCATCTTCGATGGTGAGCTGGTAAAGCGACAGATGGTCGACCGCCAGTTCAAGCGCGCCAGCAAGCTCCGCCTCCCAGGCCGCAAGGCTTTGGTTCTGGCGGGCATAGATCAGGTCAAAGCTGACACGCTTGAATAAACCACGTGCAATATCAAAGGCTTGCATGGCTTCAACAGCCGAGTGCATTCGCCCGAGTGCCTTGAGGTCGGGGTCATTCAGCGCCTGAATGCCCATCGAAATTCGGTTCACGCCGGCAGAAGCAAACCCACGAAACCGCTCGGCTTCAACCGATGTCGGGTTCGCTTCCAGCGTTATTTCGGCATCCGGCTCCAACACCCATAGCTTGGCAACCTCATCAATCAGCGCGCCAACCAGGGCGGGCGGCATCAGGCTGGGTGTGCCACCGCCAAAAAAGACAGACCGCACATTCCGCTGCCCGGTCAGCGCCGCATTTGCGCGTAATTCGGTGATCAGCGCGCTTTGCCATTCCGCATAATCCACCTGTTGGCGCACATGGCTGTTAAAGTCGCAATAGGGGCATTTGGCAAGGCAGAAGGGCCAGTGGATATAGATGCCAAAGCCGCCATTTTGCCAATCCTGGCTCATCCCCGCAGCGCCGTAACTTCAATCTCGATGGCCATTTCAGGCCTGATCAACCCGGCCACGATCATCGTGGCCGCCGGGCGTATATCGCCCAGCCAGCGTTCCAGCACGGGCGCGATGACATCAACCAATCCGGCATCGATGATCGTGTATTGCACACGCTGAATATCGTCGCGTGCAAAGCCCGCCTCATCCAGCACCGCGGCAATGGTCTGAAAGCAGTTTTCAGCCTGCATGGCCACATCCTTGGGCATGGCCATTGTGGTATAATCATACCCCGTCACGCCAGAGACAAAGCACCAGTCGCCCTTCACGATCGCGCGGCTAAAGCCCAGCTTCTTTTCAAACGGCGAACCTGTCGAGATGAGCCGGCGGGTCATGTGCTGGCACCTTCCAAACATTGGCGCACAAAGGCCTCGAAGGCGCGGGCGCGGTGGCTGATCTTGTTCTTTTCCCAACGGTCCATTTCACCAAAGGTGATGTCATAGCCATCGGGCTGGAAAATCGGGTCATAGCCGTGGCCCTGATTGCCGCGCATCGGCCATGTAAGCTGGCCTTGCATCACGCCTTCAAACACCTCGTCATGGCCATCGGGCCAGGCCAGCACCAGGGTGCAGTTGAACTGCGCGGTAAAGGGCGCGACAGCACCGCTTTCCTGCACCCGCGCCCAAGTGTCGGTCATCGCCATCACGAAATCGCGCCCATCGGGGGTTTCGGCCCAATCGGCGGTGTAAACACCGGGGGCACCGCCAAGCGCGTCAACCGAAATGCCGCTATCATCGGCCAGCGCGGGCAGGCCGGTGGCCTTGGCAGCGGCATGGGCCTTGATGCGGGCATTGCCGATGAAATTATCCTCGGTTTCCACGGGTTCCGGCAGACCAAGCTGGCCCGCCGACACCGCCTCCACCCCGAATGGCGCCAGCAGCGCGGCAATCTCTTCAAGCTTGCCGTGGTTATGCGTTGCCACAACCAGTTTTTGCGCCACCAGCTTGCGCATTATACAACCGCCGCAGCCTGTGCAGCCACCAGCGCCGCAATACCGCTTTCAGCCAGATCCATCAGCCTGTTCAACTCGGCGCGCGAAAACGGCGCCCCTTCAGCCGAGCCCTGCACCTCGACCAAGCCAAGCTTGCCGGTCATCACGAAATTCGCATCCGTGCCCGCATCGCTGTCTTCCAGATAATCGAGGTCCAGCACCGGCTGGCCTGCATAAATGCCGCAAGACACGGCGGCCACATGGTCGGTCAGTGGGTCGGATTTGATTGCGCCCGATGTCATCAGCGCATTCACCGCCAAACGCAGCGCCACCCAACCACCGGTAATGGCCGCGCAGCGCGTGCCGCCATCGGCCTGGATCACATCGCAATCCACAGTGATCTGGCGTTCACCCAGCGCCACACGGTCAACACCGGCGCGCAGGCTGCGGCCGATCAGGCGCTGAATTTCCATCGTGCGGCCGCCAATCTTGCCCGCCGAAGCCTCGCGCCGCATCCGCGAGCCTGTGGAACGCGGCAGCATTCCGTATTCCGCCGTGACCCAGCCCAGCCCGGAATTGCGCAGAAAGGGCGGCACCCGTTCTTCCAGCGAAGCGGTGCAAAGCACATGCGTATCGCCCATTCTGATCAGGCACGAGCCCTCGGCATGTTTGTTGACGTTGGTTTCAATCGAAATGTCGCGTAGCGCGTCGGTCGCGCGGCCGGAAGGGCGCATGGTAAACTCCTTGTTTTCTGCCTTGGCTCATACATGGCCCAGCCCCGCGCGTAAAGCGCCAGCAATTGACCTCTCCCCGGCCAGTGCCTAGATTTGGGGCATGACGCAGCAAGCATCCCCTCTTGGTGATTTGACATCCCGATCACGCGAAGTGTTTCGGCTGATTGTGGAAAGCTATCTTGCTTCGGGCGAACCCGTGGGTTCGCGCACCCTGTCGCGCAGCCTGTCCGAAGGCGTGTCTGCCGCGACCATTCGCAACACCATGCAGGATCTGGAGCTTCTGGGCCTGCTGAACGCGCCGCATACCTCGGCGGGGCGCATTCCCACACAGCTTGGATTGCGCCTGTTTGTCGACGGGATCATGGAATTTGATGCCGTGCCCTTGCCCGACCGCGCCGAGCTTGACCGCTCGATCGATGGCAATGAATCCGACCTGACCGGCGCGATCGAGCGGGCCGGCGCCATGCTGTCGGGGCTGACGCGCGGTGCCAGCCTTGTTACCGCTCCAAAGCTGGAAGCGCCAATCAAGCATCTGGAATTCGTCTCGCTTTCGGCAGAGCGCGCGCTAGTGGTGCTGGTCACCGCCGACGGGCAGGTCGAAAACCGGCTGATGACCCCGCCACCGGGGATGACCCCCTCGGCCATGCGCCAGGCGGCGAATTTTCTCAATGCCGTGCTGGAGGGCCATACCCTGTCCGAAGCGCGCAGTATTGTTTCACGTGAAATTGCCAAAAACCGTGCCGAACTTGATACGCTCAGCCAGAACCTCATCGAATCCGGTCTTGCCGTCTGGTCCGATGATATGGGCAAGGGCAGCCGCCTTGTGGTGCGCGGGCGGGCGAATCTGCTGGAGGATTCCGCCTCGTCCGCCGATCTTGAGCGCATTCGCCAGCTCTTTGATGACCTCGAACAAAAGCGCGATCTGGAGCAATTGCTGTCTTTGACCGAGGGAAGCGCCGGTGTGCGCATTTTTATTGGCTCGGAGAACAAACTTTTCTCACTTTCGGGTTCCGCTCTGGTGGTTTCTCCCTATATGAACGCCGAGCGAAAGATTGTGGGCGCTGTAGGCGTGATCGGTCCGACCCGGCTTAACTATGCCCGGATCGTGCCGATTGTGGATTATACCGCCCAGCTGATGGGGCGGCTGGTGAACAGCCGCTCACATTAAGTGGAAAGAAGGCAGGAAGTTATGGCGGACGATAAGGATCAACCGTTTCTCGACGATATTGACGCGCTGGAAGCAGAAATCGAGGCTGAAGAGGTGGCCGATGAAGATGGGCTGCTGACCCCGGAAGACATGCAGGCCGAGATTGACGCGCTGAAAGACCGGCTCATCCGCGCCTTGGCCGAGGGTGAAAACATCCGCAAACGGGCCGAGCGTGACCGGCGCGACGCCGAAATGTATGGCGGCACCAAACTGGCCCGCGATTTGCTGAGCGTGCATGACAATCTGAGCCGCGCGCTTGAAACGATCGACGATTCATTGCGCGAACAGGCCGGTGGTTTGGTCGAAGGGTTGGAGCTGACCCAGCGCGAACTGCTTTCGGTGTTCGAGCGTCACCGCGTGGTCATGGTTGCCCCCGAAATCGGCGACCGGTTCGATGCAAAGCTGCATCAGGCCATGTTCGAAGCCCCCGTGCCCAACACCCAGAAAGGCAGCATCATTCAGGTCATGGCCCCCGGCTTTACCATTGGTGACAGGTTGTTGCGCGCCGCCCATGTGGGTGTGTCATCAAACACCGCCCCGGCGGCCGAGCCCAAAAAAACGGATGCTGAAACATAAGGAATGCGCTAAAGTCCTGCCATAACTCACCAATTGGTTGAAATTAAGGTAGGATTATGTGGGACTTTAGCCTTTCCAAAAGTTTCGGATTGATGTTCAAAACCGCACCGTTTGTGGGGCTGCGGCTGGTTGTCTATTTCGGCATTGCCTTGGCCTTTGTGTTTATCACCGGCGTGGGTGCCGGGGTTGGTTGGGGCATTGGCGCAATGGGCGAGGCCGATTTTCAGGCCACCTCCACCGCCTATGGCGGCGTGTTCGGGCTGATCGCGGCCAGCGCCATTCTCTATTTCATCCGCGAATACATTCTCTATATGGTCAAGGCCGGTCATATCGCCGTGCTGGTCGAGTTGATCGACGGGCGCAAACTGCCCGCAGGCCGCGCGCAATACCACCATGCCACCGCCATTGTGAAGCAGCGCTTTGTCGCGGCAAACGTGCTGTTCGGGGTCGATCAGCTTATCAAGGGCGTCATCCGCGCCATTACCGGCATCATGGAGGGCATTGTCAGCCTCATCCCGATTCCGGCGCTGAAAAACCTTGTCGGCATTTTCAAAGTGTTCCTACAGGTTTCGGTTGGTTTCCTCGATGAAATCATCCTTGCCCATGCCATTCGCACCAAGTCGGAAAACCCCTGGGCCTCGGCGCAAGAGGCACTGGTTTTGTATGCACAAAACGGCAAACACATGTTGAAGAACGCCGCGTGGCTGGCGGTGATGATGTATGGGCTGACCTTCATCATCTTTTTGCTGATGCTCGCGCCTGCTGCGGGCATTGCCTATCTCATCCCCGGCGCATGGTCGGCGGGTGGCTTTGTGGTGGCGGTCATCTTCGCGATTGCCGCGCATAAGGCGCTGATCGAGCCGCTTGCCGTGGCCTGCATGATGCAGGTCTATTTCAAGGCGATCGAGGGCCAGACGCCCGATGCGACATGGGATGCGCGCCTGACCAAGCTGACGAAGAAATTCAGGAAGCTGAAGGACAAGGCCGTGGGCTGGATCAACCCCGACCCGGTGCCGGAACCCGCGACGGGGCCGAAAGAAGGCTGAAACTACGCGGGGGGCTTCGGCCCCCCGTTCAGTTATCGGCGTCTTGGGCAAGGTCGCGCAGCTCATAGACCAGATCGAGCGCCTCGCGCGGGCTGAGCGTGTCGGGGAGGATGGTTTTCAGCCTGTCCTGCAACGCGGTATCGCGTTTTGCCGGCGGGGTGCTGGCGGCGGGCGATGAGAAGAGCGGCAGGTCATCAACCAGCCGGGCCGATTTGCCGCCGGAGCGTTCGGCTTCCTCCAGCAGGTCCAGCACGGCGCGGGCACGCTCGACCACCGCATCGGGCAGCCCGGCCAGCCGCGCGACCTGCACACCATAGGAGCGATCCGCCGCGCCTTCGACCACCTCATGCAGGAAAATCACATCATTCTGCCATTCGCGCACCTTCACCGTGGCGTTGCGCAACCCTTTCAGCCGCCCGGCCAAGGCCGTTAGTTCGTGATAATGCGTGGCGAACAGCCCACGGCATTTATTGCCATCGTGCAGATGCTCCAGACAGGCCCAGGCGATAGACAGCCCGTCATATGTCGCTGTGCCGCGGCCAATCTCATCCAAAATAACCAATGCCCGTTCGCCCGCCTGGTTCAGAATCGCGGCGGTTTCGACCATCTCAACCATGAAGGTCGAGCGCCCGCGCGCCAGATCATCGGCAGCCCCAACGCGGCTGAACAGCTGGTCGACCATACCGATATGCGCAGCCTCGGCGGGCACATAGGCCCCCATTTGTGCGAGCAGCGCAATCAGCGCATTCTGGCGCAAATAGGTGCTTTTACCCGCCATATTCGGCCCTGTAAGCAGCCAGATCGGGCGGGCTTCGTCGCCATCGGCCCCAAGGTCGCAGTCATTGGCCACGAAAGGCGGCTTGCCCTCGGCGCGCAAGGCGGCCTCGACAACCGGGTGGCGGCCAGCGGTAATGGCGAAGGCGCGGCTGCTATCGACCTGCGGGCAGGTCCAATCGCCCTCCACCGCCAGATCGGCCAGACCGGCGGCAAGGTCGATCTCGGCAATCGCGCGGGCGGTTTGCAGAAGTTGTGCAGCGCGTTCCTGCACGGCACCGCGCAGAACGCCGAACAGGGTCTTTTCAATCTCCAGCGCCTGCGCGCCTGCATTTGCAATGCGGGTTTCCAGCGTTGAAAGCTCGACCGTTGTAAAGCGCACCGCATTCGCCGTGGTCTGGCGGTGGATGAACTGGGCTGAAAGCGGCGGGTTCAGCATTTTTTCGGCATGGGTGGCGGTGGTTTCAATGAAGTAACCCAGCACATTGTTGTGCTTGATCTTCAGACTCTGGATGCCGGTATCGGCGGTATATTGCGCTTGCAACCTGCCGATCACCCCGCGCCCTTCATCGCGCAACTGGCGGGCCTCGTCCAATTCGGCATCAAACCCGCTGGCAATGAAGCCGCCATCGCGCGCCAGCATGGGCAGGTCTTGTTGCAGCGCCTGGCCAAGAAGTGCTGCAAGGTCGTCATGCCCGGTGAGCGCGTCAAGCGCGGCGCGCAATGTATCGGGCTGCATTGTGGTGCAAAAGAAGTCACGCACAACCTGCGCCTGTGCAATGGCATCGCGCAGTGCGCCAAGGTCGCGCGGGCCGCCCCGGTCGAGCATCAGCCGGGTGAGCGCGCGCTCGATATCGGGCAGGCGGCGCAGACAGTCGCGCACATCTTCGGAAACATTGCGGTTTTCAACGAAATACCCCAGCACGGATTGGCGCGCATGAATGGTGGCAAGGTCGGTTGATGGCGCTTGCAGGCGGGTTTCCAGCAGCCGCGCGCCAGCCCCTGTCAACGTGCGGTCGATTGCGGCCAGAAGCGAGCCTGCGCGGCCACCCGACAGGGCGCGCGTGAGTTCAAGATTGCGCCGCGTGGCGGCATCAATCTGCATGGCCCGGCCCGCAGACTCGCGCAAGGGCGGGCGCAAGGCGGGGAGCTTGCCGCGCTGTGTAAGGTCGAGATAGGCGACAATGCCGCCAAGCGCGCCAAGCTCGGCGCGGCTGAAATTGCCAAAAGCATCGAGCGCTGAGACGCCGAACAGCGCTTTCAGGCGGGTTTCGGCATTCGCGCTGTCAAAACTCGCGGCCGAAAGCGGGGTGGTGACACCGTCAAGCTCTGCTGCAAGTTCGCGCAAGGCTTCTTCTTCCGGCGGCTGGCACAGCACTTCGCGCGGGGCAAGGCGGGCCAGCAGCGGGGGCAGCATCACGGGCGTGCATTCGGAAATATGAAAATCGCCGGTTGAAACATCGACCCAGGCCAGCGCGCCACTGTCGCGCACGCGGCAATAGGCGGCAAGGTAGTTATGCGCGCGCGCATCAAGCAGGCTGTCTTCGGTCAGCGTGCCGGGGGTGACAAGGCGCACGACATCGCGTTTGACGACCGCCTTATAGCCGCGCTTCCTGGCTTCGGCCGGGCTTTCCATCTGCTCGCCCACGGCCACGCGAAAGCCCTTGCGGATGAGGGTGAGCAAATACCCTTCGGCGGCATGGTGCGGCACGCCGCACATTTTGATGTCGGCGCCCTGGTGCTTGCCGCGTGTGGTCAGCGCAATATCAAGCGCGGCGGCGGCGGCAACGGCATCATCGAAAAACAGCTCGTAAAAGTCACCCATGCGGTAAAACAGCAAGGCATCGGGGTATTGCGCCTTGAGCGCAAGATATTGCGCCATCATCGGGGTGGTGCCGGAATCTTCCTTGGCCATATGCGCCCTTAGCTGCCTGTTGCACTTGTATCCTGTGTTGCTTACCTTTGATTTAAGGTAAAAACAAACGGGCAGATCATGTTTGGTTTAGGCGAGAACCGTCGGCATTTTTCGGAGTTGAACGAGGCGGAGATTCTCGCGCTGGCAATTTCGTCTGAAGAGGATGATGCGCGCATTTATGCGGGCTATGCGGCGCGGCTGCGGGCCGATTATCCGACCACCGCCGAAATGTTCGACGGAATGGTGGCTGAGGAAAACGAGCATCATGCGCGGCTGATCGAGCGCTTTCAGGCGCGGTTTGGCGAGGTGATTCCGCTGATCCGGCGTGAACATGTGGCGGGCTATTATTCGCGCCGCCCGGTCTGGCTTTCAAAAACGCTGGGATTGGAGCAGATCCGCGCCGAAGCGCATAAAATGGAGATGGATGCGCATCGCTTCTATCTGGCCGCCGCCCAGCGCAGCACCGACCCTGATACCCGCAAGTTGCTGAGCGCGCTGGCCGCCGCCGAAGCGGGCCATGCCAAGACCGCCGAACACATGAAGGCCGCGCTGGATGGACCGGCGGGCGATGATGAAACCAGGGATGCGCAGCGCCAGTTTGTGCTGACATGGGTGCAGCCGGGGCTGGCCGGGCTGATGGATGGCTCGGTGTCGACACTCGCGCCTATTTTCGCCACCGCCTTTGCCACGCAAGATACATGGACCACGTTCCTGGTGGGGCTGGCGGCCAGTGTCGGGGCCGGTATTTCAATGGGCTTTACCGAAGCCGCCCATGATGACGGGGTGATTTCGGGCCGTGGTGCGCCCTGGAAACGCGGCCTTGCCTCGGGTGTGATGACGTTGATCGGCGGGCTTGGCCATGCGCTGCCCTATCTGATTGCCGATTTCTGGACCGCAACTGTCGTGGCCTTCATTGTGGTGTTTCTGGAGCTTTGGGCGATTGCCTGGATCCAGAAACGCTATATGGAAACGCCCATGCTGCGCGCGATTTTTCAGGTTGTGCTGGGCGGTGCGCTGGTGCTGGCCGCCGGTGTGCTGATCGGCGGCGGCTAACGCTTTTCTTGCGTCGTAGCGCCGGGCGGGCTACCAATTCTGTCTGAGTTGACAAAAGGATACGCCCATGTCGCCGCGCACCAAAGTGACCCCGGAAGAGGCGCTGGCCTATCATTTGGAGCCGGTGCCGGGCAAAATCGAAATTTCCGCATCGACCCCGATGGTCACGCAGCGCGACCTGTCGCTGGCCTATTCGCCCGGCGTGGCCGTGCCGGTGCAGGCCATCGCCGACAACCCCGCCACGGCCTATGACTATACGACCAAGGGCAACCTTGTGGCGGTGATTTCCAACGGTTCGGCCATTCTGGGCATGGGCAATCTGGGGGCGCTGGCCTCCAAACCGGTGATGGAAGGCAAGGCGGTTCTGTTCAAACGCTTTGCCGATGTAAACGCCATCGACATCGAGCTGGACACCGAAGATGCCGATGAGATCATCAATGCCGTGCGGCTGATGGGGCCGACTTTTGGTGGCATCAACCTTGAAGACATAAAGGCGCCGGAATGCTTCATCATCGAGCAGCAGCTCAAGGAGCTGATGGATATTCCGGTTTTCCATGATGACCAGCACGGCACGGCGGTGATTTGCGCCGCCGGGCTGATCAACGCGCTGCATATTTCCGGCAAGAAGATTGCCGATTGCCGCATTGTGCTGAACGGGGCCGGGGCGGCGGGCATTGCCTGCCTTGAACTGCTCAAGGCGATGGGCGCGACCCATGACAATTGCATCATGTGCGACACGAAGGGCGTAATCTATCAGGGCCGGACCGAGGGCATGAACCAGTGGAAATCGGCCCATGCCGCCAGGACCGACACCCGCACATTGGCCGAGGCGATGGTTGGGGCCGATGTGTTTCTGGGCGTCAGTGCCAAGGGGGCTGTCAGTGCTGAAATGGTGGCCAGCATGGCCGATAATCCGGTGATTTTTGCAATGGCCAATCCCGACCCGGAAATTACCCCCGAAGAGGCCCATGCCGTGCGCGCCGATGCGATTGTGGCGACGGGGCGTTCGGATTACCCCAATCAGGTCAACAATGTGCTGGGTTTTCCCTATCTGTTTCGCGGTGCGCTCGATATTCACGCCACCGCCATCAACGATGCCATGAAAATCGCCTGTGCCGAGGCTTTGGCGGCGCTGGCGCGCGAGGATGTGCCCGACGAGGTGGCGATGGCCTATGGCACCAAGCTCAGCTTCGGGCCGGAATACATCATCCCCACGCCGTTTGACCCGCGGCTGATTCACGTGATTCCGCCCGCTGTGGCGCGGGCCGGTATGGAAACCGGCGTGGCGCGCCGCCCGATTGTCGATATGGATGCCTACGAGCATAGCTTGCGCGCGCGGATGGACCCGACGGCCAGCATCCTGCAATCGCTTTCGGTGCGGGCGCGGCGCGAACAGGCGCGGATCATCTTTGCCGAGGGCGATGATGAACGTGTGGTGCGCGCCGCCGTGACCTTCAAGCGCAGCGGGCTTGGCCAGCCGCTTGTGGTGGGCCGCCCTGAACAAATTGCCGGTTTTCTGACAACGCTGGGGATGCCCGAGGCGATTGACGAGATTGAAATCGTCAATGCCGCGATGATCGACAATCTGGAAACCTATACCGATTTTCTGTATCAGCGCCTTCACCGCAAAGGGTTTGACCAGCGCGACTGCCACAAACTCGCCAGCCGCGACCGCCATGTTTTTGCAGCACTTCTGCTGGCCCATGACATGGCCGATGGCATGGTCACCGGGGCGACGCGCAAATCGGCGCATGTGCTGAACCTGATAAACCATGTGTTTGACGCCGAACCCGGCGATGGTGCGGTGGGTGTGACCGCGCTCTTGGCGCGCGGGCGCATGGTGCTGCTGGCCGATACATTGGTGCAGGAATGGCCGACCGAGAATGACCTTGCCGATATTGCCATGCGCGCCGCCGATGTGGCCCGCTCGCTGGGGCTGGAACCGCGCGTGGCCTTTTGCAGCTTTTCCAATTTCGGCTATCCGGTTTCGGAGCGCGCGGTCAAAATGGCGCGCGCCTCAGAGGTTCTGGCGGCGCGCGGGGTCGATTTCGAGTTTGATGGCGAGATGACCGTCGATGTCGCGCTGAACATCGAAGTGATGAAAAGCTTCCCCTTCTGTCGCCTGACCGGCCCGGCCAATATTCTGGTCATGCCGGCGCGGCATTCGGCCTCGATCTCGGTGAAGCTGTTGCAGGAAATGGGCCATGTCACGGTGATCGGCCCCATCCTGACGGGAATCGACCGTCAGGTGAAGCTGTGTTCAACCTCATCCACCGTGAATGACATCGTGAACATGGCCATTATGGCTGCCTGCAAGGTGGGTTGATCGGGCAGAGCTGGGGGTTTTGCACCCCCAGACCCCCGCAGGATATTTTTGAGCAAAAGATGAAAAGCGCAACGGGACAGGGCGGCGCGTGTGCCTGGCTTGGGCCAGGTGCAACTTCGCCGCGCCGCCACCGCCAAGCTGCGCAAGCGCCCCTTGGGGCGCGCCGGCGCGGCGCGGCAGAGCGCGGGATCAGGCGTCGAGGTTTTCCACGCTGAGCGCGTTTTCCTGAATGAAGGCGCGGCGGGGTTCGACCACGTCGCCCATCAGCTTGGTGAAAATCTCGTCGGCATCATCGACATGGCCGATACGCACTTGCAACAGCGTGCGCGCCTCGGGGTCGAGCGTGGTTTCCCAGAGCTGGCCGGGGTTCATTTCGCCAAGACCTTTGTAGCGTTGCAGGTTCAGACCCTTTTCGCCCTCGGCCAGCACCGCCATCAGCAAGGCGCTTGGTGCAAAAATCTCGATGTCACGGTCTTTGCGCATCAGTTTGGCGGGTTGCTCGTAGATTTCGCGCAAACTGTCGGTAAGGGCGGCAAGCTTGCGCGCTTCGGCGCTGCGCAAGGCGCTGGCTTCAAGCGTGCGCACCTCTTCCACACCGCGCAGCACGCGGCTGAAGCGCAAGCCGCCATCCTGGGTGGGGCGGCCTGTCCAGCCTTTTTCGTATTCGGTGGCGATCAGGTCGAGCCGGGTGGCCACGCGGTCGGCATTGCCCTGTGCATCGGCATCGAGCGCGCCTTGCCGCAACGCACCGGCAATTGCCGCCTGTTCCAGCACAAAGCGCGGGTGATGCGTGGGGAAGTTGTTGAGGATGGCGCGCACCTGGCGGGCCTCGTTCAGCACGCGGGCAAGGTCGGCGCCGGAAAGCTGGCTGCCATTGCCGAGTTGCAGCATTGCGCCTTCCAGCCCCTGTTCGATCAGGTAATCTTCCAGAGCCAGATGGTCCTTGAGGTAAACTTCCGAGCGACCGCGCGCCACTTTGTAAAGCGGCGGCTGGGCAATGTAGAGATAGCCGCCCTCAATCAGTTCCGGCATCTGCCTAAAGAAGAAGGTCAGCAGCAGGGTGCGGATATGCGCGCCATCGACATCGGCATCGGTCATGATGATGACCTTGTGGTAGCGCAGTTTTTCGATATTGAACTCGTCGCGCCCGATGCCGGTGCCAAGGGCTGTGATGATCGTGCCGATCTCCTGGCTTGACAGCATCCTGTCAAACCGTGCGCGCTCGACATTCAGAATTTTACCGCGCAGCGGCAGCACCGCCTGATTGTGGCGCGAACGGCCCTGTTTTGCGGACCCGCCAGCCGAATCCCCCTCGACAAAGAAGATTTCGGATTTCGACGGGTCTTTTTCCTGACAATCGGCGAGCTTGCCGGGCAGGCTGGCAATATCCATCGCCGATTTGCGGCGGGTCAGCTCGCGTGCCTTACGGGCGGCATCGCGCGCCAGCGCCGCCTCGACAATCTTGCCGACAATGGTTTTGGCATGGGCGGGGTTTTCCTCGAACCACTCGGCCAGCTTTTCGTTCATCAGGCCTTCAACCGCCGGGCGCACTTCGGAACTGACGAGCTTGTCCTTCGTTTGGCTCGAAAACTTGGGGTCGGGCACCTTGACCGACAGCACGCAGGTCAGCCCTTCGCGGGCATCATCGCCGGAAAACGTGACCTTTTCCTTTTTCAGAATGCCGGAGCTGGCCGCGTAATTGTTGATGGTGCGGGTCAGCGCGCCGCGAAACCCCGCCATATGCGTACCGCCATCGCGCTGCGGAATGTTGTTGGTAAAGGGCAGCACATTTTCGTGGTAGCTGTCATTCCACCACATGGCCACCTCAACGCCGATGCCGTCTTTTTCGCCGGTCATGAAGATCGGCTCGGGGATGAGCGGGGTTTTGGAACGGTCGAGATAGCGCACGAATTCGCGCACGCCGCCCTCATAGACAAGGGTCGTTTCCAGCGGCTCGGCGGGGCGTTCATCGCGCAGGGTGATGCGCACACCGGAATTCAGAAAGGCCAGTTCGCGCAGGCGGTGTTCGAGCGTTTTGAAGCTGTATTCGAGGTTTGAAAACGTGCTGGTTGCCGCCATGAAGCGCACGCGCGTGCCCTTTTGGCCATTGGCATCGCCCACAACGCGCAAGGATTCCGTGGTGAAGCCACCCTCGAACCGTGCGTAATGTTCCTTGCCATTGCGCCAGATCGTCAGCTCCAGAAAATCCGAAAGGGCATTCACGACCGAAACGCCAACCCCGTGCAGACCGCCGGAAACCTTATAGGAATTCTGGTCGAATTTGCCGCCCGCATGAAGCTGGGTCATGATCACTTCGGCGGCGGAAACACCTTCGCCCTTGTGCATATCCACCGGAATGCCGCGGCCATTATCGGCCACGGAAACCGAACTGTCGGCATGGATTGTCACCGAAACCGTGTCGGCATGACCGGCCAAAGCCTCGTCGATGCCGTTATCCACAACCTCATACACCATATGGTGGAGGCCCGAACCGTCATCAGTGTCGCCAATATACATGCCGGGGCGTTTGCGGACCGCCTCCAACCCTTTGAGAACCTTGATAGAATCCGCACCATATTCTTCGTGCGGCTGCTCGATTTCCGACATGTATCATATCCTGTATATTGTGGTGGCAATACTACTGCCCCCGCGCGGGATTGTCACGCGCTGACGGTGCTGTTTTGCCTATGTCAGCGCAATGCCGAGCGCGACCAGAACCAGCAAACCGCCCGAAACCAGATTGGTGCGGAACACCGCATTTGGACTGGACAGAAACCGCTGCGCGCGGCCCACCAATCCGGCCAGCACCAGATTGCCCGAAAGCGGCACGGCGAAGGACAGAACGCAGATGGCCACGATGTCGAGCAGGGTGAGATTGCCCATGTCGAAAAACCCCGGCAGCAGGCCCATATAGAACAATATCGCCTTTGGGTTGCCGAGGATGACCATGAGACCGGCCAGAAACCCCGCGCGCCATCCGGGGCGGGTAAGGGCGCGGTCCTTGCCCGGGATCATCCGCGCATGGCGGATGATTTGCAGCCCGATCAGCGCCAGCATGAGCGCGCCCGCATAGCGCAGCCAGATCAGAAAATCGGCATAGAGAGCGATCAGCGCGCTGACCCCGAAAATTGCCGCCAGGGGCCACAGCGCATCGCCCACCGCCACCCCCAGCGCCAGCGGCCAGGCAGAAGCATAGCCCCCCGAAACCGCCCGCGCCACCAAAGCTGCCCAAACCGGGCCGGGGGTAAGGAACAGCACCGCCAAAGCGCCCGCATAAAGCGCAAGTTCAGAAAGGTCGAGAGTCATGATTGCGGGTTGATCACGGAGGCACCATCGCGCTCGACCACTTCAAACTGCATGGCGCGCGCGCCTAGGTCGGTAAAGAGTTCCGCGCCGGTGCCGGTCATCCAGGCCTGCGTGCCAAGGGTGCAGATTTCATCGTAAAGGGCGGCGCGCCGCGTGGCATCCAGATGGGCGGCCACCTCGTCAAGCAGCAAAAGCGGGGTCGCGCCGGTATCTTCAAGCAGGGCACGGGCAGCGGCCAGCATCAGCGAGATGAGCAGCGCCTTTTGCTCGCCGGTGGAACACAGATGCGCGGCGATGGATTTTTCGGCATAGATGGCCTGTAAATCGGCGCGGTGCGGGCCCGAAAGCGTGCGCCCCGCCGCCATATCGCGGCTGCGACCACGGGCCAGCAGCTTCGCCAAATCCTCATCGGGCGTATCATCACCGGGCGCAATGGCAAGCGCGGCCACCGGAAAGGCGGTTGCGGCACCGTCCTGCGCGCGGGCAAGACGACCAACCACCCAGTTGCGGGTTTGGCTGATGGCGGCCCCGCTTTGCGCCATTTGCTGTTCAAGCGCCTCATACCATGCCGCATCGCGCACCTGGTCTTTCAGCAGGCGGTTGCGCTCGCGTATGGCTTTTTCATAAGTCAGCGTTGCCTCGGCATGGGCCGGGTTGAACGACAGCGCCAGCCGGTCGATGAAGCGGCGGCGCTCGGCGGCACCCTCGGTCCAGAGCCTGTCCATTGCCGGCACAAGCCAAAGCAGGCGCATAAGCTGGCCCAGCGCGGTTTGCGGGGCTGGCTTGCCGTCAATCTCAACCGTGCGGTTCTGTCCGGGCGTGGCGCGGCTGGCCAGCGCATGGTCCTGGCCCTCGGCGCGCAGCAGCGCATCAATCCGCCAGCCAAGCGTTTCGGGGCGGCGCATAAGCTCGGCACCATCGGCCCGGCGCAAGCCACGCCCCGGCGAAAGCAGCGACAGCGCCTCCAGCACATTGGTTTTGCCCCCACCATTGGCCCCGTAAAGCGCAACCGGCCGCCCATCCAGTTCCAGATGGGCGGCCTTGTGGCTGCGAAAATGCGATAGCCGCAGCTGGCGGATATAGGTGGTCGGCATCGCGCCTAAACGCGCATGGGCATCACGACATAGACGGCGGATTCGTCATTGCCTTCGCGCATCAAGGTCGGGTCGCCCGATGAATTGAACATGAAGACCGCATTCTCACGGTCGACCTGACTGGCGATTTCCAGCAGATATTTGGCGTTGAAGCCAATCTCAAGCCGTTCGTCCTGGTAGGCAACGGCCAGTTCCTCATCGGCGGCACCGGCATCGGGCGCGTTGACCGACAGGATCAGCCGGTCATCCTCCAGCACCAGTTTCACGGCGCGTGACCGTTCGCTTGATACGGTTGAAACACGGTCAACCGCCTGGGCAAATTCGGCGGCGTCCACCTCCATGCGCTTGGTGTTGCCGGTCGGAATGACGCGGGTGTAATCGGGGAAAGACCCGTCGATCACCTTCGATGTCAGCGTGATTTCCGGCGTGGCAAAGCGGATTTTGGTTTCCGAAACCGACACCGCAATCTGCGCATCGTCATCATCAAGCAGCTTGCGCAATTCGCCCACGGTTTTGCGCGGCACGATCACGCCGGGCAAATCTTCCGCCCCTTCGGGCAGGTCGGCATCGATGCGCGCAAGGCGGTGGCCATCGGTGGCCACGCAGCGCAGCTTGCCCTCGGCGGAATGCATGTAAACGCCGTTGAGGTAATAACGGGTTTCCTCGGTTGAAATGGCGAATTTCGCCTTGTCGAACAGGCGGCGCAGCATGGGCGCCTTGGCGGCGAAATTGCAGGCATATTCCGAGCTTGCCATAATCGGAAAATCTTCGCGCGGTAAGGTGGCAAGGCTGAAATGGCTGCGCCCGGCGCGCACTTCCAGCCGGCCCGATGCGCCATCGTCATGCAGCTCGATCATCGCGCCATCGGGCAGTTTGCGCACGATTTCATGCAAGGTATGCGCGCCCACGGTTGTGGCACCGGCGCGCTCCACCACGGCGGCGGTGCGGTCTACCACCTCGATATCAAGGTCTGTGGCGCGAAAGGCAATTTGCGCGCCCTCAGCCTCGATCAGCACATTGCCCAGAATGGGAATGGTATTGCGCCGTTCGACAACCGACTGGGCGCGGCCCATTGCCCTGAGAAGGGCAGAACGCTCGATGCTTGCTTTCATTGTCTCCACCGTCTTTTTGGCGCAAAATACCGCGCGCTTTGGGGAATGACCCTAACGAAATTTGCAAGCAGTTCAAAGGCAAATACGCACCGGCACCGCAGAATTAGCGCCCCAGCCGGGTGCATTATTTCTGCAGGATTCGCTAGGCTTCCAGCATCCGGCGCAGCAGTTCCACATCTTCGGCGATTTGAAAGTCGCTCATCTGCAGCTCTTCGATCTTCTTCACGGCATGGATGACCGTTGTATGATCGCGCCCGCCAATACGGCGGCCAATTTCCGGCAGGCTTTTGGAGGTGAGCGTTTTGCTGAGATACATGGCAATCTGGCGCGGGCGGGCCACGGAACGCGCGCGCCGGGCCGAAAGCAGGTCGGTCATGCGCAGATTGTAATGCGTGGCCACCTTGCGGATGATTTCATCAATCGTCACCTTGCGTTCAGAGGCGCGCAGCAGGTCCGACAGGCATTCGGTGGCCAGATCGAGGGTAATTTCGCGCCCCACAAGCCCACCATGCGCAAAAAGCCGGTTCAGCGCGCCTTCAAGCACGCGCACGTTTTGCGAAATGCGCTGGGCAAGAAACTCCAGCACACCATCCTGCACAACCATATTGGGGTAATGCTGCATCTGGCCTTCGAGCTTGGATTGCAGAATGCCGAGGCGCAGCTCGTAGTCGGTCGGGTGCAGATCAACCGCCAACCCGCATTGCAGGCGCGAACGAATCCGCTCCTCCAGCCCGTCAATATCGCTGGGGGCTTTGTCGGCCGACAGCACAACCTGCTTGTGGTTCTCAACCAAAGCATTGAATGTATGGAAGAATTCTTCCTGGGTGGATTCCTTGCCGGCGATGAATTGCACATCGTCAACCATCAGCACATCGACCGAACGAAAGAGCTGCTTGAAGCCGTGCATATCCTTGAAGCGCAGCGCCTGCACGAAGCGATACATGAACTGTTCGGCCGATACATACAGCACGCGCGCACCGGGGCGTTTGGCGCGAATGTCATGGGCGATGGCGTGCATCAGATGGGTTTTGCCAAGCCCGACACCGCCATAGAAAAACAGCGGGTTGAAGGCCACATCGCCGCCTTCGGCCACGCGGCGCGCGGCGGCATGGGCCAGCTCGTTGGGTTTGCCGACCACGAAAGCATCAAAGGTGAAATTGTTGTTCAGCGGCATCGAGGGCAGCTCGGCCTCGCCCGTCTCGAACGGTGCCTGAACGGCGGGGGCCGCCGGTTTGGCGGCGGCGGGCTGTGTGGTGTTGGACAGCACGACACGGTCGATCGCAACGCCATGTTCGGCCCAAAGCCCGTGAATTTTTTCGCCATAATGCCGCTGCACCCAGGTGGCAATGAAGCGGGTTGGGGCGGCGATATGGGCGATGCCGGCGTCAAACCGCTCAAAGGTCAGCGGCTCGATCCAGTTGCCATAGGCCTGTGCGCCAAGCTGAGATTGCAGCGAATTGCGCACCTTGCCCCAAATTTCGTTACTCATTCATCTGTCCGTTCCGGTTTGGCCCGCTCGTCACGCCAATGCGCGCGGCAGCCTTTTTGTGATCAGGATTGCCGCCAGGGCAAGCCAGCGGCTTTCCAGCCATTTGATTGGCCGCGATGCGCGGCAGGGTCGAGATCGCCTTCAAAGCCTTCGGCGACATTTATGCATTCGGGTGGATTGTCTTGGCCGCCAAGCGCGCTGGCCACAAGGCGCGCCGCTTCCAGCGACCGCGCGCCCGAGCGGCAGATGAACAGCAGCTTGCTGGCCGGCGCATCATCAAGCCCGGTCAGCAATTCGCTGACAAAATTCTCGTTGCGCTGCATCTGGGGAAAGCTTTTCCATTCAACCAGCAGGGTCTGCCCCGAAAGCGGCGCAAGATCCGGCACGCCAACAAAGCTCCATTCGGCGCGTGTGCGCACATCTACCAGCCGCGCGGTCGGATCATTGCTGAGAATCTCCCAGGCCTGTTGCGGCCCGACCTCGCCAATGTCTTTTTGCATAAACATCCCCAAACAAATGCCCCAAAGCGGTTCCGCAAGGTGGGTCTGCTTGGGCTGACAAGGCAAAATCTTCCCATCACATGCTTGGCCTGCGCCCTCCATGCGGTGTTGGTATTTCAAATTTGGCAGCGCCCAGAGCAGTCGATCACCAGGGAATCGCAAGGCGTAAGTCACCATACCCAAGCCCATAGATTCGGACAATAGAACAGGTAGGCAACTGTGGAAGATTCATGACAAAAAAATAACGCGCCCGAAATTCGGACGCGTTTTCAACAGCTTAAAGCGTAATATTACGCAGACATCGCGTTTATGCGGCCAGCAAGGCGCGAAATCTTGCGGCTGGCGGTGTTCAGGTGGACAACGCCTTTTGTGACGCCGCGCATAATTTCGGGCTGTGCGTTTTTCAACGCTTCCTGCGCCTTGGACTGATCGCCAGAGCTGATCGCCTCTTCAACGCGGCGGATGAAGGTCTTGATGCGCGAGCGGCGCGATTTGTTGATCGCGGTGCGGCGCTCGGCCGTCCGGGCGCGTTTCTTGGATTGGGGCGAGTTGGCCATGTTTAATTTCCGGTTCTGTCGAATGGTCGAAAGATGAAGCGTCCCTCTACATCCGACTCGGGGGCCATGTCAACACGCCAAGCAGCAGAATCTGGGACTAGGTGTCGCGGAATTGCGGGCTGCGCTTTTCGGCAAAGGCATTCATGCCCTCTTTTTGGTCGTTTGTCGCAAAAAGCGCGTGGAAGATGCGGCGTTCAAACAACAATCCTTCGCGCAGACTGACCTCGTAGCTGCGGTTCACGGCTTCCTTGACGGCCATCACGGTGAGCATGGATTTTTCGCTGATCTTGGTGGCCGTGGCCCGCGCCTCGCTCAGCAAGTCTTTCAGCGGCACGACCCGGCTGACAAGGCCAGAGCTTTCCGCTTCCTTTGCATCCATGAACCGGCCTGTCAGGTTCATTTCCATCGATTTGGATTTGCCCACAAACCGCGTAAGCCGCTGCGTGCCGCCCATGCCGGCGACAACGCCGAGGTTGATTTCGGGCTGGCCGAATTTGGCGTTATCCGCGGCGATCATGATGTCGCAGATCATCGCCAGTTCCAGCCCGCCACCCAGCGCATAGCCGGCAACCGCCGCAATGATGGGCTTGCGGATGCGCATCAGCGCCTCGGTTTCCGGGGTGAAAAAGTCACCACCGAACATATCGACAAAGGATTTATCCGCCATTTCCTTGATATCGGCCCCCGCGGCAAAGGCCTTGTCGGACCCGGTCAGCACGATACAGCGGATATCCGGGTTTTCATCGGCATCGGCCAGTGCATTGCCAAGCTCGCCCAGCAGGGTGGAGTTCAGCGCGTTCAGCGCCTCGGGCCGGTTCAGCCGGATCAGGGCGACATGGTCTTCAATGTCTACAAGAATCGTTTCATAGGCCATGTCCAGGCTCCTTTGATGCCGCGTATGGGGTTTGAGTCTTGTGCTATTTCGCGGCGCGGATCAACCCTTTGGCTGGCAGAGGGGGCAGAAATAGCTGGAACGCCCGGCCTGGGTGATGCGCGCAATCTGCCCGGCGCAGCCCGGCCTGGCGCAGGGGTGTTCGGCGCGGTCATACACCGCAAAACCATGCTGGAAATAGCCGAGTTCACCATCGGTCTGGCGATAGTCGCGCAGGCTGGAGCCACCGGCCGCTATCGCCTCGTCCAGCACATCGCGGATTTGGCGGATGAGGGTTTCGATTTGTGCAAGGCCCAGCGCGCCGATGGGGGTTTCGGGGTGAATTTGCGCACGCCACAGCGCCTCGGACACATAGATATTGCCAAGCCCCGCAATAATGCGCTGATCCAGCAGCGCGGTTTTGATCGGAGATTTGCGCCCGGCAAACCGGTCGGCCAGCGCAGCGGCGTTCAGATCATTGCCCAAAGGCTCCGGCCCCAGTTTGGCCAGCAAGGGCTGGGCCGCCTCGGCCCCGGTGGCAAAAAGATCGAGCATTCCAAAGCGGCGGGCATCGTTGAAGGTGATGCGCGCGCCGTTGTGCATATCAAACAGCGCATGGTCGTGCCGGGTGGGCGCGGCACGGTCATGCGCGCGGGCATCGGGGCTGGCGCCCTCTATCAGAATCCGCCCCGACATGCCCATATGAAACAGCAGCGTGTGGCGGTTGTCGAGATCGGCCAGAATGTATTTGGCGCGGCGGCGCAGCAGCAATACGCGCGCGCCGCTGACGGTTTCGGCCATAGCGGCGGGGAATGGCCAGCGCAGCCCGGCGCGGCGCAGGGTCAGCCGTGCAATCACCGCGCCCTCCATGACCGGCAGCAGGCCGCGGCGGATGGTTTCAACTTCGGGCAGTTCGGGCATTTGGCCTCCTGTCGGGGTATCTCTAGCAACGGTGCGGCAAATTGCAATCGCCCTTGGCAAATGCCGCGCCTTGGGCCAAGTTGCAGGCATGACAACAGCACTCATCACACATGAATCGGCGCTTGATCACGTCACCCCGGATGGCCACCCCGAGCGGGTGGAGCGGGTTGTGCGCCTGAACGCAGAATTTGCCACCCCTGCCTATGCCAGCCTGCTGCGCGTTGAAGCCCCGGCGGTGGCAGATGAGGCGATTTTGCGCGCGCATCCGCCGGAATATCTTGCCAGCCTCAAGGCGCGCATCCCCAGCCGGGGCTTTGCCGCGATCGACCCCGATACCCATCTTTCGCCCGAAAGCTGGCAAGCGGTGTTGCGCAGCGCCGGGGCCGCCGTGCAGGCGGTCGATATGGTCATGGCGGGCGCGGCGCGAAACGCATTCGCCATGATGCGCCCCCCCGGCCACCATGCCGAAAAAGCCGAGGCGATGGGCTTTTGCTTTCTGGGCAATGTGGCGATTGCCGCCAAACATGCGCTGGAGCATCACGGGCTTTCACGCGTGGCAATACTGGATTTTGACGTGCATCACGGGAATGGCACGCAAGATCTGGTATGGGATGATGCGCGCATCGCCTTTTGCTCCAGCCATCAGATGCCGCTTTACCCCGGCACCGGCCGGGCCGATGAGCGCGGCGCGCATGGCAATGTGCTGAATATCCCCTTGCCGGGGCTGAGCGATGGGCCGGCATTCCGCGCGGCCATGCAGCGCCTTGCCCTGCCGTTTCTGCGCGACCACAGGCCCGAAATGCTGTTCATATCGGCAGGGTTCGATGCCCACAGGCTTGACCCGCTGGCAAATCTGAACCTTGAGGGCGATGATTTTTACTGGATCACCGCTGAAATTTGCAAACTGGCGCAGGAATTCGCACAGGGTCGCGTGGTGTCGGTGCTGGAGGGCGGCTATAGTCTCGACGGGCTGGCCGATGGGGCCACCGCCCATATGCGCGCGTTGATGGAGGCAGGCGAATGAGCGACAAACCCGTAGAGCAGATGAGCTTTGAAGAGGCGATGGCCGCCTTGGAAGATGTGGTGAAGCAGCTTGAAAGCGGCGAGGTGCCGCTGGATGAATCGATCAGGCTTTATGAACGCGGCGGCGCGCTGAAAGCCCATTGCGCCGCGCGGCTGAAAGAGGCGGAAGAGGCGGTGACGCGCATCACGCTTGGCGCCGATGGCAAGCCGGACGGGGCCGAGCCGGTCGATATTTCCTGATATGGCAGCGTCCGCACCCGATTTTGCCGCCGTGCTGGCAGGGGCGGCGGCGCGCAGCGAGGCGCGTCTGGATGCCGAGCTGCCATCCGCCGCCGAAGGTCGTATCGCCAAGGCCATGCGCTATGCCGCGCTGGCCAAGGGCAAGCGGCTGCGCGGGTTTCTGGCGATCGAGGGTGCAGAACTGCACGGGCTCAGCCCCGACATTGGCGATGGTCTGGCCGCGGCCGTGGAATGCCTGCACGCCTATTCCTTGGTGCATGACGATCTGCCGGCAATGGATGATGACGATCTGCGCCGCGGCCTGCCGACCCTGCATGTCAAATGGGACGAGGCGACGGCAATTCTGGCGGGCGATGCGCTGCAGGCCGAAGCCTTTGACATTCTTGCCAACCTGAACGCGCCCAATGCGACTGGTTTGCTGAATGCCATCAAAGCACTGGCACATGCGGCGGGCGGGCGCGGCATGGTGCAGGGTCAGGCGCTGGATATTGCGGCTGAGTCCGCGACCGTGCCGCTGGGTCTGGATGACATCACGCATCTGCAATCACTCAAGACCGGCGCGCTGATCGGCTGGTCGGCCACGGCGGGGGCCGTGGTGGCGGGCGATGATCCATCGGCACTGGCCGATTATGCCGCCGCCATTGGCCTCGCCTTCCAGATCCATGATGATGTGCTGGATGTTGCGGGCGACGCCACGCTGGCCGGCAAGCGCCTTGGCAAGGACGAGGCGGCCGGAAAAGCCACCTTTGTTTCGCTGCTGGGGCTGGAGGCTGCACAGGGCCGCGCGCAACAGCTTTGCGCGCGCGCTTGTGACGCGCTTGCGCCTTATGGTAAGCGCGGCGATAATTTGCGTGCAGCCGCGCGCTATATCGTAACGCGCCGCTCATAACCGAAAGGCCCGAAGTGACCCAGCCCGACTCCATGCGCCCGGCAACCCCGTTGCTCGATACCGTTTCCAGCCCGGCCGACCTGAAGGGCATGAGCGCCGCGCAACTGCGCCAACTGGCCGACGAGCTGCGCGCCGAAACCATTTCGGCAGTGTCTGTCACCGGCGGGCATTTGGGCGCCGGGCTTGGCGTGGTGGAACTGACCGTGGCGCTGCACGCCATTTTCGATGCGCCGCGCGACAAGATCATTTTTGACGTTGGCCACCAGTGCTATCCGCATAAAATTCTGACCGGGCGGCGTGACCGCATCCGCACCTTGCGCAGCGGCGGCGGGCTATCGGGCTTCACCAAGCGCAGCGAAAGCCCGTATGACCCGTTTGGCGCGGCGCATTCCTCCACCTCTATTTCGGCCGCCCTTGGTTTTGCCGCAGCGCGCGAGCTTGGCGGCGCACCCGAGACCGGGGTTGGCGATGCCGTGGCGGTCATTGGCGATGGCGCGATGAGCGCCGGCATGGCGTTCGAGGCGCTGAACAATGCCGGGCATATGAACAAGCGGCTGTTTGTCATTCTGAACGACAACGAAATGTCGATCGCCCCGCCGGTGGGCGCGCTTTCGGCCTATCTGTCGCGCATTTACAGCCAGGAACCGTTTCAGGAGCTGAAATCCGCCGCCAAGGGCTTTGCGCAGCTTTTGCCGCCACCGCTGGCCGAAGGCGCGCGCCGCGCCAAGGAAATGGTCAAATCCCTGACCGTGGGTGGCACATTGTTTGAAGAGCTTGGCTTTTCCTATGTCGGCCCGGTCGATGGGCATGACATGGCCGCGCTGACCAGCATTTTGCGCACATTGCATGACCGCGCCGATGGCCCCGTTCTGCTGCATGTTCTTACAACCAAGGGCAAGGGCTATGCCCCTGCCGAGCAGGCCGCCGACAAGGGCCATGCGCGGGCGAAGTTCGATGTGCTGACCGGCGAGCAGGCCAAGGCCGCCCCGAATGCGCCAAGCTATACCAGTGTTTTTGCGCGTGCGCTGATCGCCGAGGCCGAGGCCGATAGCCGCGTCGTGGGCATCACCGCCGCCATGCCCGATGGCACCGGCATGGATAAATTCGCCGCCAAATTCCCGCGCCGGATGTTCGATGTCGGCATTGCCGAACAGCATGGCGTAACCTTCAGCGCCGGTCTGGCGGCTGGCGGGCTGAAACCGTTTTGCGCGATCTATTCGACCTTCCTGCAGCGCGGTTATGATCAGGTTGTGCATGATGTTGCCATCCAGCGCCTGCCGGTGCGCTTTGCGATCGACCGTGCCGGGCTGGTTGGCGCCGATGGGGCCACCCATGCCGGCAGCTTTGACATTGCCTTTCTTGCCAACCTGCCCGATTTCGTTGTGATGGCGGCGGCAGACGAGGCAGAGTTGATGCATATGGTTGCCACGGCGGCCAGCATCAACGACCGGCCCAGCGCCTTTCGTTTTCCGCGTGGCGAGGGTGTGGGGGTAGAGCTTCCGGCGCGCGGCTCGGTCCTGGAAATCGGCAAGGGCCGCGTGGTGCAGAAGGGTAGCCGCGTGGCGATACTGTCCTTCGGGGCGCGGCTTTCAGAATGCCAGCGTGCGGCTGAGGCGCTTGCCGCGCGCGGCATAACGCCCACCATTGCCGATGCGCGCTTTGCCAAACCGCTCGACACCGATCTGATTGATCGCTTGGCCGCTGAACACGAGGCGCTGATCACCATTGAAGAAGGTGCGATTGGCGGCTTTGGCAGCCATGTCGCCCAGCATCTGGCCGAATCCGGCGTGTTCGATACCGGGTTGAAATTCCGTTCGATGGTGCTGCCCGATACCTTCCTTGACCATGACAGCCCGGCGGCGATGTATAAGGCCGCCAGGCTCTCGGCCGCCGATATCGAGGCCAGGGTGTTGCATGTGCTGGGCATTGGCAACCTTGGGGCGGCGCGCGCCTAAACGCCTTGCACCAGTTGGTTGCGCGGGGTATCTGCTAGGCGCGCAATCGGGCGCCTATCTGGAAAGGCCGGCATGAAGCTTTTACGCTATGGACCCTTGGGGCAAGAGCGCCCCGGCATGATCGATGCCGAAGGCCGGATTCGCGACCTGTCCGACCATGTGACCGATTTTGGCGGCAGCACGGTGGCCATTTCCGCGCTGGAACGCCTGCACCGGCTGGACCCGGCCAATCTGCCGCTTGTCTCTGGCCAGCAGCGCATTGGCGCCTGCCTTGCCGATGCACCGAATTTTTATGCCATCGGGCGTAACTATGCCGCCCATGCCGCCGAAACCGGTTCCGATCTGCCGAACGAGCCACTGGTGTTCAACAAGGCCACGAGCTGCATTGCCGGCCCGTTTGATGCCGTGCCTTTGCCCAAGGGTAGCGACAGGATTGACTGGGAGATCGAGCTTGGCGTGGTCATCGGCGCGCCCACCTTCAATGTGTCGCGCCGCGAGGCGCTGTCGCATGTGGCGGGCTATTGCATTGTGAACGATGTATCGGCGCGCGATTGGCAGAAAGACCGTGGCGGCCAATGGGTCAAAGGCAAATCAGCCCCCGGTTTTGGCCCGATCGGCCCCTGGCTTGTCACGGCCGACGAGGTGCCAGACCCGCAGGCGCTGGCGCTGAACCTTAGCCTGAATGGCGAAATGCGCCAGGCGGCGCGCACATCCGATATGGTGTTCGATGTCGCGCATCTCATTTCCTATATGTCGGGGTTTCTTGCGCTGCGTCCGGGCGATATTATCGCCACCGGCACACCGGAAGGCGTGGGGCTGGGGGCAAAACCGCCGCGCTTTCTGGCCAAAGGCGATATTCTGCGGCTGGAAATTTCCGGCCTCGGGCGGCAGGAATATTCGGTTAAATAACCAGGCGGCGGCGATGGGTGATCGGCCCGCCGCCCTTGTGGGCAATGCGCGTTGCGGCCTCTTCCAGCGGCTCCACCGCCACCTGCATACTGTAAGCATTGGCATGGAGCAGGCTTTCACCATCGATCATGATGCCGACATGGCCGCGCCAGAAGACCAGATCGCCGCGTTTCAGCGGCCCGGTTACCGGCGCACCCAAAGCCTGTTGCATGTCGGAATCGCGCGGGGCGCTGTGGCCGGCGGCCTGTAGTGCCAGTTGCACAAGGCCCGAACAATCAAGCCCGGAATCCGACCGCCCGCCCCATAAATACGGCGCGCCGATGAATTTCACGGCAACGGCGACATGGTCCTTGGCCGGGCCGCTGGCCAGATGGCGGCTGAAAACGAAACCATCGGCGGTTTCTGAAAACTCGCCCTCGGTGCCTGTTACCGCCAGCCGCGCCCCAAAAGGCAGGCGCGCGCGTGTGGGCGATTTCAGGTCGGCCCGTTCATAGAGGAAACTGCCCTGCACGCAGACGCGGTGACCTGGCGCAAGCCACGGGCCAAGCGCATCTGCCGCCACCCAGCCCATATAGCCGCACGCGGCCTGCCCGTAGGTGAAACCGCCGTCATGGTCAAAGGGCGTAAAGGCTTCGCCCCATAGAAGCTGGTTTTCGCGCGCCCCATTCGCTGTGGCGGTTTGGTCGGCAATGGCCTGCAGGATGCGCTGCTTCTCGCCGGGCAGGCCGCGCATCGGGGTCAGCCGCGCATCGCTCATTTCAAATGCGCCTCGATCGCGGCAAGCATGGCGCGCGCGCCTTGCATTTCGCCACCTTTGGGGCGGGCGGGCAAGGCGGCGGGCACCCAGCCATAGAGGTCGAAATGCGTAAACACCTTCGCCTGTTCCACAAAGCGGCGCAGGAAAAGTGCAGCGGTGATCGACCCCGCCATGCCCCCGCCCGGCGCATTGTCCAGATCGGCGATGCCGGGCTCGATCATCGCCTCATAGGGGGTATGGAAGGGCATACGCCACAGCGGGTCGGCCCTGGTGGCCGCACCGGCGGCGATCTGCGCCGCAAAGCTGTCGTTATCGGTGTAAAACGGCGGCGTATCGGGGCCAAGGGCGACGCGCGCCGCGCCGGTCAGCGTGGCAAGCGACAACAGAATATCGGGGCATTCCTCATCGGCCAGTGCCAGCGCATCGGCCAGCACAAGCCGGCCCTCGGCATCGGTGTTGTTGATCTCGACCGTCAGCCCCTTGCGCGAGGTCAGAATATCTTGCGGGCGAAAGGAAGTGCCGGAGACCGCGTTTTCAACCGCAGGCACCAGCAGGCGCAGGCGCAGCGGCAGGTTCAGCTCCATGATCATCTGCGCAAGGCCAATGGCGGTGGCCGCCCCGCCCATATCCTTTTTCATCAGCCCCATGCTGGCACCGGGTTTCAGGTTCAGCCCGCCCGTATCAAAGCACACGCCTTTGCCGACAAGGGTCACTTTGGGGTGGGTCTCGTCGCCCCAGATCAGGTCAACCAGGCGCGGTGCAGTGGCGGCGGCGCGGCCAACCGCGTGGATCATCGGCAGGTTTTCCTTCAGCAGATCATCGCCGACAATGGCCGAAACCCTGGCCTTGTGGCGCTGGGCGAGCGCGGTTATTGCGGCTTCCAGCGCGGCGGGGGTCATATCATTGGCGGGGGTGTTGATCAGGTCGCGGGCCAGATAGGTGGCGCGCGCCTCAACCTCGATCCGCGCTGCATCAACGCCGTTGGGGGCCAGCAGCCGCGCGCCCTGGCTGCCCTGTTTGCGATACCGCTCGAACCGGTAAGCAGCCAGCAGCCAGGCCAGAGC
Organism: Abyssibius alkaniclasticus; assembly: GCF_020447305.1. Classification (NCBI taxonomy): domain Bacteria; kingdom Pseudomonadati; phylum Pseudomonadota; class Alphaproteobacteria; order Rhodobacterales; family Paracoccaceae; genus Abyssibius; species Abyssibius alkaniclasticus. The sequence continues at coordinate 749,834 of NZ_CP095732.1, read as the reverse complement.
CGATTCGGCGCGTTCACTTGCGTCCAGCCCATCGGCGAAACGATAATCGCCCGCGGGCAGTTTTGCGGCAACCGTTGCCATGTGGAAGCGCCCGCGCGCCCGCGTTGTCGCATCACCCCAGCCCGCCAGCACGGCGCGCAGGCTGCCATCGGTGTTCGGAATAAGCGCAAGCTCGCCCAGCTTGGCGGCAAAGCCCGCACCTTCAACCCATTTGCGCGCAGCCTCATCCAGCGCGGCCAGCGTTTGGGGCAGCATTTGCGGGGTAATGGCATGAATTGGCGTGGCATTTTCGGCGGTTGAAAAGCTGGCGGACATGGTGGCTCCTTTATGTTCGCGCGAAGTCTAGACCTTCACCTGCTCAAGGTGAAGCGCCGTGATGGGGTTGAATTCGGGCGCATTACACGGCACAGATAGGCAAGCAAAATTGTAGGGTTGATGATGAAACACGCAAAGCCGCTCCCGACATTTCTAAGCAAACGTTTCGCGGGCTGGAAGGCCACGACCTATCAGGAAAATTCCGCCTGGTATGCGCGTCTTGCCGATGAGGGCCAGCGCCCGCGCGCGATGATCATTTCGTGTTGCGACAGCCGCGTGCATGTGACCAGCATTTTCGGGGCGGAAACCGGCGAGTTCTTCATTCACCGCAACATTGCCAACCTCGTGCCGCCCTATCGCCCGGATGATGACCATCACGGCACCTCGGCGGCCATTGAATATGCGGTGAAGTTTCTGAAGGTCTCGAACCTGCTTGTGGTTGGCCATTCCAATTGCGGCGGCGTGGCCGCGTCGCATGATCTGTGCTGCGGCGAGGCTGAAGATCTGCGCACCAATTCCGAGTTCATCGGCCCCTGGGTCGAAATTCTCAAACCCGGCTTTGACAGGCTGGACCCGAATGAAAAAGACCGCGCCAAGCGCCTGACCCAGCTTGAGAAAAACGCCGTTGTCGTCAGCCTTGAAAACCTGATGACCTTCCCCTTCGTTGCCGATGCCGTCGAGGCGGGAACGCTCAGCCTGCACGGGCTGTGGAACGAAATCCGTGATGGCGGGCTGGAATGCTACAACCCCGCCGATAACGCGTTTCACCAGATCTAGGCACTGGCCCCGCGCAAGCGGGGCCAATGGGCGCTAGTTGCCATCCATGTAAAGTTCCTTATCCGATGGCCAGCCAAGCTCGTAGCCAAAGGTGATGGTTTGTTCTTGCCCGGGTGAAAGTGTCAAATCCCATGCGACAACGCCGCGTTTGCCGTCGACCTCGGTTGCGGAAATGCGCGGGTTGGCGGTGACATTCACGGTCAGGTCTTCCTGCTCCGATACCGGAACACGGTCGAGAATGCGCAGATCATAGGGCAGTCCGGTCACGTTTTCCGCCGTAATTTCAAACCGGTCGCCGCGCCGGTTGGACGAGGTGAACACGCCGGTATCGCCCTCTTCGCGCGACAGGATGCGCCGGCTCACAAGCAGGCCTTCTATTGCGCCAAAGGGCAGATCTATCGTTTTGCCGGCGGCGGTAAGCGGCAGTTGTGCCTCTCCGATCATCGCGCCATCGCGGAACAGGCGGGCATTGCCGGGCAGAAGAATCTCGCCGCTGCCATTGGTGATTTCCGCCATGTAAAAGGCGGTGGCATCGCTGGCCGGCACGGCAAGGGCGGTCACATCGACCTCCAGCGCCTTGCTGTCAAGCGCAAGCTGCACCTCGGTGCCATCGCCGGCCAAAGACACAGGGCTAGCCATATCATACACAACCGTCTGGCCCTGATAACGCGCAGCGAAAGGCTCGGCGCGCATTGCTTCTTCGACAATGATCGGCGCAGGCGCTGCGAAGGCGGTCGCACCCATTGCGTCGGAAAGGGCTTCGTTTTGAGTGGGAGGTTTAATGCGCGCGATTAGAGGGTAAATATCGCTAGGCGCCGATTGGTCGCTGGGGCGGGCCGTGGAAACAGTAAGTAAAATATTGTCCCAGTTTTCGCCAGTTTCTTGCGAAACTACAATGCTGCGATCAACATCCAGTGCAGGCGTTTCTTCCAAGCTAAGATTCACATCGTATACGGGCATCCAAAAGGCAAACTCTACCAGATAGCTTATCTCCAGTGTCCCCGATGTTGCCGCCTCGGCTGAAACCGCGATGGACAGGCGCGGGCTGTCATTTTCGGGCAACAGCAATGCGGCAAGGCGCTGGCGGGCATCGGCAAGCTCTTCGCGCAAATCGTTGGACTCGCCGCGCAAGGCGGTTGCATCTATCCGTGCTTGCAGGGCGGCAGCAAGTGCTGCGTTGGTCTCTTCGCCAATCATCGCGGCAATGGCGCGCAAATCCTCGGCGCTGGCGCTATCCAACTGGTCGGCGGCTTTGGATTGGCCGATGGCGTTCAAAAACGCGATCTGGGCTTCGGCGGCACGCTGGCGCTGGGTTGCGGCTTCAACCTCGTAATCCTTGGCCTGAACGGCGTCTTCAAGGCGCTCGATCTCGGCCTCTATCGCGCGGCTTTCGGGCGTAGAAACGGGTTCGCTTGGTGGCAGGTTGTCGCGGCGCATCTCGAATGTGCCAAGGGTAAAATCACCCGTGCCGACAATGCGCAGGGTTGAAAAATCAAACGCATCGGGCAGGTCGGCGATGATAAGCTGATGCGCACCTGCATCCATATCAAACGGCACCATGCGGGTGACTTTCGCACCCTGAGGGTAGACCGTAGCCGCCGTGATGGCGCTGTTGACCGGAATTTCTTCGGCCCAGGCCGCATGGGCCAAAAGCGCGATAATGCTGGTATAAACAAGGGTTTTCATGAGAATGGCTCCGCAATCATGGATTGCGCAAGCCTTGCCGACAATGGGCTGAAAAGCAAGCGGCGCCCGCAGGCGCCGCCAGTCATGCGCGGAAAGGCGCGCTTAGCCTTTTTTCAGCACACGGCGGCCCAGAAGTTCGGCGATTTGCACGGCGTTGAGCGCCGCACCCTTGCGCAAATTGTCAGATACGCACCACAGGTTGATGCCATTATCAATCGTCGGGTCCTGGCGGATACGGCTGATATAGGTGGCAAATTCGCCCACGCATTCGGTTGGGGTGACATAGCCGCCATCTTCGCGCTTATCGACCACCATGATCCCCGGGGCTTCGCGCAGAATGTCGCGCGCTTCGGCCTCGTCCAGATGGTCTTCAAACTCGATATTGATCGCCTCGGAATGGCCAACAAAGACCGGCACGCGCACGCAGGTTGCCGTGACCTTGATCTTCGGGTCAACGATCTTCTTGGTTTCGGCGACCATTTTCCATTCTTCCTTGGTCTGGCCGTCTTCCAGAAACACATCAATATGCGGGATCACGTTGAAGGCGATCTGCTTGGTGAATTTCTTGGACTCATATTCCTGACCGGGCACATAAATGCCCTTGGTCTGTAGCCAAAGCTCGTCCATGCCTTCCTTGCCAGCACCGGAAACCGACTGGTAGGTGCTGACCACAACGCGCTTGATGCGCGCACGGTCATGCAGGGGTTTCAGCGCCACAACCATTTGCGCGGTGGAACAGTTGGGGTTGGCGATGATGTTCTTGTTTTTATACTGCTCAATGGCGTCCGGGTTCACCTCGGGCACGATCAGCGGCACAAGCGGGTCATAGCGGTAAAGCGAGCTGTTATCGATCACCACGCAGCCAGCCTTGGCGGCGATGGGCGCGTATTTTTTGGTGGCCTCGGACCCCACGGCAAACAGCGCAATGTCCCAGCCGGTGAAATCAAACCCGTCCAGATCCTGGGTGGTCAGGGTTTTATCGCCAAAGCTGCATTCGGTGCCCAGCGAACGGCGCGAAGCCAGCGCGGCGATCTTGGCGACGGGAAATTCCCGTTCGGCCAGAATGTTCAGCATTTCGCGGCCCACATTGCCCGTGGCGCCAACGACGACGATATTATAGCCCATTACGCGATTCTCCTGAAAACAAGGGGCGGATGCGAGGCGGTTCTAACGGGTGTTGTGCCAAGATAAAACGCCAAAAGCGATTCTTGCGCCAAATCGCAGCTTTCGGGGCCAATGGGTGCCCGGCCTACAGGCTGCGCGGCAGGTAGCGCAGCGCGGTCAGCCCCATTGCGCCCATCAGCGCCGCCAGCGCCAGGAACACGCCGGTAAAGCCTGCAAGGCCAAACAACGCGGCGTATACCAGCGGTGGAATCAGCTCGGAAACATCCAGATAGGTGCGGTAAACCGTGGTCATTTGCGGGCGCTCATGGGCGCGGACGGCGCGCAGAAACGGCACCGGGCCAAGCCCGTCCATCACCGAAACAAAGAAGGAGGCCACGACAAGCAGAATGCCGGCGGCCAGCGCGTTATTGGCGGCGAAAAGCGCGGTTGGCACAAGCGCAAGGGCTGCACATATTTGCGCGCCCGCCAGAATGCGGCGCACGCTGTAGCGCCGCGCAATGCGCTCAACAAAGATATTGGTGAACAGCATCAGGTTGCCAAATGCTACAATCGCGCCCGCCGTGGTGGCCGAATAGCCGCCTTCGAGCATCAGAATCGGGGTATAGATGAAAAACGTCACCCAAAAGGACGAGCGTGAAAAGGCAATCGCCCAGGCCAGCCGCAGGCGTGGTTGGGCCACAAAGCGCGGCACGGCCGATAACGGGTTGATCACCCGTGCCGCGCCTGCTTTTGCGGCGCGTATGGGCAGTTTCTCGTTCAGCCGCACCATCCAGAACACCGCAAACAGCGCCACCGCCGCCCCGGCGCTGAACAGGGTCGGGGCCAGCACCCCGTAGCTGCCATAGGACCAGGCACCGATGAACGGCGCCGCCGTCCAGGCGATTGTGGCAATGGCATAACGCTGCGGTTCCGAGCGCACCAATTGCTGTTTGCGGATATTGTCCATGATGTAAAGGTTGAGCGTGATGTTCAGCAGCGCCGCCCCGAAAGTGCGCAACAGCATGGCCAGAACCATGCTCCACCCCATGCCCATATTGAGCAACAGCGCGCAGGCCGCCAGCAACAGCGCGCCCAAAGAATAGGTCCAGCGGCGCGACAGGTGGCGGATGAGGCTGGGAATGGTGAAGCTCAGCGCCAGCGCAACAAGCGACACAGCCGTATAGGCCAGCGATACGCTTTGCTTGTCACCGAAAATCCCATAGGCGACCAGCGGCATGACCGTGGCCAAAGTCGCCCGCGATACGGATTCGACGAAAAACAGCAGCGTAAAGGTCCACGCGCCGGGCTGGGCGCTGAAAACCCAAACCGGATGACGCACATGCAAAGCCATATAACAACCTTCAAGCCAGTGCCTTCATCTGGCCTGAAATGCGCGCGCGCTCTTGCCCGTTCGCGGCGCGAATCGCGTATTCGCGACCTTATTGGGATGGGCATGTGGCGGGACTGGTCGGAGTGAGAGGATTCGAACCTCCGACCCCCTGCTCCCGAAGCAGGTGCGCTACCAGGCTGCGCTACACTCCGACGCAACGGGATTTAGTGAGAATCGCAAGGCGGCACAAGTGGGAAATAGTCCAGGAAATTGCGAAACCGCCCCGAAACAGCAACGAAAACACTTTGCGAAAACGCAAAACGCATTAGAATACGCGAATTCGTAAATAAATTTGGAGCTTAGAATGGCTGGTATCAGTGCAACGCAACTTGTGTATCCGACAGAATTGACCGATGCCGATTGGCAGAAGAAAAAGGGCAAACTGGGCAAGCTCACCTCGACAGGCCTGGGTGCGGTGCTGAAAAGTGCCGAAGCGGCCTGGAAGAAGGTTGATGTCAATCAGCTCAACCCGGCGATGACCCCGTCAAAAACCCGCGAGCAACTGGCTGAAAAGGTGAAGGCGTGCAAAACCTATTACGCCTCGAAGGTTGTGCCAATCAGCAAGGAAATGGACAATATTGTCAAGGCAGCGAAAGACGCACAGGCCAAGCTGAACAAGGCGGTCACCGGCAAATCCGCCGCCAAAGCCGCAGCGGCAGTGCAAAAAGCGGCCGAGACTTTCCGCGTATCGTTGAAAAGCGTCGATCTTCAGGCGGCGATTGACAAGGTTTTGGCCGATATCAAGCGCAAGGAAGATCTGGCGGCAAAGAATCTTGCGCCAATGCTCAAGCAGTTTGCGGCCTCCAGCAAGGTGTTTCTAAGCAAGCCAAGCAAGGCAAGCTGGGGGGACAATATCAAACAGCAGGGCCGCAGCGTTTCAAACCAGATTGCGCAGCTACCGGCCTATCGCGATGAATTCTGGAAAGATTGGGTCAAGCTCAAGGGCTTCGATCTTGGCACGATCGGCATTGACAGCGATGAGCCGGCCGACGTGGCCAAAATGGTCAAGCTGGTGAAAATCGCACAGCAACAGGTGGGCAAAATCGCCGCCTTCAAGCCCAAGTAAGCTGCTTGCGGGGTCGGGTAAGCCGACCCCGCAACGCCCTGCACAACCCATCTCGTATATGCATGAGATGGGCTAGGCTGCCGTTGCTGCCAGGCAAAGCTGCCTGAGGCTGTGCAATTGTTGCAATAGATGCGCCCTGTCGCGCGCCGTTCGGCCCATTGCCTTGGCCGCATGTTGCACGAAATCGGCCAATGCGTCTGCATCCAGCCCGTTTCGCGCCAGTGCCGCATGGTGCGGCTTCAGCAGATCTGCGATCAGCAGGCGGAATGTCTCGGCGGCGGCGTCCATCTCTGCCTTGCCAGAGGCGTTGAAACCGTCGATCAGATCCTGCGCATTGGGCATTTGTGCGACAAGGTCAAAGCCTGTCACCGTCAGGTTATGCAACACGATATCGAGCTGGCCGCCAAGGTCATGCACATTGCGCAGCGCCTTTGTGCTGTCGGCCAAAGCGGCGCTGGCAAAAGCGCGGATCAGCGCCCGCAGCACCTCGTCCTTGTTCTTGTAGGCATTGTAGAGCGTTTGGCGGCTTATTCCCGCCTCCTGCGCGAGGTCAGCCATGCTGGTGCGCTTCACGCCATAGCGCGAAAACATCCGCATTGCGGCGTTCAGGATATTGTTTTCGGTTTTTATCATGATCGGCATATTGACATTCAGCCAATAATTGTCAATTAGACAAATGAACAGAAATTGTCCAAAGGTCATGTCATGCCGCTTGTCAGCGAAAAAACCCGTATCATCCTGAAACTCTTCACCCCGCAACGCCGCAAGCCAAACCCGCGCCATGCGCTGGCGGCCGCCGAGCGCGACCTTGCTGGCAAGACGATTGTCTTTACCGGCGGCACCGATGGAATTGGTCGCGTGGCGGTTGAGATGCTGCACCAGATGGGCGCGCATGTGGTGGTGCCTGGCCGCGATGCCGCCAAGGGCAAGGCGCTGCTTGCCGCGCTTGCCGCGCGCGGCGGTCGTGGCAAAGCCAGCTTTGAGCCTTGCGACCTGGCCGATCTGCAAAGCGTGAAAGACTGCGCCGCGCGCATTCTGGCCGCGCAGAGCCGCATAGATGTGCTGGTCAACTGCGCGGGCATCAACGCGATGAGCGATGTGCCAACCAAAGATGGTTTTGCGATGAACTGGTCGGTCAACTATCTGGCCCCGGTGCTGCTGACGCGGCTATTGCTTGACCGGCTGCGCGACGCGGCACCGGCGCGCATTGTCAACCTGACAACCGACACCGCCTATCTGGATGTGATCGACCTTGAGACGATGGAAACCGACCCGGACCTTGGCCAGAAGGACAGTTATGCCGCCTCGAAACTGGCATTCGAGATGTTTTCGGTCGATCTGGCGCAAAGCCTTTCGGGCAGTGGTGTTACCGTCAACCTTCAGCATCCGGGCTATATCCGGTCCAACCTGCTGCGCAATCTGCGCGGGGCCGAGAGGGTGATGCAGGGCGTGATGCGCATCATGGCCTCGCCAACCGAGGTGGGGGCCGACCGGATTGTGCGTCAGGTGGCCGCGTCAGGATTCAACGGCGTTTCGGGCGTGCTGATCGCCGAGGACACGCAACGCGCGCATCATTCCGAAGTGGGGATTGCGGCAAAGCGCCAGCGGCTCGCCGCGTTTACCGACAGGATTCTGGCGCGCTGGCTGTAGGGCGGCAACAGGCGGAAAAACAAAAGGCCACCGCATTGGTGGCCCCTTGTATCATGGCTTGGCGGTGGCTACTGGCTTGCGGCCAGTGCTGCCACAATCGCGTCGCCCATTTCGGTGGTGCTGATCGCCGTGCCACCTTGCGGGCCAAGCAAATCGGCCGTGCGCGCGCCACCGGCCAGCACTTTCTGAACCGCACCTTCCAGCAAGGTGGCGGCTTCGCCCTCGTCAAACGAATAGCGCAGCGCCATTGCAAAGCTCAGGATGCAGGCAATCGGGTTGGCCTTGCCCTGCCCGGTAATATCGGGGGCGGAACCATGCACCGGCTCATACATCGCCTTCGGGCGCCCATTCGCCATTGGTGCGCCAAGGCTGGCGCTGGGCAACATGCCAAGCGAGCCGGTCAGCATGGCGGCGCAATCGCTCAGCACATCGCCAAACAGGTTATCGGTGACGATCACGTCAAACTGCTTGGGCCAGCGCACAAGCTGCATGGCACCGTTATCGGCATACATATGGGAAAGTTCGACATCGGAGTATTCGTTGTCATGCACCCATTGCACCTCTTCGCGCCACAGAATGCCGCTTTCCATGACATTGGCCTTTTCCATCGAACAAAGCTTGTTGTTGCGCTTGCGCGCCAGCTCGAAGGCCGCGCGCGCCACGCGTCGGATCTCCTCGGTGGTGTAACGCTGGGTGTTGATACCCACGCGCCCGCCCTCATTATCGGGGAAAATGCCGCGCGGTTCGCCGAAATACACACCCGAGGTGAGTTCGCGCACGATCATGATATCGAGCCCGGCAACCACATCGCGCTTCAGGCTCGAAAAATCGGCCAGCGCATCAAAGCATTGCGCGGGGCGCAGGTTGGCAAACAAATCCATTTCCTTGCGCAGGCGCAGCAGGCCACGCTCGGGCTTTACGCTGAAATCGAGCGCATCGTATTTCGGGCCGCCAACCGCACCCAGCAGCACGGCATCGGCGGCCTGGGCCCTGGCCATCGTGTCATCATGCAAGGGCGTGCCATGCGCATCATAGGCGGCGCCGCCCACAAGGTCTTCTTCCACATCAAATTTCAGCCCGCGCGCATCGCCAAACCAGGTGATGACCTTGCGGACCTCGGCCATGACTTCCGGGCCGATCCCGTCGCCGGGGAGAATGAGCAATGATGGGTTGGACATGATGCACCTGATCTGTTGGAAATACAGGCGCAGGGCTAGCCAATTGGGCTGGGCGCGTCAAGCCAGCAGGTGGCGCGCCAGCATATCCCAGGCCTTGCGCACCCGTGGATTGCGCAGCAAATCGGCTTGCGCCACCAAATGTGCCGGCAGCACGGGCAATGGCGTGTCGGGCAAAATTTGCACAAGGCCGGGGGTTTGCTGGCCAAGGCGCAGCTGCATGGCTCCAATGCCAAGGCCGGCAGCGATCAGCGCCATGTAATGCACATCGGAATCGCTGCGGGCCACAAAATGCGCGCGGTTAACCGGCAGGCCCATGCTGGTCATGAAATCGATGATACGTGTATCGGTATCATAGCCGACAAGGTCATGGGCCAGCATTTCGGCAGCGGTTACGGGCACACCCCGCCGCGCCAGATAGGTTTCATGCGCGAACAGGCCAAGCTTTATTTCACCCAAAAAGCGCACGACCATATCGGGCGCGGTCGGGCGAAACATGCGGATGGCGATATCGGCCTTGCCGAACAGCAGGCTTTCAACGCTGTCGCTTGGCACGACATCATAGCTGATGCGCGGCTCGTCCAGCCGCATTTTCGCCAGCGCGCGCGGCAGTTGATTGAGCGCAACGGTGGTGGATGCGGTGATGCGCACCGTGCCCTGCACCCCTGCCCTGAAGCCGCTTGCCGCCAGCTTCAGCCGCGCCGCTGCTTCCGCCATCTGGTGCAATTGCGGCAGCAAGGCCGTGCAGGCTTCACTTGGCTGCAACCCCTTTGGATGGCGCGCAAACAGCGTGCAGCCAAGCGCGGCTTCGGCGGCATGAATCTGCCGCCCCAAAGTGGGCTGGCTGGTGCCAATGGCGCGCGCAGCAGCAGATAGCGAGCCATGTTCGGCCACCGCGCGCACGGCGCTAAGCAAGGCCCAGTCGAGGTGATCTACATTATCCATTCATAAATGAATAGCAGATGGTTTCTTCTGTGCAATTTCAATTCGCACATGCATGGATATTCTGGTGCCAGTCAAAAGGAGACGATCATGAACACGGTTTTGATTTTGGGCGCATCGGGCAATTTCGGCAGCCATGCGGCGGCGGCATTTTCCAGGGCTGGCTGGCAGGTGCGGCGCTATAAGCGTGGCAGCGATATTGCCGCCGCCGCACAGGGGGTTGATGTTGTGGTGAACGCGATGAACCCGCCGGGCTACAGGAACTGGGCCAAATTCCAGCCCGAAATTGCCGCGCTTGGCCTAAAGGCTGCGCGCGTGTCGGGGGCCACGCTGCTGGTGCCGGGCAATGTTTACAACTTTGGCACCGCAGCCGCCCCCTGGGGGGTGGATACGCCACAGCGCCCGCAGACACGCAAAGGCAGAATTCGCGTGGCGATGGAGCAAAGCCTGCGCGACGCGACCGATGTGCAGGTGATCATTTTGCGCGGCGGTGATTTCATTGCCGATGGCGGTGGGCAGGGTGTGTTCGGGCTGGTGGTGGCAAAGCAGCTTGGCAAGGGCGTGGTCACCGCGATGGGCGACATGAACGCCGCCCATGCCTATGCCTATCTGCCCGATATGGCCCGCGCCGCCGTGGAGCTGGCCGCAGCCCGCGACAGCCTGCCGCGCTTTGCCGATATTCCCTTTGCGGGCCACAGGCTGAGCATTCGGCAAATCGCCGATACATATGCAGCGCTGTTGAACCGTTCGATGCGCATCAAACCCTTTGGCTGGTGGATGCTGCGCCTTGCTTCGCCCTTCATGGTGCTGGCGCGGGAATTGCTGGAAATGCGCTATCTGGCAAGCCACCCGCATTGGATGGAAAACACCGAACTGCGCCGCTATCTGCCGGATTTCAAGCCGACCACGACCGAAGCGATGCTTTCGGCGGCCATGCCCGCTAGTCTAGCGCCACATCCAGCCAGACCAGCCGATGCGCGGTCCTAGTGCCCTCGACGGCGCCCGCGACACCGCCATCGACAATGCGAAACCGGGCCGAGGGCAGGATATAGTCTACCCGCATCGGCGGCAGACCCGCCCAAAAGGCAGTGGGCTGGTCAAGTGCGGCAGGGTTGATCAGGCGCGGGTCGGCCAGCAGCGCGCGCATCGCGGTCTTGATGCCATCACCCGCATCCGGGTCGGCGTTAAGATCCCCGAGAATGATGAAGGGTGCATCGCCCGGCGGGCTGGAATTGCCCGCATCATCGGCAAGCGGCGCGCCGTTCAGATAATGCTGCCAGAAGGCGATTTCGTCATTGTTGCGCAAACGGTTGCGTTGCTCCGGCCCATCAAATGTGGGCGGAGTCGGGTATGAAATGAGCAAATTCACATCACCCGCCGGTGTCTGCGCGGTCACTTGCCAATGCCCACCCGATGACAGGCGAAGCTGCGCGGCAGTTTCCGCATCTGGAAACGGTGCATTGCCACGTTGCGGCATTCGGGCATTGGGCAGGTCGGCCCAGCGCAATTTGGTCCAACGGCGCGAAACCGCGAGCGGATAGCGCGACAGCAGCACCGTGGAATCATGGCCCGGATAGCGCCCGAAGCCCCAATTATCGCCCCAGCCGTTCAATTGCCCATCGCCATCAAGGTCCAGCCCCGACGGCATTCCCGCATTGCCAACCAGCGCAAGCGCGCTGGAATAATTCAACCCCGCCGCGGCCAGACGGGCCTGAAAAGCCGCAAGGCTTTGGCCCGCATAATCATTGTCAAACCCGACGAGCAGCAGAATATCGGCATTGCGCTGCACAAGGTCTTGCAGGATCGCCGCAATTTCAGGGCCGTCCTTGCGGATCTCGGCCAGCAAAAGCCCCGGCCCGTCCCGGTCGAGCGCGACATTCCAGTTCACAACACGCAGGGTTTCGGCCTGACAGGCCAGGCCAAGCCAGCTCAAAAACAGCGCAAGCCTGATCAAAGCTGTTTGGCCTGCCGCAAGATCCGGTTGATTTTCAGGATCGCCGCACCGCGGATGATCAGCGAGGCAGGCACAAAGGCCCAGAGCGTGGCCAGCCAGATCACCGATTGCGGCTCGCGCAGCAGGTTACTGCCCAGTGTATTGCTGGCCAGCGGCAAAACATAGGGCGCGGCATACAGCACCAGCGGCGCGAAAATGATGTTCAACATCCCGTCGCGATACAGCCGCCGTTCGGTTTTCCCGACCTCGGAAGGTTCAAAATTCGGCATGTTGACCCAGAGGTTGAAGCCCGCCCGGTCGACCGGCCAGCGCGACAGCCACAGCAAGGCCGCGAACACCACCGAAAGGCCGATGGCCGTGACCATTGCCAGCGACATGACCACCCCAAGCCGCGAAAGCTGGCCGGGGGTAAGCGTATCGGCGAACATTTCCAGGGTCATGCGCACGGGGCTGCCCGGCATTTCGGCAAGAAAGGCGAATTTCGCGCCAAACTCCACCATCGGCCCGCCAAGCGTGAGGTCGCGGAAGTAGAACGCAATGAGCAAAAGCTCGGTGGCAATAATCGCCACGCGCATCCGGTTATAGGGGGGCGCAAAACGAAAATCGACGAAACCGGGAGATTTCGCCGCATATTCAAAGATCGTAAAGGCGGCAACCACACCGCCCGCGATCAGGGAAAGTTCGCGGGCGTTGAGCGTGGTATTGGGCAATATAAACGCCGGAAGCGCGATGATGAAGATCACCACCGCGGCTCGAAATACTGCGCCGATCAAGCGATTCAGCACCGTGTCCCCCTTATATTGCCGCCTTCATCGGGCAGCTTCAGACCCAGGGCGCCGCCGTTTTGTAGCGGTCTTCAAAGCCCCCGATCGCATCCACCTTTTGCAGCGTGAGGCCAATATCATCAAGCCCGTTGATCAGGCAGTGTTTCTTGAACGCATCAACCTCGAACCCGATCTCGCCGCCATCCGGCCCAGTAATCACCTGGTTTTCAAGGTCAACACTTACCACTGCATTCGCGCCACGCCGCGCATCATCCATCAGTTTATCGACATCTTCTTGCGGTAACACAATTGGCAGAATACCGTTTTTGAAACAGTTATTATAAAAGATATCAGCAAAACTGGTTGAGATCACAACACGAATGCCGAAATCAAGCAAGGCCCAAGGCGCGTGTTCACGCGAAGACCCGCAGCCAAAGTTCTCGCCCGCCACAAGAATCTGGGCGTTGCGATAGGCGGGCTGGTTGAGAACGAAATCAGGAATCTCGCTGCCATCCTGATTGAAACGCATCTCGTCAAACAGGTTCACCCCAAGGCCCGAACGCTTGATGGTTTTGAGGAACTGTTTGGGGATGATCATGTCGGTATCGACATTCACAAGCGGCATGGGCGCGGCCACGCCAGTGATTTTGGTGAATTTTTCCATATTTGGTTTCCTCAATTAAGCGGTCAGGCAACGGATCGCCTGAACTGTGTAGCGGAAGCTTTTCGACCGGTTGTTTTTGGGGTCCATATGCTTGGCGATGGCTTGGGCGCCCTTGATTTCCGTATAGCCGTCACGGAGTTTGCGCAGCTCCGCCTTTGGATTGGGCTGGCTGTCAGGGTCGCAGGTTTTCAAACGCTTAGGTATGGGCTTTGTCAGATGCCTTGAACTGTCTAAAGCATTTGTATCGCCAATGAACCAGCCCTCCAGCATCTGACAAACGACGCGGACGCGGGCCCTCCCTGCCAGTCCTGCACGATTGATCATTTCGACAAGCCTAGCTTTGTGCTCCGCGCAATTGCCGTTGTCATTGTCACGCAGGATCAGCACTTTCGTATCGCGCTCCTTCGATACGGCACGTAACTGGGCAGGAAGGCTCTTCTCCATGTTCCCCACCCCATCGAAAGCGATGATTTGCACATCTCGGCGATCAACCGCAAGCTTGGGCAAGAGAGCGTTGAGTGTTTCCTTCATCGAAGGTTCTTCGGTAAAAATTATGAGTGTCATGTAGGATGCGCGCCTTTGAACCAGCCCTCGCGCCAAAGCCAGCCTGGCTTTTGACCCTCGGTGAAAAGATTGCGAAGCCTTTCGTTGTCGGACGCCTTGTGCACCGTTGTGAAACCTGCCTCCTTCCTCAGCCAGAAGATGGAGTCCAAGGGAACGCTCGACAGAAAGTCAGGCGAATGGGTTGTGACAAAGACTTGAGCTCCGGATCTCCGAGCTGTGCAGTAGGCTGCAATCTCTTCCGCCAAAACGGGCAAAAGGCTGGGATAAAGCTGGTTCTCTGGTTCCTCGATGCACAAAAGCGGATGTGGATCGGGATCTTTCAGCAACGCGAGATAGGCAAACATCTTGATCGTGCCATCCGACACATAGCGCGCGAGAAACCCTTTGTCGAAGGCAGCATCCCTGAATCGCAGCGCGATGCGCCCGTCGCCCGTGTCTTCGGGGGAGACTTCCGCAACGCCGGGAACACGTTCTTGCATGGTTCTCAGCAAGTCTTGAAAAGTCTCTCTGTGGTCCTCCGCTAGGTATTGCGCGTAGAGTGCAAGATTTGAGCCGTCCTCGTTCAGATGTTCCGCCGGCGCTGCGTCTGGTTCAGGGCGAGCCTTGTCGATATGGAAATCGCTTACTGTCCACCCCTCTATCAGTTCGCGCAATTGGCTAACAGCTGGGAATCGTTTTAAATTGCCCAGGGCTTTTAGAGCCAAAATATCAGAGGAATCGAGGGTTTCTTCATCGCGCTCCAATTCGCTTTCCGGCACCGGATGCCCGTTATCGTCAGTGCGGTCGACAACGGCGCTGCCTCTACCATCTTTAAAGTCGAGGAAATTGAAAGGTGCCCCATAGCTTCCGCGTTTCCAACTGAGGCGTTCGGCGCGAACCTGGATTTTGCGGTCTACCTCTCCGACCCCCAGCATATAAGTAACGCGCCGGGTTAGATTTTCGGCAACATCAAGTTCGACTTTCAATTCAATATCGATCGTTTCGTTTTCGTGCCCGCGTGAGACCAGTTGCCCAAAGCCCGCGCGCTTTTGGACGGCCATTTTCGCATTTCCCGAAAGGCAGTCCTTTAGGAACCCAAACACGTCGATAAGTGTGGTCTTCCCGGTTCCATTCGCGCCAATGAACACAGCAAAAGGCGGGATATCCTTTATAGTGATATCTCTTAGACTTTTAAAGTTTTTCACGCGAATGGAATGAATCCGCATTACATCATCTCCCGCACATCGGTCAGTTTTCCGGTAATCGCCGCTGCAGCCGCCATAGCGGGGCTCATCAGGTGTGTGCGGCCGCCGCGGCCCTGGCGGCCTTCGAAGTTGCGGTTGGAGGTGGCGGCGCAACGTTCGCCCGGCGCAAGCTGGTCGGGGTTCATGGCAAGGCACATGGAACAGCCCGCAAGGCGCCATTCGAAACCGGCATCGATGAAAACCTGTGCCAGCCCCTCTTCTTCGGCCTGGGCGCGCACAAGGCCCGAGCCGGGCACGACCATTGCGCGCATCCCGTCCTTGATTTTCTTGCCGCGCAGAATTTCGGCGGCGGCGCGCAAATCCTCGATCCGGCCATTGGTGCAGGAGCCGATGAAGACGGTATCAATCGCGATATCGGTCAGCTTCTGGCCAGCGGTCAGGCCCATATAGTCAAGGCTGCGCTGGGCGGCCTCGACCTTGCCACCCTTGAACGAGGTGGGCGCGGGCACCGAAGCGGTGATCGGCAGCACATCTTCGGGGCTGGTGCCCCATGTCACAACGGGGGCGATATCTTCGCCTTTCAGGGTGACAACCTTGTCCCAATGCGCATCATCATCGGAAAACAGGGTTTTCCAATAGGCGAGCGCGGCATCCCAGGCGGCCCCTTTCGGGGCATGGGGGCGGCCCTGACAATAGGCGAAGGTTTTCGCGTCCGGCGCGATCAGGCCAGCGCGCGCGCCGCCCTCGATCGCCATGTTGCACACCGTCATGCGGCCTTCCATCGAAAGATCGCGGATGGCCTGGCCGCAATATTCGATGACATAGCCGGTGCCGCCCGCCGTGCCGGTGGCGCCGATGACCGATAGCGTAATGTCCTTGGCGGTGACTCCGGGGCGCAGCTTGCCGGTGATTTCCACCTTCATGTTCTTGCCCTTGCGCTGAATCAGCGTTTGCGTGGCCAGAACATGCTCCACTTCCGAGGTGCCGATGCCATGCGCCAGCGCGCCAAAGGCGCCATGCGTTGCGGTGTGGCTGTCGCCGCAGACCACGGTCATGCCTGGCAGGGTCCAGCCCTGTTCGGGGCCAACGATATGCACAATGCCCTGGCGCACGTCGGAGACAGGGTAGTAATGGATGCCGAAATCACGTGCGTTCTTGTCCAGCGCATCCACCTGAATGCGGCTGTCTTCGGTCATTGTGGCGGCATTGGCGCGGTCAAGCGTGGTGGGCACGTTATGGTCGGGCACGGCGATGGTTTTTTCGGGCGCGCGCACGGGGCGGTTGGCCATGCGCAAACCTTCAAAGGCCTGCGGGCTGGTCACTTCATGCACGAGGTGACGGTCGATATACAAAAGGCAGGTGCCATCGGTGTCTTCTTGCACCAGATGGGCATCCCAGATTTTATCATAGAGCGTTTTGGGGGCGGTCATAGCGGGTTCCTGTTCAGGAAATTAAAACTGAAAGCGATGCGGCAGGGCCGTTCAGCCCGCAGCGCAAAGCACCAAAGTTTCGGCGTGGAACCGCCACGGCAGGCGGTTACGGTCGGCAATGTCAAAAACACGTTTCATGGCTAACGGATACAGAAATTCGCCAGCAGCGGCAAGCCTTGCTCGCGACGGGTGAACCGGGAGGGTCTGGCGCTTTACAGCCCGAGTGCTGCGGCAAAACCGGGATGGGGGCGAAGGCCACCGGCGCGAAGGCCCCGCCGGCTTGGCAAGGGTTTGTAAAGCCGCGCCTGCACCGCCGGGTCATCTGCGGCGATCACACCCAAATGCACCAGCACGGCCGCCATTGCCGCTTCGGATGCGCGCGTGGCCCCGTCTTCGATTTTGATCGCAACGCCAACACCCATGTCAGGCAGGATGGCCAGAAACACGCCTTCGGCCCCGGTCTTGATGGCGGCGCGGCCCTTGGCGGCAACCATCAATTCGGCACAGGCGCGCCCTTCGCCGGAAACAAGCAGCGGATGCGCCATCATTGCGCAAACGAGGCTGCGCGCCGCGTTGCCGCGCGCCTTGCCCAGCGTATCGGGGCGCGCCATTGCGCTGGCGGCGCGCGCCAGCCCGGCCATTGTGCAGGCAAAATTCGGGGCCGAGCAGCCATCAATCCCGTGGCCGGGGCTGGTTTCGCCGGTCATCTCCTCAAACGCCTGTTTGATGGCGATCTGCACCGGATGGTCTATTTCTATGTAATCGGCATGGCCGTGCAGATGCGCGTTCAGCGTTAGAAACCCGGCATGTTTGCCCGAGCAGTTGTTGTGCAGCTGACAGGGGCTTTGGCCTGCATCATGCAGCGCGAGCCGGTCTTCAACCGCATCGGGCTGCTGGGGGCCGCAGCGCAGATCTGTCTCGCTCAGGCCAAGCCCTTTCAGCCACGCCTCAACCCGTTTGGTATGGATTTGCGCGCCGTTATGGCTGGCGCAAGACAGCGCAAGCTGCTCGCTGGTCAGACCGGCGCTGGCCGCAGCCCCGGATTCGATAAGCGGCAGCGCCTGGATCATTTTGCACGACGAGCGCGGGTAGATCACCGCATCGGCATCGCCCCAGCAGGCGCGGAGCCCGCTTTCATCGGCGATCACCACATGGCCGCGGTGCAGCGATTCCGGCAGATCACCCCGCCATGCCTCGACCAGTTTGAAGCTGTCAGCCACATTATCCCCCAATGCGCATGAATCAGCCCAAACAGGCCCGCGCGGTAATATTTTTGAGCAAAGGGCTGGAAAAACCCCGTTGAGTGGCGATAAGTTACGCCCCATCGAACAGGAAACACAAGCGCTGCGAGCAACCATAAAAATCGGCCGCAGTCGTGCAGGAAAGGGCGAAGATGCAGGCGCGGACACTCGGGCTGTTGGGCGGGCTATTGGGCATTCTGATGCCCGCAATGGCCGCTGCACAGTCGCTTGAACTTATTGGTGTGCAGGAAGACTGGCGGATTTATCGTGACAATGACGCCGGGCCATCCTGTTTTATCTATTCCGAACCGTCAAGCTGGAGCGCCGCCCGCGATGGCCAGCCTGTAAGCGTCGAGCGCGGCGACATTCGCCTGTTCATCAACCTGTTCGCCGATTCGCCCGGTGTGACCGAGCCGAGCTTTCGCGCCGGCTATACGCTGACAACCGATTCGCCCGCCACGGTGACCATTGGCGGCGCAGAAACACCGCTTTACCCCAATGCCGCCTATTGCACACAAGATGGCGCCATTGATCGCTGCGACCAATATGCCTGGACCGAACCCGATGACGATGCCGGGCTGGTTGCCGCCATGAAAGGCGGGCGCGAAGCGGTTGTGACGGCCCGCTCGCAGCGCGGCACGATCACCACCGATACCTTTTCCTTGACCGGGTTTACCGCTGCGTTGAATGATGCCATTCAAGCCTGTTCACAATAGACCGAGGCAGAAGATTGATGAAGATTTTGAGCGTTGACGTGCAAAAAATGCTGGCCGCGGCCCTGTTCGGGCTGGTGGCCAGCGCCGGAGCGGGTGCCGCCCAAGAGGCGACCCTGACCGAATCCTCGACCGACTGGGCCATCTATGTGGTGGAAAATCCGAAAGAATGCTTCATCGTATCGGCCCCGACCACCTGGCGGGCCGAACGCGGTGGCCAGGCCGTGGATGTGCGCCGCGACGATATCCGCTTTTATGTTTCGGTCATACCCAGCGAGAATGTCACAAACGAGCCAAGCTTCAAGGCGGGCTACCCGCTTCGCAATGACGGCACGGTTGAAATGCGCATTGGCAGTGACAGCTTCACGCTATTCCCCAATCCCGATATCAACCCCGAATATGCCTGGTCAAAACCCGAAGATGACAGCGGGCTGATCGCCGCCATGCGCGGCGGTGCCGAGGCGTTGGTGACCGGCGTTTCGCAGCGCGGCACCACCACGTTTGATACATTTTCGCTGATCGGTTTTACCGCCGCAATCGAACGCGCGCAGGAGCTTTGCGCCAGCTAGGCGACCTGCCCTGCCGCCCCCTTCACCTTGGCGCGCGAAACTGTTAAACTGCTGTCACGCCCCCAATACGGGGGCGTTTGCTTTTGCCAATGGAACTTTGCCATGCCCGCCGCGAATTTGCCCAGTGCAACCCCGATTACCCCCGATATGCTGACCGTGCCGCGCAAGCCGGTTGACGGTCTGCGCCCCAGCCTGATCGGCCTGTCGCGTGAGCAACTGGCCGGGGCGCTTGCCGCGATTGATGTGCCGGAAAAAACCATCAAGATGCGGGTCGGGCAGATCTGGCAGTGGCTATACAACAAGGGCGCGCAAGATTTCGAGGCGATGACCAATATCGCCAAGGATGTGCGCGCGCGGCTGGCCGAGAGTTATTCAATCGACCGGCCCGAGATTGTGACCAAACAGGTATCTGCCGACGGCACGCGCAAATACCTGCTGCGCATTGCCGGCGGGCACGAGGTTGAGACCGTCTATATTCCGGAAAGCGACCGTGGCACCCTGTGCATTTCCAGCCAGGTCGGCTGCACGCTCACCTGTTCGTTTTGCCATACCGGCACGCAAAAGCTGGTGCGCAACCTGACAGCGGGCGAGATTGTCGCGCAAATCATGGTGGCGCGCGACGATCTTGGCGATTGGGGCCATAAGGTTGAGGGCAAGCGCCTTGTCAGCAATGTCGTGCTGATGGGCATGGGCGAGCCGCTTTACAATTTCAACAATGTGCGCGACGCGATGCATATCGCGATGGATCATGAAGGCATTGCCCTGAGCCGGCGGCGGATCACGCTTTCCACCTCGGGCGTTGTGCCGGAAATCTACAAGACCGGCGATGAAATCGGCTGCCTGCTGGCGGTGAGCTTTCATGCCACCACCGATGACGTGCGCGACGGGCTGGTGCCGATCAACAAGCGTTGGAATATCGAAAAGCTGCTCGAAGCCCTGCGCGCCTATCCGCGGCTTTCAAACTCCGAGCGGATCACCTTTGAATATGTGATGCTGAAGGATGTGAATGACAGCGATGCCGATGCCCGCCGCCTTGTGAAGCTGATCGCCGGCATCCCTGCGAAGATCAACCTCATCCCCTTCAACCCCTGGCCCGGCGCCCCTTATGAGCGGTCGAGCTGGGAGCGGATTGAAGCCTTTGCCGAGATCGTGAACCGTGCCGGCTATGCCAGTCCGGTGCGCACGCCGCGCGGTGAAGACATCATGGCCGCCTGCGGGCAGCTCAAATCTGCCACGGAACGGGCGCGCAAATCGGCGGCACAAATCGCCGCCGACGTTGCGGCGGGCTAGGTTCAATTTGCTGTGATCTGCTTGGCGGAAACCGCTATTGGGTGTATACGGGCGAAAAGGGTATAAACCCGTAACCGAGGCAGACAGCATGACACATCATTCCCGCCGCAAATTGCTTGCGTCCGGCGTGGCATTTGCCACCGCCCCGCTTTTGGCAATGCCGAATATTTCCAGCGCCAACCCGCGCAACATGGCGACATTGATCGCGGTGTTCAAGGAATCGCGCCGCCTGTATATGTATAACGACGACCGGGTTCTGAAGAATTACCGCTTCGACCTTGGCTGGGCGCCCGTGGGCCACAAGCAGTTTGAAGGTGACGGGCGCACGCCGGAGGGCAGCTATATCATCGACCGGCGCAACCCCAATTCAAGCTTCCACCTGAGCCTTGGGATTTCCTATCCGAACGCGAATGACATTGCCTTTGCGCAAGCCCAGGGCCGTTCGCCGGGTGGCGATATCTTCATTCACGGCTGGCGCAATTACGGCCCCTATCGGGGCCGCCGTGACTGGACTGCCGGCTGTATCGCAATTACCAACCGCGCAATCGAAGATATGTGGACCCGCGTGGCCGACTTTACACCGGTGATCATTCAACCCTAGAGACGGTGATACCCTCATCGGTGGTGAAGCTGGTGGCGCGCGCGGCCGCGGTCATCTGCACCCACCAGATGCGGCCATCGGGGTCTTGATGCCAGCCAATGCCAAAATCGGTTGCATCGGGGTTCAGAATTGCGGCGCGCGAACGCGTGTCGGCAAGCCAGACGCGCAAGATCTCCTGGTTCATCACGAAGGTTTCGGCAACGTTTTCACCCGTGACACGCCCGACGAACCCGGCGCGCTGGGCGCGTGATTGCGGCGAAGACCGGTCAGACCCGTAATCCCAGGCGCGGCGCTGGTCGGACATGTCGCTGGCATGGGTGTCGGATGCGGCATTCAGCGCGGCCGACATGACCAGTGGCCGCAAACCCTGTTCGCTGCGCACCAGATTCACCGCTTCAAGCTGGTCGGCGCGAATCCGCTCACCCTCGTTTGCGCGAATGAATCTTACACCTTCAACGCCGCCAATTTCACAAGCGGACAATGTAAACAACAGCCCAACGATAATTCCCATTCGTGCAAACATAGTATCCTCATGCAATGTTTCCCCACGTCTTTACCCGCTAATGAAAGTAGTTTCAAACGCAGACTGCGCGGCATAACAGGGCTGTGAATTGTCACTTTCATTCGCGTGAAGTAATGTAGAGTGAATCTGCGAATCTGGGGTTAGATATGATTGATCGGAAGTTTTCACGACGCGGCGTTATGGGCATGGCGCTTGGCGGCGCTGCATCGGTTGCAGTCAGCAGCCCGCTTTTGGCGCAAGCCGTTACGATAGATGGTGGTGCGCAGGGTCAGGCGCCGCTGCACATGATCAACGCATTTGTTTCGCGCGACTGGCGCGGCCATTTTGACAATCTGAACAATGGCGCGATTCTGGTCGATATCGATGGCACGACCCTGCACTACTGGTCGGAAGATGAATCGGAATATCTGATTTATCCGACATCCGTGCCGGCAAGCGAGGATCTGACCCGCCGCGGGCGCACCAGCATCATCCGCAAAGTGGTTGGCCCGGAATGGCGGCCAACCCCGAACATGCTGAAGCGCAACCCGGAATGGCCGCGTTATGTTGGCCCCGGCCCGGAAAACCCGCTTGGCACACATGCGCTATACCTGAGCTGGCAATATTACCGGATTCACGGCACGAACGACACGCGCAAGATCGGGCGTCAGTCCTCCAACGGTTGCATTGGTCTGTATAACGAAGACATTCTTGCGCTTTTCGAGCGGGCCGAGATCGGCACACAGGTGCTTATCATCTAGCGAAGTGATGCAGAATTGCAGCAGGTGGCGTGAAATGGTAACATTTTCACCGCCGTCTGCGACATTATGCGCAAATCTGTTGCGCTGGCTATTCCGCTTGGCATAATAAAGGCCATCTCGGCTGGTTCGGTCGCGAAATCAAATTTCTATGGAGTTAGTCATGAAAAAAGTCGTTACTTTCGTTGCCGCCCTGCTTGGCGCCGGTGCCGCTGCCGCTGGCACACCCGTCTATGTTGCCCCCGAGGTTACTATGGTTGAAGAGCCGATGCGCAACGGTTCGGGCGCATGGCTGATCCCGCTGGCAATCATCGCGATCCTCGCGCTGACGCTGACCGCCGGCGACGAATAAGCGATACCGCACTTCGGTGTTTTGATTGAACGGGTTGGCCTGGCCAGCCCGTTTTCATTTGCCCATCCAGGATTTGCCCATCCAGGATTTGCCCAGCAAAGCTGTTGAGCCGCCGTTAATATTCAATTAACGTGAGCGCCTCGACCTTGTTCATTAACGATTAGGAAATTCCATGAAAGCACTTCTGCTCGCATCGACACTGGCTTTTGCTGCGGCCACTGCTACCCAAGCCGGAGGTGCTGTCTATGTCCCGCCAGCCGCCTCAGGCGTTGAGGCACCAATGGCCAATAGCGGCCCAGTCAATTGGCTTGTGCCTTTGGCGATGATCGCCATCATCGTGCTGGCAACAACAAATGATGACAATCCCTGCCGTAAAGCCGCCGCCGAGCTTAGCCTGATCGCTGCGCCCTGCGCCAAATAAACGAAACACTGCTTTGTCCTGGCGCCGGCACAACCCACGCCAGGGCTCAGTCTATCGGTTCCAGAACCTCGATCTCGAACTGGTCCATTTGCGGACCGACCCATTGCGCCGTGCGCCAGACATTGCCGTCTTCATCCACCATATGCAGGTTCTGGAAGGTCGCATCGCCGGTGCAGCTTTCCTGCACGATGCGGGTTTCATAGGTGACTTCAACCTGGGTTATGGGAAAGGGCGGCCCCACGCGAAACGCGCAGTTTACGCTTAGCACGGTGCCGTCCGGACCATTGCCGAGCAGGCGATAATCCCGGCGCACGGCGCTTGGCCAGTCATCCAGCGGTGTGCGCACGGCCAGCGGGTCATTCGGGGCATGGGCAACCGACAACAAATCAAAGCCGATGCCGCGATGCGCCGTTACCAGGGCGCCAAACAGCGTTACAGTTTGCTGGTTGGTCGAAGAATAGGTGGCATAGCCGCCATTCAACGTGCGCGCGGTCAGAATGCTGCCATTGGCGGCTGCGCCCACCTTCACGCGGATCATGGCGATGTTGAGTTCATCAATTCGTGCGCGGGTCAGCGCGGGCGCGGCCGCCGCGGTGGTCGTTTCGCTGGTTTCCGGCGCGGCCTGACCGGGGCGGACCTTGTCCCAGACCGCACGAAAGACCGGGTTTACGCCACCCGACGACGAACAGGCGCCCAGAATGACCAGGGCGCCGAGTGCCATAGAAATGCGCATCATTGCCAGTAGGCTCCCCAGCTATCGTAAAGATCCTGCTGATTGTAATCGCGGATGATCGGGTAAAGCCGGTTGGAGATATTGGCGCGCGCGCCGCCATCGCTGCCATACCCACCCAGCCCGATCGTGGTGCGCGAGCGGCTTTCATAGGGCAATGTCCAGTCCAGCGGAATGGTCAGCGCAATGCCCTTGTCAAAGTTGCCTGCGCCGAAATCGTCAAAGCTGACATCGGTCAAGGTGATATAGCCCGAAAGCTCCCAGCCATTGGTGAACCGCCGCGACAGCGAGAAGGTTGCGCCCCAGTCACCCGCCAGATAGCGGCCGACATCGACCTGCGCTTCAAAACCGTTCCAGCCCGTATCCCAATAGAGCGAGACAAAGCCCGACAGGGTTTCGTAATCCTGCAAATCGAACATGCTGTCAAAGGCGCGCTGGCGCACATAATTCAGCTCAACCCCAAGACCCCAGTTCTGGGCGGTCGGGTGCCACAGAACCTCGGCGCTGACCCCGGCGAAATACCGTTCCAGATAGCCCGCCGAAACCCGGCCATAGGTGCTTGGGTTCAGCTTGAACAGGTAATCGGCGGTCAGCCGGGTCAGCACGGGGCCGCTTGAATCATACAAGGCGGCATCGCTGCGCACATGCGGCAAGGGGCTGGTCGACGGGCCTGCCCCTTCGCCGATATTGCCGATCAGCCGCTGCGACACGGCAAGGTTGAAGGACAGGCCGCGATTGATCCGGTAGCTGGCATTGCCGCGCAAGATGATATCGGCCTGGGTAAAGGCATCGCCTCCAAACAGGTTTACATCAATCTGCGGGGTGAGCGACCAGGAGAAGCGCGGGTCGATCTCGCGCACGAAATCGGCATCTTCAATACGGTTCGGCGCGTCGACAAACTGCGTGGTTGCATAGCTTTGCGGCCCGGCATCGGGGCGTTCAACCTGGGCTTCGATATCGCTGCGGCGCAGAACGACCGTGGTGGTCGCCAGCCCGTTATTGACCAGTGAAATACGGAAGTTTTCAACCGATGGCGGCAAGGCCACGGTCAGCGCGCGGGCCAGACGGCCTATCGCCTTGGGTTCGCGCACATAGCGGTTGTTCTGGATCTGCAGATCGATCGTGTCGCCACGCAGCCGCGCCTCGATGATGGAAATGCCGATTTCACCCAGCGACGTGGCCAGAAGATTCGCCATTTGCCCGCGCACAGGCGCGTTCGAGGCCCAGGCGGTTGTCATGTTGCTATCGGCGGTGCGGGCGCGCACGGGCAGCGGGCCGGTGCCAAAATCGGGCGGGGTGACGGGCGTGTTGGGGTTGCCTGTCAGCGTAACGCGAAAGCCAAAGGCGTTGCCGCGCATGTAATAGGCGCCAAGGTTGAGGTTGCGGCTGATCTGGTAATCCAGCCCGAAATTGAACGGCGAGTTCACCGTGAACCCGGCCAGTTGCTCGCCGACATAGGCATCCGAAGAATATTCGGCCTTGAAGGTCAGCCCGTTGACCGGCGTATCCCACTCAAACCCGCCGAAAAACGCCATATCGCCGGCGAAGAAATGGTCTATCCCCGGTGTGTTGCTGGTTTGCGGGGCACGGCTGCCAAAGGGCGCGCCGATGGGGTTATAGGTGCCAAGCCGCCCCCAACCCAGCCCGGCGGTAACGCGGAAATTTTCGCCAAGGCTTTTGGTGGCCACAAGATATTCGCTGGCCAATGGGCCGTTTGCGCCAAAATCGGTAAATCCAAGCGCCAGCGCCGGGCGCCAGCCCTGTTCTTCAAACAGCACGAATTTGAGGTCGAGGCTGCGTTCGGCCTGATTGTCACCGGGGCCGTTCCAGTCTTGCAGGTTCTGCATACGGATCACGGCTTCGACATTCGGCAAAAGCTGGAAGCTCAGCACCGTGCCCGACATGGTATCGCTGCCGGTGAACGACCAGCTTGTCTGCCCGTCCGGAAAGGTCAGCGCGCTGGGCATATCGATCAGCCCGACCGTGCCATTGATGTTCAGACTTGTGCCAAAAGTCACCGCGGAGGCGGGCAGTGTTGAAGCGGCCAGAAAGCCGATTGTAGCCAATTGATATGCCCGGCGCATAGGTTCCCTCGTCACAAGATATAGTAGCTCAACTCTTCTAACCTGCTTTCAGCAGAATTAGGAGTCGGAATGCGGGGCGGCGGGCGAAGAATTTCCTTCCGCAGCCAGCACAGCGCGCAGCCCCGCCATATAGGTCGGGTAGCGCAGATTCACCCCAAGCTCGGCCTTGATGCGGGCATTGGACACGCGCTTGGATTCGCCATAAAATGATTTAGCCATTGCCCCCATCTGCGCAGATTCAAAGGATTCTTCCGCCGGAGGCTCCATGCCCAAAAGCCTGGCGGCTGCGGCAATCACATCCTGTGGCGGGGCGGGCTCGTCATCGCAAACATTATAGGCGCGCCCCGGATCTGGCTGCGCCATCGAGGCGGCAAGAACCTGCGCGATATCGTCAACATGGATGCGGCTGAACACTTGATTTGGCTTGATGATTCGCCGCGCCGTGCCCGCGCGCAGCTTGGCGAACGGCCCGCGCCCGGGGCCGTAGATGCCCGCAAGCCGGAAAATATGCACCGCCAGACCGTTGGCGCGGTGCAAGGCCAGCCAGCCATCCTCGGCTTCTACGCGCAACTGCCCGCGCGAACCGGCCGGAACGCGCACTGTGTCCTCATCCACCCAGCCGCCACCCGCATCGCCATAAACGCCGGTGGTCGACAGATAGCCGAGCCACTTCAAATGCGTTGCGGCGGCAAATTCGCCAGCCAGCGCGTTCAAAACCGGATCGCCCGCCGCATCGGGGCCGGCGGAAATTAGCACATGGCTGGCAGCGGCAAGTGCAGCGCGCATATCGGCACCGGGCCAGATATGCGGGGCAATGCCCAATGCGCGCATGGCTTCGGCCTTTGCGGCGCTGCGTGTGGTGGCGGCAACATGCCAGCCCTGCGCCAGCAGATGCAGCGCCAGCGCCCTGGCGGAATAGCCAAAGCCGAATATGAGCAAAGATTTCATGGCCTATCCTGTTGCGGTTTCAAGCCGGGTCAGCGCCCAGCGTGCCGCATCTTGCAATACCGGGTCGGGGTCGTCCAGCAAGCGGGCGGCATAGGGGCGCAAGCCGCGCTCGTTCGAATTGCCGATGGCGTAAAGCACGTTGCGCACAAAGCGGTTACGCCCGATGCGTTTGATGGGCGAGCCGGAAAACACCTCGCGGAACTCGGCATCCGACAGGCTGACAAAATGCGCCAGTTTCGGGCGCGAAAGCTCGATCCGGGGCCAATAGCCCGGCTCGGTTGTGTCAACCGCGTATTTGTTCCAGGGGCAGACGGCAAGGCAATCGTCGCAGCCATAAATCCGGTTGCCCAGCAGCGGGCGCAAGGCTTCATCGACCGGGCCGTGATGCTCGATCGTCAGGTAGGAAATGCAGCGCCGCGCATCAAGCTGGTAAGGCGCGGGGAAGGCGTTGGTCGGGCAGATATCCAGACAGCGGGTGCAAGAGCCGCAATGGTCGGCCTCGGGCGCATCAGCCGGCAGCTCCAGCGTGGTGAAAATCGCGCCGAGAAAGAACCAGCTTCCCAGATCGCGCGACACAAGGTTGGTGTGTTTGCCCTGCCAGCCAAGCCCCGCAGCTTCGCCCAGCGGCTTTTCCATCACCGGGGCGGTATCGACGAAGACCTTGATTTCGCACGGGTCTTGCGCGATCAGCCAGCGCCCAAGCCGCTTCAGCCGCTTTTTGACAATATCGTGGTAGTCGCGGTTGCGCGCATAAACCGAAATCGCGCCACGGTCGCGGTGTTTGAGCAGGGTGAGCGGGTCTTCCGTCGGGCTATAGGCTTCGGCCAGCATGATGATGCTGCGCGCCTCGGGCCATAGGGCGGCGGGGTTGGCACGCCAGGTCGTGCGCTCGGCCATCCAGGCCATTTGGTCGTGATAGCCCGCATCCAGAAAGCCTTGCAGCCGTTGGGGCGCATCCGGAATGGCATTTGGTGTGGTAAAGGCGCAGGCCGTAAACCCGAATTCCACAGCCTGTTTGCGCACACGCGCGGCGAGGGTGCCCGCCGCGTCCATCTCAGAAATCCAGGTCCGCGTAATGGTCGGGCGGCACAAAGCCCGGCAGTTGGTCGGCCAGGATCGAGCGGAAGGCCGGGCGCGATTTGATCTTCGCATACCAGTCCTTCACCGCCGAATTCCGTTCCCAATCCACATCGTTTATATAGTCGAGCGACGAGAAATGCGCGGCGGCGGCAAAATCGGCTATGGTCATCATATCGCCCGCAAGCCAGCGGCGGCTTTCCAAAAGCCAGCCCATATAGTCGATATGGTATTTGATATTTTTCGAGCCAGCCTTGATTTTGGCGCTATCCGGGTAGCCCGCGCCCATCAGCTTTTTGTTCACACGCTCGTAAAGCAGGTTGGCGGTGACCTCGTTGTGGAACTTGTCATCAAACCAGCTTTGCAGGCGGCGCGCTTCGGCGCGCTCGG
Source organism: Abyssibius alkaniclasticus (assembly GCF_020447305.1). NCBI lineage: Bacteria > Pseudomonadati > Pseudomonadota > Alphaproteobacteria > Rhodobacterales > Paracoccaceae > Abyssibius > Abyssibius alkaniclasticus. The sequence goes on along the minus strand of NZ_CP095732.1, from coordinate 721,493 downwards.
AAATATTGCGCGGCAGCAGCGGCGGGGAAGGGTTGGATTCCTCGATATATTCAAAAATCGCGCTCGATTCCGCCAGCACAAGCCCGTTCATCTTGAGCATGGGCACCTTGCCCGCCGGGTTCTGGCGCAGAAAATCGAGGTTCTGTTGCCAGACCTTTTCTTCGATCAGGTCAACTTCGATTTTCTTTTCGGCCAGAACCAACCGGATTTTGCGGCAATAGGGTGACAGAGGCAGGTGATAAAGGCGGCGCATGTGAACCCCGAATGTATGATTGCCCCTTCATGCCGCGCTGCGGGGTAATTTTCAAGGGCTGCGCGCTATTTCGGCAGAAAACAGGCGGCGCGCCCGTCGGCCTGCAAGGTGGCCGCACCATCGACGACCTGTGCGGCACGGCGCGCGCGGCTGGCGGTGGGGTTGCGCGGGTTGCGTTCGCGCGGGTTGGGCAGGATCACCGCCAAAGCGGCAGCGCGCGATGGGCCAAGCGCGCTTGCGGCCTGCCCGTAATGGTGCTGCGCGGCCGCCTCGGCCCCGAACACGCCCGGCCCCATTTCGGCAATGTTGAGGTAAACCTCCAATATGCGCCGTTTGGGCCAGAACAGCTCGATCAGCCCGGTAAACCCCACCTCCAGCCCCTTGCGCAGCCAGCTGCGTTCGGGCCACAGGAACAGGTTTTTGGCAACCTGCTGGCTGATGGTCGACGCCCCACGCTCGGCCCCGTCATCCAGGGCCGCGCGAATGGCCGCGATGTCAAACCCGTAATGCAGGCAGAAATTCGCATCTTCCGCCGCCACCACCGAAAGCGCGAATTCGGGTGCAATTTCGGACATGCTGCGCCATTCCCACGCAATTTCGCCGCGTTCAGCCGCCGCGCGCTGCATGAGCAGGGTCATCGGCGGGTTTATCCAGCGAAAGGCCAGCACGGTCAGCAGTATGATCGCCACCGTTACCGCGCCCAGCCTCAGGCCAAAGCGCAGCACCGCAAGGACGCGCCGCATGAACCTGTGGCGCGCCTTGTCCGGCTTGGGCCTATTGCGCCGGAATACGCGCAGCATTGTCATCCAGCGGGTGGCTGAGCCTGCTCAGCATTTCCTTTGGCACGATCTGCACGAAATCTTGCAGCGCATTCTCCCAATCCAGCAGCAATTCCTCGGCGCGGGGGCTGCGGGTTTCGTCAAAATGCTGGGAAACGAGCGCGTGCAATTGCTGCGCATAGTAACTGGCCAGCACGGGCTGGGCGACAATGTTGTCGTGGTTCATGCGCGCGGCAATAGCACCGTTCGGGTCATATACATAGGCCATGCCGCCGGTCATGCCGGCGCCGAAATTATCGCCGATGCGCCCGAGAATGACCGCGACACCGCCGGTCATGTATTCACACCCGTTGGAGCCGCAGCCTTCAACCACCACTTCGGCACCCGAATTGCGCACACAGAACCGCTCGCCCGCGCGGCCCGAGGCAAAGAGCTTGCCCGCCGTGGCCCCGTAAAGCACCGTGTTGCCGATGATCGCATTGTCATGCGGCACAAGCGGGGAATGCAGGCGCGGGCGCACAACAATCATGCCACCCGACAGGCCCTTGCCGACATAGTCATTCGCATCGCCCGCCACCTCGATCTTCAGCCCCGGTGCTGCAAATGCGCCAAGCGATTGCCCGGCCGAGCCTTGCAGCTTGATGGTCAGATGGTCGGCCTGCAAATCATTATTCATGCCGAAACGCTGCACGATATGGCTGGACACCCGCGTGCCCACCGTGCGGTGCGTGTTCTGCACCGCATAGGAAAGCTGCATCTTCTCACCGTCTTTGAAGAAGGGTTTGGCATCTTCCACAATCTGCGCATCCAGCGTGTCGGGCACGAACTGGCGCGGCTTGTCGCGGTCGAACTTGATCTCGCCGCGCTCCGATACCGAAATCAGCAGCGGGTTGAGGTCGAGATCGTCCAGGTGTTCCGAGCCACGGCTGACCTGGCTCAGCAAATCGGCGCGGCCGATGACCTCATCCAGGCTGCGCGCGCCGATGCTGGCCAGCACCTCGCGCACTTCCTGGGCATAGAAGGTGATGAGGTTCACCACCTTGTCGGCATTGCCGGTGAATTTGTCGCGCAGGCGCGCATCTTGTGTGCATACGCCCACCGGGCAGGTGTTGGACTGGCATTGCCGCACCATGATGCAGCCCATCGCGATCAGCGCGGCGGTGCCGATGCCAAACTCCTCGGCCCCCATCATCGCGGCGATGACAATATCGCGCCCGGTGCGCAAGCCGCCATCGGTGCGCAGGGTCACACGGTCGCGCAGATTGTTCAGCGCCAGCACCTGATGCGCTTCGGACAGCCCCATTTCCCAGGGAAGGCCGGCATATTTGATGCTGGTCACCGGGCTGGCACCCGTGCCGCCATTATGGCCGGAGATGAGAATGACATCGGCCTTGGCCTTGGCCACACCGGCGGCAATGGTGCCCACGCCCGATTGTGCCACCAGTTTCACCGTGACCTTGGCGCGCGGGTTGATCTGCTTGAGGTCATAGATCAGCTGCGCAAGGTCTTCGATGGAATAGATATCGTGGTGCGGGGGTGGCGAAATCAGCGTCACGCCGGGGGTGGAATGGCGCAGCCGCGCGATCAACTCGGTCACTTTCATGCCGGGCAACTGCCCGCCTTCGCCGGGTTTGGCGCCCTGGGCGACCTTGATTTCCAGCTCGTCGCACTGGTTCAGATATTCCGCCGTTACCCCGAAGCGCCCCGAGGCGACCTGTTTGATTTTCGCGGATGCATTATCGCCGTTGGGCATGGGGGCGAAATGCGCCGGGTCTTCGCCGCCCTCGCCGGAATCCGACTTCGCCCCGATCCGGTTCATCGCAATATTCAGCGTTTTATGCGCCTCGGGCGAGAGCGCGCCAAGCGACATGCCGGGGGTGACAAAGCGTTTGCGGATGGCGGTGATGCTTTCGACATCTTCCAGCGCAACGGGTTTGGCCAGCGGCTTGAGGTCGAGCAGATCGCGCAAATGGATGGGCGGGGCGCTGCGCATGGTTTTGGAATAGCGCTGCCACAGCTCGTAGCTTGCCTTGTCGCAGGCCGATTGCAGCAAATGCATCGCCGTGGCTTCCCAGGCATGGGTTTCGCCCGATTTGCGCGCCTTGTAAAACCCGCCAATCGGCAGAACATCGCTGCCGCCCTGCCAGGCGCGGCCATGCACTTCGCGCGCCTTTTTCTGGATGCCGGGCACGCCAATGCCCGAAATACGGCTGACCATGCCGGGGAAATATTCTGCCACCATCGCGCGGCTCAGCCCCACGGCTTCAAAATTCAGCCCGCCGCGATATGAGGAAATCACCGAGATTCCCATTTTCGACATGATCTTCAGCAGGCCCTGGTTGATCGCCTCGCGATAGGCCGTCACCGCCTGTTCCAGCGTCATGTCCAGCAGGCCGCGGCGCACACGGTCGGCCAGCGAATCCTGGGCCAGATAGGCGTTGACCGTGGTCGCCCCGCAGCCGATCAGCACGGCAAAATAATGCGGGTCGATGCATTCGGCAGAGCGCACATTGAGGCTGGTAAAGGTGCGCAACCCTTTGCGCACAAGCCATGAATGCACAGCCGATGTGGTCAGGATCATCGGCATGGCCACGCGGTTCTCGCCCTGTGCCTCGTCGCTCAGCACCAGATGCGTGGCACCGGCGCGCACGGCCTCATCCGCCTCGCGGCGCACGCGCGCCAGCGCGTCATGCAGGGCGTTCTTGTCATTGGCATCGGCGCTAAAGGTGCAGTCGATCTGGGCCGCGCCCTCGCCGAAATAGCGCATCATATCGGCAAACTGACCGTTGGAGACAAAGGGGCTGCCCAACAGCACAATCTCTGTTTGCGCGCTCGATTGGTCGAGAACGTTCTTGAGGTTGCCGAAGCGGGTGTTCAGGCTCATCACCCGATGTTCGCGCAAACTGTCGATCGGCGGGTTGGTGACCTGGCTGAAATTCTGCCGGAAGAAATGGCTGAGCGGGCGATAACGCTCGCTCAGCACTGCACTTGGCGTGTCATCGCCCATCGAGCCGATCGCCTCTTTGCCGTCTTCGGCCATCGGGTGCAGCACGTTTTCAAGCTCTTCCAGCGTGTAGCCGGCGGCGATCTGGCGGCGGCGCAGCGCGCTGCCCTCAAATGCGGTATGCTCGTCCTTTCCGGCCGACATTTCATCGAGATCGGTAATCTTGCCGACCCATTCGCCAAAGGGCAGGCTGGCGGCGAGCATGTCTTTCAGCTCGGTATCGCGCCACATCTTGCCTTCGACCATGTCAATGGCCAGCATCTGGCCGGGGCCAAGCGCGCCTTTGACGCGAAGGTTGGATTCATCCACCGGCACCATGCCGGCTTCCGAGCCCGCAATCACCAGCCCGTCGCCGGTAACGACATAGCGCATCGGGCGCAGCCCGTTCCGGTCGAGCCCGGCGCAGACCCAGCGGCCATCGGTCATGGCCAAAGCGGCCGGGCCGTCCCAGGGTTCCATGACCGAGTTGCAGTAGGAATACATATCCTGCCAAGCTTGCGGCATGGCTGTGGCGGTGTTCGACCAGCTTTCCGGCACCAGCATGGTTTTGACCATCGGCGCGCTTCGGCCCGCGCGCACCATAACCTCGAACACCGCGTCCAAGGCGGCGGAATCCGAGCTTCCGGGCGTGACGATCGGCTTGATCTCATCGGCCATATCGCCAAACGTGTTGGAGGCCATGCGGATTTCATGGCTGCGCATCCAGTTCAGATTGCCCTTGATCGTGTTGATCTCGCCATTATGCGCCAACATGCGGAAGGGCTGGGCCAGCCACCATTGCGGGAAGGTGTTGGTGGAATAGCGCTGGTGGTAAATGGCAAAGGCAGAGATGAAGCGTTCATCGCGCAGATCGGGGTAGAACACCGCAACCTCTTCGGCCAGCATCATGCCTTTATAGATGATCGAACGACACGACATTGAACAGATGTAAAACCCGTTGAGGTTGGATGCGGCCTTCTCGATCCGGCGGCGGATGACGTAAAGCTCGCGCTCGAAGGTTTCCTCATCCACGCCTTTGGAGTTGGAAATGAGGATCTGCTCGATTTCCGGGCGCGTGGCGTTGGCCTTCTGGCCAAGGCAGGAAATATCGACCGGCACATGCCGCCAGCCGTAAATATAGTAACCCATGCGCAAAACTTCGGTTTCAACGATCGTGCGGCAGGTTTCCTGTGCGCCAAAATCGGTGCGCGGCAAAAACACCTGGGCGACGGCAATGCGCTCATCGCGCGGCTCGTGGCCCGTGCGGCGCACCTGGTCTTTGAAAAACTCTTCGGGAATCTGCACATGAATGCCCGCACCATCGCCGGTTTTGCCATCGGCATCGACAGCGCCCCGGTGCCAGATGGCTTTCAGCGCGGTAATCCCCGCTTCCACCACCGAACGCGCGGGCTTGCCGTTCAGCGCAACGACAAAGCCAACGCCGCAGCTATCGCGCTCTTCATTCTGGTTATAAAGCCCGTTTTTTTGCAACCAGTCGCGCTTGGCCTGCATGTTCTCAGCATAGTTTGCGTCAAAATCTGTCATCATTCAGGCTCCTTCGGGGCAAACATGGCCATTGTCTCGGCGGTGGTGTATTTTTTGCTGCTGGCACTCAGCTCAAAGCAATCGGGCTTCAGATCGTGGAAGATTTCCGACTTCAGGGTCAGGCCGGTCGTGTCATCCAGCAGGCCGATGGCGATATGGTAGATGTCTTCATCTTTCACCTTATACCACAGCCCCGCGCCGCATTTGCCGCAAAAGCTGCGTTCGGCCCAGTCTGACGAGTTATAGGTTTTCACCGCTTCGCCGGAGACGGTCAGCGTCTCGCCCGGCACGGTCAGCGCCAAAAGGGCCGACCCCGCCCAGCGCTGGCACATCTTGCAATGGCAGGCGCCGAAACCGGGCTTGAAGGGCGCAATCTCAAATCGCACCGCACCGCACAGGCAGCCGCCAAGCCGCGCGCTCATTCGGCGGCCACCGCAGTCTTGGCGGCAATGTATTTGGCAATGGCTTCGGCCGCATCGCGCCCGTCGCGGATAGCCCAGACCACGAGGCTGGCGCCGCGCACAATATCGCCCGCCGCATAGACGCCGGGCAGGTTGGTGGCGTGGCTGTGAAAATCGGCCTTGACCGTGCCCCAGCGGGTAACCCCCAGATCAGGAGATTCCCAAAGCTCGGGCAGGGCTTCGGGCTCGAAGCCCAGCGCCTTGATCACCAGATCGGCCGGTTCCGTATAATCGGCATCTTCAATTTCCTCGGGGGCGCGACGGCCCGAAGCATCGGGTGCGCCAAGCCGCATTTTGGCCACGCGCACACCGCTGACCCGACCTTCGCCAACAAAGCCTTTGGGCGCGGCCAGCCAGACAAACTCAACGCCCTCTTCTTCGGCATTCTGGGTTTCGCGCACCGAGCCGGGCATGTTCGCGCGGTCACGCCGATAGAGGCATTTGACCGATTTCGCCCCCTGCCGCACGGCGGTGCGCACGCAATCCATCGCCGTATCGCCACCGCCGATAACGACAACGTTCTTGCCCTCGGCGCTCAGGCTGCCCTCGGCGATTTCAGCCACCTCATCGCCGAAATTCAGCCGGTTTGAGGCGGTCAGATAGTCCAGCGCGGCGACAATGCCGCCAAGCCCGGCCCCCGGCCCGCCTAGGTCGCGCGATTTGTAAACGCCTGTGGCGATCAGCACGGCGTCATGCGCATCGCGCAGCGCATCAAACGAAATATCGCGGCCAATCTCGGTGTTCATCCTGAAGGTAACGCCGCCCGCTTCCAGCAGCTTGACGCGGCGCATGACCACGTCTTTTTCCAGCTTGAAGCCGGGAATGCCGTAGGTGAGCAAGCCGCCGGCGCGGTCATACCGGTCATAGACCACCACCTGAAAGCCCATCTGGCGCAGGGTATCGGCCGCCGCCAGCCCACCGGGGCCAGCGCCGATAATGCCCACGCTTTCGGGGCGTTCGCGGCGCGGGGCGGCGGGTTTGACCCAGCCATTTTCCCATGCGGTATCGGTTATATATTTCTCGACCGCGCCAATGGTCACCGTGCCGTGGCCCGATTGCTCGATCACGCAATTGCCCTCGCATAAACGGTCTTGCGGGCAGATGCGGCCGCAGATTTCGGGGAAGGTGTTGGTGGCCTGGCTCAGCTCATACGCCTCTTCCAGCCGCCCGGTCGCAGTCAGGTTCAGCCAGTCGGGGATGTTGTTGTGCAAGGGGCAATGGGTTTGGCAATAGGGCACACCGCATTGGCTGCACCGGCTGGCCTGTTCGGCAGCCTTGGCGGCGGCAAATTCGGCATAAATTTCATGATAATCGGCGCGCCGCGCATCGGCATCGCGCTTGGCGGGCATGTTGCGCCCGATATCGACGAATTTCAGCATGGGTTGCTTGGCCATTGGTCACCTTCTTCACTGCCCGGAGCGCCCTTTTACACAGGCGCATTCGGAATATAAAGACAGCAATGCTGACATAATAGTAGATTTTTGGCCGGGAAGCCAACAAAACACCACAGCAATCCGGTTTAATAGGTCAGCTTATATTCCATATATAGGCGCGTGACCTGCCCCGGCGGGCAAGCTATGATTCGCCACCGCGACTCTTTTTGCAAGGTTACACCCCTCCCAATGTCATACCTGTCCCTGCTGTTTTTGGCCCTGTTGCAGGGTCTGACCGAGTTTTTGCCGGTCTCATCCTCGGCGCATCTGAAGCTGTTTCACCTTGCCACGGGCACCGAAGCCAATGCCCTGGTGCTGGATGTGGCGGTGCATATTGGCACAATGGCCGCTGTCTGCCTGTATTTCTGGCGCGATGTCCTGCTGACCTTGCGGGGGATAGCCGATGTTCTGCGCGGCCGCCTCAGAACCGAAGGTGCGCAACTGTTCCTGCTGCTTAGCCTGGCCACGATACCGGCCATCATTGTCGGTCTTGCGCTCAAACTTTCCGGCCTCGCTGAAAAGCTCGATCTGCTCTGGCTGATGGGCAGCACGATGATCATATTCGGCATCATCCTCTATTGGGCCGACAAACGCGCCCCGCAAACCCGCACAAGCTGGACCTGGCGCGATGCGCTGATCATGGGGCTATGGCAGGCTGTGGCGCTTGTTCCCGGCGTATCACGCTCGGGCGCGACCATTACCGCTGCGCGTTTTCTGGGGTTCGAGCGGATCAGCGCCGCGCGTCTGGCCATGCTCATGTCGATTCCGACCATCCTTGCCTCGGGCAGCCTGCTGGCGGTCGATGTGGTGAAAGAAGGCGATTGGTCGCTGGCGGGCGATGCCGCCATCGCGGCATTCATCGCCTTTCTCGCGGCGCTTCTGGCCCTGCGCGTGATGATGACCTTGCTGGCGCGGGTCAGTTTCACGCCATATGTGATTTACCGCATCCTGTTGGGAATTGTCCTGCTGATCATTGCGGCGCGCTAACGGCTGCGCAATCGCGTGGCGCGCACGCTGCCATCGGGCATGACCGCGCCGCGCATTTCCGCTTCAACACCCATGTCCGGCCAGTCATCAATGCGGGTCGTCGGGCCAATCCGGAACGCTGCGCCATCAATTTCAGCGCGCCCGGTCATGCGCCCGCGCAACCGAACGGTGCGCCCGAAGGGAATGCTGGCCCGGATGCCGGAATCATCCGCGGCGCCCTGCGCAATCCAGTCATAAACCAGCGCAATGTCAGCCGCATCAAGCCAGGGCGGCCCGTCAAACGGCATACGCGGCTGGCCAAGCCCCACAAGGCGCCGCCAGATCTCGGACATTTCGGGGTTGCCCGGCAGCACGGCCAGACGTTCGCCACCGGCAAGAACGGTTTCATAACTTTCCAGCAAAAGCCCTTCGGGCGCGACACCAAAGATAGAGTTGCGGGAATGGCACTTTGCACAGCGTTGCAAAAAGATCGGCGCAACATCGGCAAAAACAATCGGCGCACCGGGGGCGGGCCGGGGGCGCGCGGCGGGCGCGCTGACAGGATCCGCGTCACCACGCGGCATTCCGGCCTCTATCCAGGCCACAACAAGCGAAATTTCCGCATCCGTCAGATAGGGCGGACCGTTCAGGGGCATTCGCGGCAGAATAGTGCCAGAAAGCCGCCCGATCAGGCGGCTATCATCGGGGTTGCCCGCCAGCAGAACCGCGCCCATCCAGCCCCCGGCCAAAGCGTTCTCATAACTGTCAAGTTGCAGGCCAAGCGGTGCAGCATCGCCCGAATGGCAAATGATGCAGCGATTGGTGAAAATAGTGCCAATCTGCGCCCAGTCGGGCGTTTGCGCCTGGGCTGCGGTGAACAGAAAGCTCAGCGCGGCTGCAATGCGCCACATGCGGCTAGCGCAGATTGCGGGCCGATTCGGTTATTGCCTCGAACTGCCCGTCGGCCCGATAGCGCCACAGATAATCCGGCAGGATCGGCCCCATCGGCGTGGGGGTTATCCCGAGGTCGGCAAAGCCAAGCGCGTCGGGCGCAACAACATTGTCGTTGCGCAACTGGCGCACCTGGTCGCGGGTCAGAAGCTTGGGGACAATGCCAAGACTCATCCAATGCGCAAACTCGATCATCCCGCCCATGACACGGCCAAGCCAGAACGGCATGGTCAACAGCAGGCGGCGGCGGCGGGTAATGCGCAGCATCCGGCCAAGCGTTGCGCGCAGGGTTTCAACATCGGGGCCACCAAGCTCGAACACACCGGCATGGCCGTGCAGCAGCGCGGTTTCGGCGGCAGCGGCCACGTCATCCACAAAAACCGGCTGAAAACGTGTGTTCAGCCCCGGCAGGAACATCACCGGCATAAAGCGCGACAATGTGGCAAAGCGGTTGAAGAAGGTATCATCCTTGCCGAACATCACCGAGGGGCGCAAAATGGTCGCGCCGGGCTGCGCGGCCAGAACAAGCGCCTCGCCCTCGGCCTTGCTGCGGGCATTCTCGCTGTCGCTTTCTGCATCGGCCCCAAGGGCCGAGACATGGATGAAGTTGGAAATACCGGCCTTGGCGGCAAGCGTTGCAATGCGCCCCGCACCCTCGGCATGAACGGATTCAAACCGCTGGCGGCTGGTTTCGGCCAGAATGCCCACGCAATTGACAACAGCATCGGCCCCGCGCAGCGCGGCTGCAACCGAAGCATCGTCACGGATATTGGCCAAAACCGGCTCGACCTGGCCGGGCGTGCCATAGGGACGCACGAAAAGCGCCTCGTTCGGGCGGCGCACGGCCACACGCACACGCCAGCCCGCCTTGGCCATGCGGCGCGCAATATACCGCCCCAGAAAGCCAGAGCCGCCGAAGATTGTAACCAATGGTGTGCTGCCAGACATTTCAGACTCCGTATTTCCTTGTATTGCCTGCATACAACCGCCGGCAAGAATGGACAATGTTGAATTCAAACAGCCCGCGCGCGGATTTTTCGGATTCTCGGGTTTATAGCCGTTGACTTGCCCCGGAAGGCCAATTAAATCCCCCCCATCGACACCTGCCCAGGTGGCGGAATGGTAGACGCGCTAGCTTCAGGTGCTAGTGTCCTCACGGGCGTGGAGGTTCGAGTCCTCTCCTGGGCACCAAATTACTCTCTGAAAATCTGACAAATTCCTTAGAGATTGATCTGTGTCGAGCGGCTCACAAAATCGCCTTGTCTGGAGCGCCTTCACGGCCTGCGGAATGTCGATGTATTCATCGCGATCACACCCGCCGCTGGCAGACATTTTGCAGATTTTACTTCGCAAAATGTTCCGGGCAGGGCGGCAATATTGGCCTGCCAGCACAAACCGCCCCGAATTCGGCCTGCTTTGCTGCGGCGCAGTCCCTAAAAACTGATCCAGATTCAATGCCATGACGTAAAGATATCACAACCCGCCTCGTTGCGCTTTGCGCGCATTAGCCCTATATGCACGCTCGACTCAGAAAAAATGGTATTTTGCTATGCGCGCTTTGAAATCATACGGGATTGCTGTCCTGCTCATTCTCATTCTTGGCGGCTGGCTGCTGACCGGCACTTTGGTGCGCGGCGGGCTTGGCCCCGAAATGGGCGATGTTACCGTTGTCAGCGCGCTTGAGGGCGAGGATGGCGGCCTGCTCACGGCTGCGGTTTCCGCCAGCGGCGTGGGGCTTGAGCCGCATCCGCTTGAAGGTGCCGATGACCCCGCTTTGAGCATTGCCGAGCGCAATGCGCTGACCAGCAATGTTGACGGGCCGGCCCGTTCGGTGCGCACGCGTATCTACACCCAGAGCCTGATGCCTTTGCGGGTGCAACTGCGCGGCCATACCGAAGCCAATGGCATTGTCGATGCGGCCGTGCGCACCAGCGATATTGTGCGCGAAGTGCATGTTTCGGCAGGCGATCAGGTGTCCGAGGGCGATTTGATCTGCTCGCTTGACAGCGGCACGCGCAAGGCGCGCGTAAACCAGGCACAGGCCGCGGTTGCCCAGGCCGAAGCGGGCTTGCAGCAGGCCCGGAACGATTTCAACATCAACGCCGCCTTGCGCGAACGCGGCCTTGTTTCGGAAAACAGCGCCGAGGCGCAATCGGCGGCCTTGCGTTCGGCTGAAGCCAACCTTGAAGCGGCGCAGGTCGCGCTGAGCAATGCCGAGGTGGAGCTTGAAAACACCGAAGTGCGTGCCACCGTTTCCGGCATCATCCAGCGCCCGATTGCCAAACAGGGCGATCTGCTGAATATGGGGCAAAGCTGCGCCAAGATCATCCAGCTCAACCCGATGCTGTTCGTCGGCTCGGTGCCGCAGGCGCATATCGACCTTGCGCGCACCGGGCTGAGCGCAGAGATCCGCACCATCAACGACCAGCGCGCCACCGGCGAAGTGCGTTACGTTTCGGCCAGCGCCGACCCGCTGACACGGACCTTTGAAATCGAAATCGAGTTTGGCAATCCTGACAGCGCCATTCGTGACGGGCTGACCGCCGAAGCCACGGTCGAGCTGGGCAGCGTGCCCGCCCATCTGGTGCCGCAATCCATTCTGACGCTGAGCAGCGAAGGCGTGCTGGGCATTCGTGGCGTGGTCGATGGCAAGGTTGTGTTCTACCCGACGCAGATTTTGCAGGACGGGCGTGATGGCGCATGGGTTGCCGGGCTTCCGGTTTCGGTCGAGCTGATCACGGTCGGGCAGGAATATGTGATTGAAGGGCAGGCCGTGACGGCCAGCATCGACAGCAATTAAAGGGCAGCCTGATGATCGACTTTATCGAGCGTATTCTGCGGATGCCGCGCGTGGTCGTCACGCTCATGCTCATCCTGCTTCTGGGGGGGTTCACCTCGTATCAATCCTTGCCCAAGGAAAGCTTCCCCTCGATCGACATTCCGTTCTTTTACATCTCGGTCAGCCAGAGCGGCATTTCACCTTCGGATGCCGAACGCCTGCTCGCCAAGCCGATTGAAGACCGGCTGACAGGGCTGGACGGGCTTGAAAACATTACCACCACGGCCACCACCGGCCATGCCTCGATCTTTCTGGAGTTCAACGTCAACGCAGATAAAGACCAGGCGCTGTCGGATATCCGCGCAAAAATGGATGGGGTGAGCAATGAGCTTCCCGCCGATGCCGAAGAGCCGAGCGTTAGCGAAATTTCCTTCGATGACCAACCGGTGCTGTCGGTTTCGATCTATGGCGATGTGCCGGAACGCACGCTTGTGCGCGAGGCGCGCGCGCTGCGCGACGTTCTGGAAGGCCTGCCGAATGTGCAATCCGTGTCGCTTTCCGGGGCGCGCGAAGAGGTGCTGGAAGTCCAGATCGACCAGTTGCGGCTCGAGGCTTACGGGCTGACGGCAGGCCAGATCTTTGACGCGCTGGCGCGCAACAACACAATGGTTGCCGGTGGCACGCTCGATAACGGCCTTGGGTCGTTCAACATTGAAATTCCGGGGCTGATTTCCACCGCCGAAGAAGTGTATAACCTGCCCTTGCTTACCGTGGGTGACAGGGTTGTGGTGTTTGGCGATGTCGCCACCGTGACCCGCACCTTCAAGGATGCAACCGAATATGCCTATGTGAACGGCTCGCCGGCCATTACGCTGGGTGTCGTCAAGAAGCTCGGCACCAATATCATGGAAGTGTCGGACGAAATTCGCGCCGCTGTTGCCGTTGCAACCGCGGACTGGCCCGCGGAAATTGGCCATAGCTTCCTGCTCGACCAATCCATCAGCACCAAGAACCTGTATCGCTCGCTTGAAGCTGCGGTTATGACGGCGGTGGTGCTGGTGCTGATCATGTGTATCGCCACGCTGGGTGTGCGCCCGGCCATCATGATCGGCATGTCGATTCCCATTTCCTTCATGATCGCCTTTCTGGTGCTGAACTGGATGGGTTATACGATCAACATGATGGTGATGTTCGGGCTTGTCATCGCCGTGGGTGTGCTGGTGGATGACCCGATCGTCGTGGTCGAATATGCCGAACGCAAACTGTCCGAAGGGGTGTCGCGCAAGCGTGCCTTCATTCTGGCGGCGCGCAAGATGTTCGTGCCGGTGGTTTCGGCCACGGCCACCACGCTTGGTGCCTTTGTGCCGCTGCTGTTCTGGCCGGGGATCATTGGCAAATTCATGTCTTATCTGCCGATCGTGGTGATCATCGTCATGGTCGCCTCGCTGGTTTCGGCGCTGATTTTCATGCCGGTGATCGGCGCGATGATCGCCAAGAACGAGATGTCGGAGAAAGAAAAGGAAAAAGCCGATATCGTCATGTATCCCGACAAGTTCGACCCGAAGAAAGTAACGGGGCTTACCGGGGTTTATGTGCGCATCATGGCAAGGCTTTTACATGCGCCGGGCCTGACCCTTACCGCCGGCTTTGCCATTGTCATTGGCATTTTCATGTATTTTGCCGCCAATCCCACCGGGATTGAAGCCTTTCCGAAGATGGAGCCGGAATATGGCACGGTTTCGGTGATCACGCGCGGCAATTACGCGCCCAACGAAATTCGTGATTTCCTGATCGAAGTGCAGGATGAAGTGCTGCAAGTGCCCGGCATTCAGGATGTCATTCTGACATTCGCCGGCAATAACGGCCCCTCGCTTGGCGCGGGTGCAACCCCGCCCGACACGATCGGCACGCTGCAATTGCAGTTGCAGCCCTGGCAGTCGCGCTATACGGCAGAAGAGATCTTTGCCGAAATTCGTGCGCGCACGGCCGATATTTCCGGGCTCGAAATTCAGATTGCCGCCGAGGAAGGCGGCCCGCCCGCCGGCAAAGACATCAATCTGCGCGTTGAATCGACCAATTATGACGATCTTGCCCCGGCGGTTGCCGCACTTCGTGCCTATATCGAAACCGAAATTCCCGGCGCGCTGGATATTGAAGATGGCCGCCCCGCCCCCGGCATTGACTGGCGGCTGACCTTTGACCGTGCCGAGGCTAGCAAATTCGGCATCGGGCTGCGCGACCTTGGCCCCTATATCCAGCTTGTCACCACGGGTGTGACCATTGGCAACTACCTGCCCGATGATTCCATTGACGAGCTTGACATCGTGGTGCGCCTTCCACCGGATGAGCGCAGCCTCGATGCGCTGGACAATATCCGCATTTCCACGGTGAACGGGCTGGTGCCTGTGTCCAACTTCCTTGAGCGCCGCGTCGAGCCGGCAACCGGCAGCATTACCCGGCAGAACGGTCTCTATTCCATGAATGTGGCCGCAAATCTGCCACCGGATATGGCCGCAGCCGAGCAGATTGCCCTGATCAAGGTTTGGGAAGCCGCACAGGACTGGCCGGAGAATGTAAAGATCGTCTATGGCGGTGCTGCCGAGCAGACCGAGGAAACCAACGCCTTTATCGCGCAGGCCTTCGCCGGTGCGATGTTCCTGATCTTCTTCATACTTCTGCTGGAGTATAACAGCTTTTATCAGGTTTTCGTCACGCTCTCGACGGTGGTGATGTCCATTTCCGGCGTGCTGCTCGGGATGCTCGTTACCGGCATGTCATTCTCGGCCATCATGACCGGGCTTGGCATTGTGGCGCTGACGGGCATTGTGGTGAAAAACGGTATCGTGCTGATTGATACCTATAACCACTATAACCGCGATGACGGGGTCGAGCCGATCAAGGCCATGCTGATCACGACGGCCCAGCGTATCCGCCCGGTTCTGCTGACCGCGATTGTAACGGCACTGGGCGTTATCCCGATGGCGATCAATATCGAGTTTGACTTTATCCGCCGCGAAATCGTCATGGGCGGTCTGGCCGGGATTTTCTTCATCCATCTGGCTTCGGCGCTGGTGGCGGGGCTGCTGTTTTCCACCCTGCTCACACTGGTTATGGTGCCGGTGATGGTCACAGCGCCATCGGTGTTCAAGGGGCGGTTCATTCGTGCCTGGGGCTGGCTGCGCCGCGCGAAAAAACCCGACCAGGGTGATGATGCGCCGAAAAAGCCGAAGAACGAGCCGTTGCCGATTGATGGCGAGTTCATTCAGGCCGAATAGGGTCAGGGTATGATCGGGTAGCGTATATAGGCAAAACGCTGCCCGTCCGGCGCCCAGGAGGCAACGTTGATCGTGCCCTGCCCGCCATTGAACCGGTCGATATTGCGCGCGGGCCCGCCGCTTGCGGGCATGATGCGGATGATCACATCGCAATCTGCCGGGTGCCCCTTGGTGCCCGGTGGAAAGCTGATATAGGCCAGCGCCTGCCCGTCGGGCGAAAGGTGTGGAAACCAGTTCACGCGGTCGTCATGGGTGAGCTGCTCACCCCCGCTGCCATCAACCCGCATCCGAAATATCTGCGCATGGCCGGGGCGCGTGGCGGCGGCTTCCGAGTTGAAGTATATCCATTGCCCGTCGGGCGAGAATTCCGGCCCGTCAACCGGGCAGGCACCATCACTCAGATAGGTTTCCGCACCACCTTCGGCGGGCAGGGTCGCGATGCGGGTCATCGTGCTGCCATCATCGCGCTGTTCCAGCGCGACATAGGCGAGCGTTGCCCCATCGGGCGAAATGCCGTGCAGGTAATAGCGGTAGCGCCGTGCGGGATCGACATCATGCGAAATGCGCGCAGGCTGGCCGCCCTCAAACGGCACCACATACAAATGCCCGTCATTCGCGCTGAGATAGATGTGTTTGCCATCGGGCGCGATCACATGGTCATTGTTCAGGTTTTCAACCGGAGCGGTGTTGATCCGGTTTGGCCCCTGCTGGCCATCGGGCGAAATCGCAAACAGCCGCCCGTCGGCGTTGTAGACAAGCCAGGCGCCATCGGGGCTCCAGTTCGGTGCCTCGATCAACTGGTCGGATTCATAGATGATTTCGGGGGCTGTTCCCCCGCGCCCCGCCACAACCAACTGGCTGATCTGGCGGGGCAAAAGGCGGCGGGCATCGGGGCCGGGGCGTTGGCTTGGCATAGGGTCTCATCGCTTGTGGCGGGGCTTGGTCGCAGCCTAACCGAAGCGGCGCAATCTGCGCAGCAAAATCTGCGCCATTTCCAGCGCAGTGGCGGCATATCCAGTGGTGTTTTGTTAAATCCGCGCCTATATGAAAGGCTGAACCGGGGGTTGTATGGCGAATTATCTGTATAAGGGCGACTTGCCCGCTGATCTGGACCTGGGCGCGATTGTCGCCATCGATTGTGAAACAATGGGCCTTGTGGCCGGGCGTGACCGGCTGTGCCTTGTGCAGCTTTCCGGCGGCGACGGTCATGCGCATCTGGTGCAGATCGCGCCCGATCAAACCGAAGCCCCCAATCTTTGCGCGATATTGGCCAATCCGGATGTGCTGAAACTGTTCCATTTCGGCCGGTTCGACATTGCCGCGATGTATGCGCGCTTTCAGGTGCTGGCAGCGCCGGTTTACTGCACAAAAATTGCCGCCAAGCTGGTGCGCACCTTTACCGACCGGCACGGGCTGAAGAACCTGCTACAGGAAATGCTTGGCGTCGACATTTCGAAACTTCAGCAAACCTCGGATTGGGGCGCGCCAGAGCTGAGCGAGGCGCAGCTCGCCTATGCCGCGTCGGATGTGCTGTATCTGCACAAGCTCAAGGCCGCGCTCGATCTGATGCTGGCGCGCGAAGGCCGGACGGGCCATGCACAGGCCGCGTTCGACTATCTGCCGCACCGCGCCCTGCTCGACCTTGCAGGATGGCCCGACATCGACATTTTTGCGCATTGAGCCAGTCATGCCCGACCGCCACCGCCAGCGCCAAAGGAAAACCGCCCGCTACTCGAAATTCGTGGCGCGGATCAAGGTGCTGCTGCCGCTGCTGGCGCTGGCCATTCTGTCGACCGTTTTCCTGCTGGGCGATGGCCGCAGGCTCGATCAGGCGCTTGTATTTACCGATGCCGATTTCGAGGCACTTGGTGAAACCGATGTGCTGAGCCGCGCGCGTTTTGCCGGGGCCACGGTCAATGGCGACTATCTGAGTTTTTCAACCTTGCGCCTTGCCCCCGACCCGAGCCGCGAGAACGTGCTGCTGTTTGACAAGCTATCCGGAGCAATCCAGTTTGCCGATGGGCAAGAGGCGACATTGCTGGCCACGGTGGCCGAGTTTTTTGTCAGCGACAACCGCATCGTCATGCCCGATGGCGGCGCGATTACCACCTCGCAGGGCTATCGTGGCCGCACCGCGACTATGCAAGCCGCGCTGACCGGCGGCGATATCAGCGGCACCGGGCTTGATGGCAGCGGCCCGCTGGGGGCAATTACCGCGGGCAGTTTCGAAATCCGGCAAACCGCCGCAGAAAACCGGGTGCTTTGGTTTGGCCAAGGGGTTAGGCTAAAGCTGAACCAACAGGTCAACACAGATAGTGAGGGAGCCTTGGAATGACATTTCGCCGCGCGATACCATTCGCCATAGCATTGCTGTTCGGGGCCGCCGGCCCGCTTCTGGCCCAGGGCGCAAGCCTGCCCTTTGCCGGCCTTCCGGCGGGCGAAGCGCAGGATGTCGAGGTGTCTGCCGACACGTTGCGCGTGAACCAGGCCGATGAATCGGCGATATTCGAGGGCAATGTGCAGGTCGCCGTGGGCGATTTGCGCCTGACCGCCGCGCGGGTCGAGGTGGTTTATGCCGCCGAGGCGGGCAAGATCGCCGCGCTGCGCGCCAGCGGCAATGTGTTGCTGAGCAATGGTGCTGAAACCGCCGAAGGTGACTCTGCCGTCTATTCGCTGGTCGATGGCCAGATCCTGATGGAAGGCAGCGTCATCCTGACCCAGGGCCAAAGCGCGCTGTCGGGCGAACGGCTGCGCATCGACCTTGTGGCAGGCACCGCGCTGGTGGAAGGCCGCGTGCAAACCATTTTCCGCACCGAGGGCAATTGATGCAAGCCGATAGCGCCGTCGCGCAGAAAGATGCGCCTGCCGCCGCGCAAGGGCCGAGCGGGCTGATCGTGCGCAATCTGGCCAAGTCTTACAAACGCCGCCCGGTATTGCGCGATGTGTCGCTTGAACTTCACCGTGGCGAGGTTGTTGCGCTGCTCGGCCCCAATGGCGCTGGCAAGACCACCTGTTTTTATTCGGTTGCCGGCCTTGTTAACCCCGATGCGGGCGAGATCGAGATTGACGGCATCGATGCCTCTTCCCTGCCCATGTATCGCCGCGCCAAGCTCGGCATCGGCTATCTGCCGCAGGAAGCGTCGATCTTTCGCGGCATGTCGGTGGAGGATAATATCCGCGCGATTCTGGAAATTTCGACGCGTGATCGTGGTCAGCGGGCGCGCGAACTCGAATCACTCATGGCCGAATTTTCAATAACCCATCTGCGCCGCGCCCCGGCCGTGGCGCTTTCGGGCGGCGAGCGGCGGCGCGTTGAAATTGCGCGTTGCCTGGCCAGTTTCCCCAAATATGTGTTGCTGGATGAGCCTTTTGCCGGGGTCGACCCGATTGCGGTGGGCGAAATTCGCAATTTGGTAAGCCATTTGAAGGATCGTGGTCTTGGCGTTTTGATAACCGATCACAACGTAAGGGAGACCTTGGACATTGTTGATCGCGCATATATCCTGCATGATGGCACGATGTTGATGAGTGGAACGCCCGAAGACGTGGTTCAGGACCCGGACGTGCGAAGGGTCTATCTGGGCGACAAGTTCAGAATCTAGGCGGCCTGCGCCGGGCGGGAGGCAGGATGAAACTGGGACCATCCCTGGAATTGCGCCAGACGCAGCGGTTGAGCATGACACCTCAACTGCGCCAGGCGCTGGCCGTGTTGCAGATGAACCAGCACTCATTGCACCAGTTGCTGCGCGAGGAACTGGACAAGAACCCGCTGCTTGTGGCCGAAGATGATTTGCCCCCACCCCGCCCCACCCCCCTTGCCCCAAACCAGACCAGCGCCAGCAGCGTCGCGCCGGATATGGACAGTTTCCCCGCCAGCGCCACCACGCTGGCCGCGCATCTGGCCGCGCAGATCGGCATGATGCAGGTGCCAAAAGACCAGGCCGCGCTGGCGCTGCTGCTGACACAGGAGCTGGAGCCAGACGGCTATCTGCGCGCCCCGCTTGCCGAGATAGCCGCGCGCCACGATGCGCCACAGGCGGCGGTTGCTGCTGCGCTGACCCTGTTGCAAAGCTGCGAGCCTGCCGGTGTTGGCGCGCGCGATCTGGCCGAATGCCTGAGCCTGCAACTGGCCGAGCGCGGCGCGCTGTGCAATGGCACCAGGGCGGTGTTGCGCCGGCTCGACCTTGTGGCCGCCAACAAGCACGAAGCCTTGTGCAAGCTCAGCGGGCTGAGCGGCCCGACACTGCACAGCCTGCTGGACAGTTTGCGCAAGCTTGACCCGCGCCCCGGCGCGGCATTCGAGGCGGATGCCGCCGCCATCATCGTGCCCGAAATCATTGTGCGGCGCGATTCATTTGGCCAGTGGCAATGCGAGTTGAACCAAGACACGCTGCCGCGGCTTGGCATCAATACCACCTATGCCACGGCGCTTGGCCGGGCCGATGGCGACAGCGCCGCCTTCACACAGCATTGGAGCGAGCGGGCCGACTGGCTGCTGCGCGCGCTCACACAGCGCGCCGCAAATATTCTGAAAGTGGCGCGCGCGATTGTCGAACACCAGTCGCATTTCTTTGAAAACGGACCACTGGAAATGCGCCCGCTTTCCTTGCGCGAAATCGCCGAGACCACAAAGCTGAGCGAATCAACCGTCAGCCGCGCGGTCAGCGGAAAATACCTCACCTGCCGGGCTGGCACATTTGAATTGCGCTATTTCTTTACCGCCGGGCTGAATGCAACCTCGGGCGAAGCGCGGTTCGGGGCTGTTGCGATCCGCGCGCGAATTAAACGCCTGATCGAGGCGGAAGACCAGAAAAATCCGCTTTCCGATGATGATCTGGTAAAATATTTGCGCGCGGGCGGTGTTGATATTGCGCGGCGCACCGTGGCCAAATATCGTGGGTCTATGGGCATTTTGACATCGCTTCACCGCCGCCGGCAGTATGCATCCACAAACCGGATGGGTGACTGACGCCGGGCAAGCCATGCCCATAGGCCCACAAGCGATGCGACAGCCCTGACAGCCCGACACGGGCGAACGGTATGGAAAGGATTCATCATGCGAATTACGGTCAAAGGAAAACAAATGGATGTTGGCGACGCGCTGACAACCCATGTAAACGAACGTCTGCAGGACGTTGTGGCCAAATATGCCGAACGTCCGACCGAGGCGGAGGTGACCTTTTCCAAAGACCGCCACGAATTTGTTGCCGATACATCCATTCACCTGTCGACCGGCATGAAGGCGCAGGCCAAGGCGCATGGCACCGATGTCTATGGCGCCTTTGAAAGTGCGGCTGACCGGCTTGAAAAACAGCTTCGCCGCTACAAGCGCCGCCTGAAAGACCACCACCGCGACCGTCAGGACCCGATTGAAACCATCGGCGCCCCGTCCTACATCCTGTCGGGTGAAAACGCCGATGAAAGCGAGCCGGAGTCGCTTCAGCCGATGATCGTGGCCGAGATGGAAACGCCGGTGCAAACCCTTTCGGTTGGCGAGGCTGTGATGGCGATGGAGCTTTCAGGCGCACCCATGCTGGTGTTCAGAAATTCAAAACATGGGGGGGTTAATGTCGTTCATACGCGCGAAGACGGAAATATAGGGTGGATAGACCCCCGCAATTCGCGCTAAAGGACCGCCAAAGGCAAACAAGGGCAGATTCGTGGAATTACAGGAAATTTTGTCGTCCTCGGCTGTGAAGACAACCGACAAGGCGACGAGCAAGAAGAAACTGTTGCAAGATCTTGGCCAACATTGTGCCGATCTTTATGGTTTGAACGCCGATGAGGTGTTTCAGGCCCTGCAAGACCGCGAACTGCTTGGCCCAACGGCGATGGGGCATGGCGTGGCCATTCCCCATGCGCGCCTGCCCGGATTGGATGCTGTGCGCGGCTTTTTCATGCGCCTGACCAAGCCGATCGATTTTGACGCGGTCGACCGCCAGCCGGTCGATCTGGTCTTTGTGCTTCTGGCGCCCGAAAATGCCGGGGCGGCGCATCTCAAGGCATTGGCGCGGGTATCGCGCGCGCTGCGCGATCCGGCGGTTTGCGCCAAGCTGCGCGCCCATGATGCCGATGAATCGGTGATGTATTATGCGCTGCTTGGCAGCGAAACATCAAAAGCCGCATAGCCGGGGCGCCAGTTTTCAAACCCGAATCGCGCATAGTCTTCGCCAAAGGCGGCGCGGGCCAGGGCTTCTGTCTGGTCGGTATAAATTTCGGCCAGATCAAAGGCAAACGGCCTGTGCCTAAAGGTTTTCAAACCCGCCCAGATGGGCGGAATATCGAGCGCGCGTTCAAGTTCTGGAATGTCATGATCTAGCTGCTCGACCCGCAGAAAATGTGTAATCGGCATGATCTGCGCAAAAATATCGGCCAGCGCCGCCTGTGTCTGCCAGCTGCAATCCTGCCGAATATCGGTTTCACCCGCCAGATTCGCCGCAACAAACAGCAAGAACTGGTGAAAGGCGGTGCGCTGGTCTTCAACCGTATAGGTTTCACGGTCAATCTGCTGCGCATTGCGGGGCAGATAGATCTGGTAGCGGGTTTCCAGAATGGAGCGGATTTTCTGGAACGCATCGGGTGCGGTGCTGAAAATCTTGTTCATGAAGGCCGCATAGAGCCGGTCGAGCGGATGGTGCAGCACGCTGATCACATGCGCCGATTTGTTGCGCGCCGCCCAGTCCTGCACATCGCCCAGCTTCAGCCCGGTGCGCAGCTCGCTTGGCACCAGGCTTAGCCAGGCGGTCAGCGGCTGTTTGGTGTTCTCGATCAGCGGGGCAAAGGCCAGCGGGCGGTGATCGCACACATAATAGTGCCGCGGCCAGACCCATTTCACCTGACTTTCATTTTGCGAAAGCGGCTCGGCCTCTGGCAGGGTTTCGGGCGCGGGCAGGCCCAAAGCCGCATAGACCTCGGCATAGTTGGAAATCTTGGCGTGGAGCGGGGCAGGGTTCTGGCGCTTGATTGAGGCCTGAAGTGTTTTGCGCGGTGCCTTTGCCCCCAATGCCATTGCCAGGTCGTTGATCCTGGTCATGTCGCCAAGGTCAGTATAGTCGATGCGCAGAGCCGCCTGACCAGTCGCTGCGAGCCCGGCTTCGATCTGCGCAAAGTAGCGTTCGTGCTGCGCCTTATACACCTCGAACGCCCCAAGGCTCAGGGGCACCGATAGCGGCAGCCGGTCTTTTTCCGAGCCGATCAGCCAGATATCGCTGAATTGCGCAATCGAAAGCGAGACAAAGGCGCTGAGCGGATCGCGCGTCAAGATGATCTTGGCGCAGCGCGGATCCTCCAGCAGCACCTGCATGGCTTCGGGCACATGTTCGGGGAAATAGCGCAACCCGTTGACGGTATCGGGCTGTGCGGCGGCAATGGCGTCAAGCAGGGCCGCAGGGTTGTGCCGGGCCGTATCGCAGCTGACATCGAACAGCACGGTTTGGCCCTTGCGGCCAATGAACACCGGGTTGAACAGCTCGCCCAGACAGGCCAGCCCGTCATATTGCGCCAGATAGCGTTCCAGCAGGTTCGAGCCGCTGCGCATAACGGAAAAGATGACAAAACTGTCAAACGGGCGGGCGGGAACGCTCATGCCAGCAACCGTGCCCGCTGGCGCTTGGCATCGCTGCGCAAATCCAGCCCGTCATCGGAATAGGTGAGGTTGACGCCGGCATTCTTGAGTTGGGTGATGAACTGGCCAAGCCCTTCGGGCATCCGCATGGGGGGTGGTTGCAGGGTCTGAGGCGCGGGCTGATGCGTTACAAGCTGAACGACAGGGCCAAGAATGTTCATCGGGTTGGCCAGCACGTGACCAAGCGGCAAGATCAACGCCCGCGCCGGGCTGCTTTCGCGCAACACATTTGCCAGATGCTGCTTTTCGCGCGCCAGTGCGGTGGCGGCCTGATCACGCAGCGCCACCGGGTCGGGGTTGGGCTGGCGCATCATATCAAGCAGCCAGGCCGAGCGGACATGCAGGATCCGCGCATTCGGATCGGCCTCGATGATGCGGGCCACCTTGTTGTTGTCGCTCAGATCATGGGCGAAAATCGGCAAACCATCGCGCTGCGCCCAGACGAAATTGCGCAGAAATTCGGCCGGGCGATAGTCGCGCACCACCGAAAGCGCGGTCAGCCCGCCGGGGCCAACCGGCTGGTCGTTTTCAAACAATGCGCCTTTGGGGTGGAAAATGCGGCCCATTGCGCGCTGGCCGGTCTGGTCCAGAATCCAGGGCTGCAAATCCTCAAACACCGAATCGAGCCCCTGAAGCACCAGATAGGGCACGGCCGTGTCACGCGTATAGCGCGCGCGCGGTCCAACATGGCGGGCCTGCATCATCAGCCCGCGCCGCCCTTCAAGGCGGCGGCGCTCGACCGTGGCCACATGGCGCAAAAACGCCTCGCGCTGGGCGGGTTGGCGGGGCAGTGCCGGACGGGTCTGGTCAAGCAGATGGGTATAAAGCGCATCGGCCCCGGCCCAGATCTTGCGCGCGAAGTAACTGTCGAGGTTTTGCAGGCCCGCCAGATGATCGTCATACAGAACCACCGGCTTGCCCTCATAGTCAAACCGCGCATAGCACAAAGCGCGCGATTCGATCTTTTGCGAATGCTGGCGCGCAAGTGTCTGGAAATAAGATTCATCGGGGATCCAGCTGCGCTTGAAGAATGCATCATATTCCGCGCGGCGCGGGTCGCTCAGAATGGCGCGCAGGGTTGCGCTGCGCAGCACCCACCATTGCGCACCGATATGCGCCACCATCCCCTCGGGCAGCTTGCGCTTCACACCAAAGCGGCGTTGCAGCGCGACCGACATATCAAACAGGCGGCGGCGTTTCTTCCAGTTGAAGGGGAAGTAGAGCGTGAAGCGTTCATGCTCCAGCCCGCCCTTGATCCAATGCGCGGCGCCGGCGGTGACGCTTTCAATGAAATCGGTGTCGGGATGCGCGTCAAGAAATGCCACAAACTCGGCCAATGGGCGGGTTGGCAGGCTATCGCCCGATAGCTGGCAGATATGGCCCAGCGCCGGGTAGCGCGCCAGCAGGGTTTGCACGGCGGCGATTTGCGCTTCAACCAACGAAAACTCGCCCCAGGCGGCACGGACGCGCGGGCTGAACAGAATGTTTTCATGCGCCGATAGCGTGGCGCGCAGCCGGTCGAATTCCACCTGGGGGGTGGCGGCATCCACATGCAGCACCACCGGGCCGGCGGATTTGGCCAGGGTGGCGGCAAGCTTGGCCACGCGCACCAGGTCGCGATGCGCCAGAATGGAGAACCCCACGCTCATGCCCAGCCGCCCGACGAGATCAACCCGTCTTCCTCCAGCTGCGCCCAGCCCTTGTATTGGCGCGATTCCGGCGTGGCCAGCACGGTATCGGCGGCAAGCGTCTGGCCATAGGCCTCGTATTCGCGGCCACCTTCGTAATGCTCCAGCCGGCCGCTTTCCTCGGCCGCGCGCTCCAGAATATCGGGCAGGAATTTGGTGTGCAGCAGCGCGCCGCTGATCATTTCACCGCCGCGTTCATCATAGGTGACATTCATCGCGCGCGGCAGCATCAGGTGGGTGGAGGAGATATAGACACAGCCCCAGCGCCAGCGCACCAGCGGAATTTTGTTGAGCGCGGGTGCCAGCCTTGGCTGATGCGCAAAATTCAGCCGCAGGCGCGGGCCGCCCTGGATCCACAAATGCCGGTGCTGGCCGTCGCGGTGATAAACGTAATTGGCATGGTCATACCGGTTGAGCAGGGTCAGCGGGTCTTGCCCAGCCTGGTAGCTGGCCTGGCCAAGCGGGCCTTCGGGATACATATCGACCAGCATCGCGGGCAGGGCGCGCAGATGCGATTGGTCGAGCCATTCGGTCAGCGCGCGCAAGCCCCGCGTTGTGTGATGCGGATAGACCAAAAGCTCGTCGCAATCGACCGTCAGGCACCAATTGTCATGGCCAAAGCGGGTCAGCAGATGGTTCAGCCAGTCCACCCCGAAATGCGCCGCGCGGTAGCTGGCATCGGTATACCAGATAGAGGCATCTTCCTGTGCTTCCAGAAAGGCGGCGCTGCCATCGGTTGAGCCATTATCGACAAAGAAGAAATGTTCAACGCCAAGGTTGCGGTAGTATTCCACGAAATAAGGCAGACGCCGTTCTTCGTTTCGCAGCACGCAGAACAGATAGATCGCGCCGTTCTGGCGGCGCGGGGCGCGCAGATGTTTGCGCATCAGCGCCCGCCCGTGCCAGGCGGCGCGCAATTGCCACGCCTTGCGAACCAGTCGCTGCCGATACGCGCGCCATATGCTGGTGGGGCTGGGCAAATAATCCTCGGGCTACTCTAAGAACCAATTATGAAAGTAAATCGTCAATGAAAGAAAAATGGCTGTCCCAGCCTGGAAAGTCAAACTTTGCCGGAGCCTTGGGAGGGGTATGGCTTGCCGCGGTTATCGCGTCAAGCCAGGCTTGCGGGCTGTCGGCGGGCAGATAGGTGACATGCGCGCCCGCCAGTTCGTGAAATACCGGCAGGTCAGAGCATAGCACCGGCACAGACATTTGCAGGGCTTCCACCAGCGGATAGCCAAAACCTTCGGCAAAGGATGGAAACAGCAGCGCGCGGGCGCGGGCCAGCCGTGTGGCAAGTGCTGCATCCTCCAGCGCGCCATGTTCAAACACCGGCTGGCCCGCCTTGATGGCCGCATCGAGCCGCGCAAATAGCGCGTCATTGCACCAGCCGCGCCGCCCGATAATATGAAGCTGCGGCGCATCGGGTTTGGCGGCAAGCCTGTCCCAGACATCCAGCAGCAGCGCATGATTCTTGCGCGGCTCGATCGTGCCAAGCACAACAAATTCGGCGGGTGTGGTGGTTATGGGCGCGCCGCGCGGGCTGGCCAGAGCATCACAACCGAGGGGCGCGACATGCAGCGGCGCCTCCAGGCTGAACCTGCCCAGCCAATGGGCTGCGCGCGCAGCAGTATCGGCAGAATTGCAGATGATCCCTGTCGCGCCATCCGCCGTAAAACGCAGATCTTGTGCAAAACGCTCGGGCAGGCCCGAACGGCTGAACTGGGGCCAGTCCAGCGGGATGGTATCGTGCAGCATGGCAATGCGCGGGCCAGCGCCCGCCTTGCGCATGGCTGCCCAAACGGGCGCGCTGCGGTTGCTATGGCCCACATTCACATAGGCAAAACCCCTTGGCATGTGGCGCGCCAGCATCGGCGCAAGCCCGCGCCGCAGGCAACGCGCAAAGCTGGCGCGCCGCATATCTGCCTGGGCGCGGCGCTGTGCGGGGCCAAGCTTGCGCGACAAAAGCGCCACAATATCGGGCGTGCCGGGCAGTGCTTTGCCCTGCAAAACCGGCCACAGCCGCGCCATGCCCGCCTTGTCAAGCAGCACGTAGCCACCGGCCAGCCGCGCAAGAAAACAGGCGGGCGCATCGGCGTCCATAAACGCACGAATATAGGCGCGCTCGACCCGGTCTATCCCCGTGGCCGGGCCAAGCCCGATGCGCGACATGCTGCGGCTGATATCCAGCAGGCGGGCGCGCATGGCGCTATTCCGCAGCGTGCGAGGCCGCGTTGAGGCTGGAAAGATAGGCGCCGAACTCGTCGCGCAGATCTTCGCGCGCAAGTCCGAAGGCCACGGTCGCCTGCAAGAACCCGGCTTTGGAGCCGCAATCAAACCGCTGGCCCTTGAAGCGGTAGCCAAACACATTGTCATGGTCACGAATTTGCGCGGCAATCGCATCGGTAAGCTGGATTTCCCCGCCGCTGCCCGCCTGTGCCGAATCAAGCGTGTGCATCACCTCGGGGCGCAGAATATAGCGCCCGATCGCGGCAAAATCCGAAGGTGCGTCTTCGGCGCGCGGTTTTTCAACCATGCCACTGGCGGGCAGAAGCGCGCCCATATCCGACTTTACAGCCAGCACGCCATAGCTGGAAATCTGTGCAGGCGGCACCTTCATGGCGGCGACCATATTGCCGCCGGTTTCGGCATAGGCATCGACCATCTGGCGCAAACAGCCGGTTTGCCCGGCAATCACGTCATCGGGCAGGATCACCGCGAAGGGCTCATCACCCACCAGCCGCCGCGCACACCACACCGCATGGCCAAGGCCCTTCGGGTCGCGCTGGCGGATATAGGCGATGGCGCCACTATCCATATCGGTGCGGCGCAACTCATCGAGCTGGGCCTGCTTTTTGGCCAGGCGCAGCGCGGCTTCAAGCTCGGGCGCGCGGTCGAAATAATCTTCCAGCGCCGATTTTCCGCGCGCGGTAACGAAAATAAATTCGGTAATCCCCGCCTCGCGCGCCTCGTCAATGGCGTATTGGATGAGCGGGCGGTCGACCAAAGTCATGATCTCTTTCGGGATGGATTTTGTGGCGGGCAGAAACCGTGTGCCTAGCCCGGCAACCGGAAATATCGCCTTTGTAACCTTGTTTGTCATCGCATCCTCGCGCGCTGGTCGCATGGCCAGTCAGAAATTATCGGACTGCAAGTCTAGCACAGTCATTGAGTCAATTTTCGCAATAGTCCTCAATTCGGGCAGAATTTGGGCGGGCTGCTTTGGTTTCTTGTCGGAAATCATGTAGTTAACCTTGCGGAACAGCGCAAGGCGGCGCAGTTCAACCGCAAGGTATTGCGGTTTCGTGCGAAGGCTTATCAAAGGCTCGTTGCGCCGGATGCGGCCAAACACCCCGCCGCGATGATACCAGAACCCGTCGTCATCGAAAAACGCCCAGAGCGGGCGGGCGCTGGCGCGGATGTCGAGCAGGGTGACGACATGCCCGGCTGCGGCAAGCGCGCTGGCGATCGGGCGCATCCGCGCGCGCCGGCCTTCCAGCAGAAAATGCAGCCTTGGCTTTGGCGCGGGCAGTGAAATTGCCGGGCCCGGAACCGGGATTGGTTCCGGCTTGGGCGGTGGCGGGAAATTGGCCTGGCTATGGGCGATCCCTTCATCAAGCCGCGCCAGCAGAAAGCGCAGCCGCTGCCCGCCGATCAGGCCAAGCAGATGGTAGTTCAGCACCCGGTTGCGCAATCCGCGGCGCTGGGCGCCAAGCGCGGCCGCGGCATCGGGCGCATGTAGCCTGCAAAACCGTGCCGCCGAGGCGCCGATTTCAAACATGTCGGTGGGCATTCGCCGCCGGTCACGATGCGGCCCGGCGGCAAAGGCATGGTGAACCTGTGCCGCCGGCACAATCGCGGTAGACCAGCCCGCCTCGGACAGGCGCAGATTCACGTCCGTTTCGTCAAAATAATAGCGAAAGCCTTCATCAAACCCGCCAATGGCGCGCAGCGCATCTGCGCGGAACGCACAGGCGGTGCCCACGGTTTTGACAAAGCGGTCAGGCTCGGGGGCGAACACGGTCCAGGGCTTGCGCAAGTCTATGCTCAGCGGCCTGTCGCGCCCGTCACGGCCAAAGGCATCGGCCTGCCATTGCATGGCCACACCATTCGTGCCGCGCGACATGCCCCCTGCCGCCCCGATATGCGGGTCGGCAAAGGGTGCGGTGATCCGTTCGATGAAACGCGGGTCGGGCAGGCAATCATCATCGCAAAACACCACGATAGCGCCCCTGGCCCGTGCCAGCCCGATATTGCGCGCAAGCGAGATATTGGCGGGCTGGCAATCGTAATGCGAAAGCGGCGCCGGTGCCGGCCCCATTGGTGCGGGCAGGTTGGAAACGACGATGGTTTCAAAATCGGTAACGGTTTGAAAACGCAGACAGTTCAGCGCCGACGCCAGGGCGTCAGCCCGGTCACGGCTGACGATGACAAGCGAAATGCGCACCCGCGCCCCTAGCCATTGGCGCGGGGCGTAACCCCCGGCACATGCGCAATGAAGAACGGGTTTTCATAGCCGGGCTTGCCATAGGTCAGCGGCGCCAACGTATCGGCGCGCAGCACATAGCCACCCGCAGCGGCCAGCACCGCGTGGCCAGCGGCAGTATCCCATTCCATCGTGCGGCCAAGGCGCGGATAAAGGTCGGCCTCGCCCGCCGCCAGCAGGCAGAATTTGAGCGACGAGCCAGCGGCGCGGAAATCACCCACCGCATATTGCGCGATATAGGCATCGGTCGCCGCATCGCGGTGCGATTTGGAGGCGACGATGATCAGCGCATCGGGCGCGGGCACATGCAGCTCCAGCTTGTTCAGCGCGCCGGGGGTTGTCGCATCAAACGGGCCGATCTCCTCATAGGCGCAGCCCATGCCGGTCAGAAACAGCCTCTGGCGCGCGGGCGCATAAACCACGCCCGCAACCGGTGCGCCGTGTTCAACCAGCGCAATATTCACCGTAAAATCGCCGCGCTTTTGCACAAATTCCTTGGTGCCATCCAGCGGGTCGACAATGAAAAACCGCGTATGGTGCTGGCTGTGGCTGTCGGCCTGCTCTTCGGTGACGACGGCGCTGTCGGGGAAAGCCTTGCGCAGCCCCGCCGAAATGATGGCATCGGCGGCCTCGTCGGCGGCGGTCAGCGGGCTTTGATCATCCTTGAGGCGCAGGCCGATCTCGTCGCTTTGATAATAGCGCATGATCTCGGCACCGGCTTCCAGCGCCAGCTTGCGCAGCGTTACGATTGTGTGATCCAGCACGGCTAACCTCGCTTCGGGCTTGATTGTTTACCTGCTCTTATGGCCTTGTAGCCATGCTGGCAACAGCGCGCAGCTGAATTTGGCCGAACTTGATGGAAACCGCAGACAAAAACCCGATCTTCGAGCAGGCGCTGCCCACCACCATGCTGGGCGCAGCCTTCAGCTTCAGCGAGCGGGTCTACCACACCACGGTGCATGAAATCCGCAAATCATCCGGCAATGCCCCGCTGGGGATTTTGAACGAGATGTTGCAGACAATCATGTATGTCGCCATGTTCTACTTTCTCTATCAGGTGATCGGGCTGCGCAGCCTTGCCATACAGGGTGACTTTATCTTGTTCCTGTTGACGGGCGTGTTTTTGTTCCTGCTGCATAACCGGGCAATCCGCTCGGTGCTAAGCTCGGCAGATGCAACACAGCCGATCATGCTGCACCGCCCGATGACAACCATGCTTTCCATCGCCTCAAAGGCGCTGTCGGGGCTGTATTTTCAGCTTTCGGCGGCGGGGCTTATCCTGTTCTTCGTGTTCATCTTTCGGGGCGGGATCGAGCTGCAAGACCCGTTCGGCCTTGTGCTGCCGGTGTTTACCGCATGGTCGAGCGGTATCGCGCTTGGGCTGGTTTTTCTGATGGTGCGCCCCTTTGCGCCCAAAATGGTCGGGCTTTTGTCATCGGTCTATATGCGTGCCAATATGATAACTTCGGGCAAGGCGATGCCGGCGGCCTATATGCCGGCGATCATGATCGACTGGTTTGATTGGAACCCGCTGTTTCATGCCATCGACCAGGCGCGTGATGCGACCTTTGTGAATTATGATACATCCGTCAGCTCGCCGACCTACGCGCTTTATTTTACGCTGCTGTTTGTTCTTATCGGGCTGATGGGCGAATTCTGGATGCGCCAGAACCTGTCGGCAAGCTGGAGCAACAGATGAACGCAACCCCGCAAGGCACCCTGGCGTTGCAAACCATCGCCATGCCCGCCGATACCAATGCCAATGGCGATATTTTCGGCGGCTGGCTGATGGGGCAGATGGATCTTGGCGCCTCGGTTCTGGCGCGCCAGCGTGCGCAGGGGCGCGTGGCCACGGTTGCGGTTGATGCGATGACCTTTTACAAATCGGTGCTGGTCGGCGACCTTGTGTCGCTCTGGGGCAAGCTGGTTGAAACCGGCACAACCTCGATGAAAATCGAGGTGGAGGTCTGGGTGACACGACAGCCCGGCAACCAGCTTTTTCGTGTCACCTCGGCACGATTTGTGTTTGTGGCGGTAGATATGAACGGCCAGAAACGCAGCCTGCCCGCCACTGGATCAGAGCGCGCTTGAGGCTTTGCGCCGCGATGTTTTCACGCTAAACGGGGCAAGGCTTCAATTTTCATCGGGTGGATTCTATGAAACTCACGCTTGTTCTGGCGCTGCTTTTCGGGTTGGCGGGCACGGCAATTGCACAAACCTATGGCCCTTCGCTTTACGATGTGGCCAATGTGGCCAGCGATGATGTGCTGTATATCCGCAGCGCCCCCGATGCCGATAGCCCCAGCCTTGGCAGCTTGCGCCCCGATGCGCGCGGACTCGAGGTGACAGGCCAAAGCGCCGATGGCAAATGGGCACGCGTCAATTCCGGCGAAGCGGCGGGCTGGGTGGCGCTGCGCTTCTTGCGCCTGTCGGCCGCCTGGGCCGATGGCACGCCCTTCGGGCTTGCCTGTAGCGGCACAGAACCGTTCTGGTCGATCCGCGCCGTGCCCGGCTATCTGGAATATGCCGATGCGAATGGCGAAACCCGCCGCTACCGCGAGCATGAGCGGCTGCGCGGCGCGGGTGTCGGCTTTGCCGATCTGGCGATCATCGGGCAGGCCGATGGCCAAAGCGCCTCGATGATCATTTCACCGGCCAGCTGCAATGACGGGATGAGCGGGCGTGAATATGCGCTGCGCATTCAACTGCTGCGCCCCGGTGCGCAGATGCCGCTTTTATCGGGCTGTTGCAGCATGATTGCCGCGCAATAGCCGCTATAATGTAACTTTAGGCAGGATTTTACAGCAAATCTGCGCGCAAAACCCTACGAGTGCTTGCGACCGGATTGCTGCGCTCTTATATACCCGTCGAACTTTGGGATGAGCGCCACGGGGCCGAATGCGGACCGGGCTCTCTCAATCGCCACTGAAAGGAAGACCATATGGCTAAAGTAATCGGCATTGACCTTGGAACCACCAACTCGTGTGTGGCCATCATGGATGGTGCGGCCCCGCGCGTGATCGAAAACTCGGAAGGTGCGCGCACGACACCTTCGATCGTTGCCTTCACCGATGAAGAGCGGCTTGTCGGCCAGTCGGCCAAGCGCCAGGCTGTGACCAACCCCACCAACACGATGTTCGCCATCAAGCGCCTGATCGGGCGCCGCTTTGAAGACCCGCTGGTCGAAAAAGACCGCGGTCTTGTGCCTTACGAAATTGTCAAAGGCGACAATGGCGATGCCTGGGTGGAAGCCCGTGGCGAGAAATATTCGCCAAGCCAGATTTCGGCCTTCATCCTTGGGAAAATGAAGGAAACCGCCGAAAGCTATCTGGGTGAAGCCGTGACGCAGGCCGTTATCACCGTGCCCGCCTATTTCAACGACGCCCAGCGCCAGGCCACCAAGGATGCCGGTAAAATTGCCGGGCTTGAAGTGCTGCGCATCATCAACGAGCCGACCGCGGCTGCGCTGGCCTACGGGCTGGACAAGAAAGAAACCAAGACCATTGCCGTTTACGACCTTGGCGGCGGCACGTTCGATATTACCATTCTGGAGATCGACGACGGTTTGTTCGAAGTCAAATCGACCAATGGCGACACCTTCCTTGGCGGTGAAGACTTCGATATGCGCATTGTCGAATATCTGGCCGGTGAGTTCAAAAAAGAGAACGGCGTTGACCTGACCAAAGACAAAATGGCCCTGCAACGCCTGAAAGAGGCCGCAGAGAAGGCCAAGATCGAGCTTTCGTCCTCGACCCAGACCGAGATCAACCAGCCGTTCATCTCGATGGATCCGAAAACCAGCCAGCCGCTGCACCTTGTGCTGAAGCTGACCCGCGCCAAGCTGGAAAGCCTGGTGGGCGACCTGATCACCAAGTCGATGAAGCCCTGCCAGGCCGCGCTGAAAGATGCGGGCCTGAGCAAATCGGACATTGACGAAGTTGTTCTGGTTGGCGGGATGACCCGTATGCCCAAGGTCATGGAAGAGGTGACCAAATTCTTCGGCAAGGAGCCGAATAAAGGCGTGAACCCCGATGAGGTTGTGGCACTTGGTGCCGCCATTCAGGCCGGTGTTCTGCAGGGCGATGTGAAAGACGTTGTGCTGCTTGACGTAACGCCGCTTTCGCTGGGGATTGAAACGCTGGGCGGTGTGTTCACGCGTCTGATCGACCGTAACACGACCATCCCGACGAAAAAGTCGCAGGTGTTTTCAACCGCCGAAGACAACCAGAATGCCGTGACCATCCGCTGTTTCCAGGGCGAGCGTGAAATGGCCGCCGACAACAAGCTGCTTGGCCAGTTCAACCTTGAACAAATTCCGCCCGCCCCGCGCGGTATGCCGAAGATCGAGGTGACCTTCGATATCGATGCCAATGGTATCGTATCGGTTTCCGCCAAGGACCAGGGCACCGGCAAGGAACAGAAGATCACCATCCAGGCAAGCGGTGGCTTGTCGGATGACGATATCGACAAGATGGTGCGCGAGGCGGAAGAGAACGCCGAAGCCGATAAGGCGCGCAAAGAGCTGGTCGAGGCGAAGAACGCCGCTGAAAGCCTGATCCACGGCACCGAAAAGTCGATCGCCGAGCATAGCGACAAGGTCGATCCGTCGACCGTTGAAGTGATCGAACTTTCGATCAAGGCGCTGAAGGAAACGCTTGAAAGCGACGATGCGGAGAAAATCCGCGCGCGTTGTCAGGATGTGACCGAAGCCGCCATGAAGCTGGGTGAGGCGATTTACAAAGCTCAGGCCGAAGAGGCCGAGGCCGAAGGCAATGCCGCAGGTGAAGGCGGGGCCGGCGATGACGATGTGGTCGACGCCGATTTCGAAGATATCGACGGCAAAAAGTCGTGAACTAGCGAACAATAGCGAAGGGGCTCGCAGCCGCGGGCCCTTTTGCATTGAGCGGGAATATCCCAATGGCAAAACGTGATTATTATGATGTGTTGGGGGCGTCCAAGGGCGCCTCGGCAGATGAGTTGAAAAAAGCCTTCCGCAAGAAGGTGAAAGAGCTTCATCCCGACCAGAATCAGGACAATCCCAATGCCGAGGCGCAGTTCAAGGATGTGAACGAAGCCTATGACATTCTGAAAGATGCCAATAAACGCGCCGCCTATGACCGGTTTGGCCATGCCGCCTTTGAAGGTGGCACGGGGGCCAGCGCGGGTGGCGGCGGCGGCTTTCACCCCGGCGCGCGGCAGGGCGGGGGCGATTTCGCCTCGGCCTTTTCCGATGTGTTCGATGATTTGTTCGGCGATTTCATGGGCGGCGGCGGGCGGCGCAATGCCGGGCCGCGCGGCGCGGCGCGTGGCGCCGATCTGCGCTATAATCTGCGTGTGTCGCTGGAAGATGCCTATCATGGCAAGGCGGCAACGATCACCGTGCCCGGCTCGACCGCGTGCGACAAATGCAATGGCACGGGGGCCGAAGGCGGGGCCGAGCCCACGACCTGCCCCACCTGTTCGGGCATGGGCAAAGTGCGCGCGCAGCAGGGCTTTTTCACCGTTGAACGCACCTGCCCCACCTGTTCTGGGCGCGGTCAGGTTATCAAGAACCCCTGTGGCGCCTGTGCGGGTGCAGGCCGCGTGCAGCGCGACCGCACGCTATCGGTCAACGTGCCAAAGGGTGTTGAAACCGGCACGCGCATTCGCCTTGCGGGCGAGGGCGAGGCGGGGTTGCGCGGCGGCCCTTCGGGGGATCTGTATATTTTCATCGAAGTGCGGGAGCATGGTATCTTCCAGCGCGACGGTCAGAATCTTTACTGCCGCATTCCTGTGCCAATGGCGACCGCGGCGCTGGGTGGCAAGCTGGAGGCCCCCACGCTCGATGGTGGGCGTTCACGCGTTGATGTGCCGGCCGGTGTGCAAAGCGGCAAGCAATTGCGGCTGCGCGGCAAGGGTATGCCGGCGCTGCGCGGCAGCCAGTTTGGCGATATGTATATCGAGCTGGCCGTTGAAACCCCGGTGAACCTGACCGCGCGCCAGCGCGAATTGCTGCGCGAGTTTGAAGAGCTTTCCAAGGATAACAACCCCGAGGGCAGCGACTTTTTCTCGCGTGTGCGCAAGTTCTGGGACGGGATGAAAGGCTAGGCGGTCGCGCGGCGCTAGGGCGCTGCGCGGCGCCTGCTGTTCTGGCGGCTGATCTGCACGGCCAGAATGCCCGCGGAAATGACCAAAACCCCGAACGCATCGCGCAGGCTGACCTGTTCGCCAAGCATGATGAAGGCCACCAGCACCCCAAGGAACGGGTTGAGAAAGTGGAAGGTTGCCGCGCGTGTCGCGCCAATGCGGTTGACCAGCGCAAACCAGATGATTGTGGCAATCAGGCCGGGAAACAGGGTCATATAGATGAAGGCCAGCGCCAGTGGCAGCGACGGGGTCACGACCCAGGTTTCAAACAGCACGGATATGGGGAACAGAAAGGCCGCGCCGGCCAGCATTTGCAGCCCGACCACCATAAGGATATTGCCCGAACTGTTGGTGCCGCGCATCAGCAAGGTGGCGGTGGTCAGCGCGGCCAGGCCGACCAGGCACAGAACCAGCCCTATCAGATCGACCCCGCCTTGCAGGCGCGCCGCCATGATGATCAGCACACCCACAAGCCCGGCGCACAGGCCAAGAATGCCAAGCGGGCTGAGCTTTTCGCGAAACAGCACCCAGCTTGACGCCGCCACGGCAATGGGCAGCATCGAGGCGATGATTGCCGCAAGGCCGGCCTCGATTTTCTGCATCGCCAGAAAGTTCAGCCCGAGATAGATGCCGTTCTGAAAAATGCCAAACAGGATGATGGCGACCCATTGCGCCCGGCTTAACCGCAGCCGCTGGCCCAACAGCCAGGCCAGCCCAACCGCAAATGCACCGGCGATCAGGAACCGCACGCTGAGCATCAGAAAGGGCGGGGCATATTGAACGGCGATGCGCGCCGCCGTAAAGGCGCTTGACCATAACACCGCAAATGTCAGCCCAAGGCCGAGGGCGCGAATATCCATACCAACCCCAAAGAAAACAGGCCGCCCAAGGGCGACCTGATAAACACATGGCCACAAAGGGGCCGGGCGGCCTTAGCCGTTGATCATGTCTTTCAGCGCCTTGGCGATGGTCACTTTGGCCACGCGGTCGGCTGGCTTTTGCATCTGCTCGCCAGTGGCGGGGTTGCGCACCATCCGCTCGGGGCGGGCGCGGCAGGCGAATTTTCCGAGGCCGGGGAGTGTCACAGCGCCGCCAGCGGCCATTTCGCTGGAAACGATATTGGCAAGGGCTTCAAGCGTGCGGTTCGCGCTGGCCTTGTCGCTGCCTGTTGCTTCGGCGAGTGCGGCTACTAGCTGCGTTTTGGTCATCGGCTTCTGGGTCATGTTTTCCATCCCTGTTTCTTGCGTTTCTTCTGGCCAATTGCCCGAAGGTGATAGACTGGCATAGGCCAAATTGAATATTGAACTCAATAAGCAATACGTTCGATGCGGCAGTTTTGCCGTATTTTCCGCACTAAAGAAAGGCTGTTTCTTCGAAAGAACGCAATTTCCGGCTGTGCAGACGCTCTAGCGGCATGTCGCGCAGGCTTTCTAACGCACGAATGCCGATTTGCAAGTGCTGAGCGACCTGGTTCTTGTAAAAGGCCGTGGCCATGCCCGGCAGTTTCAATTCGCCATGCAAGGGCTTGTCGGACACGCATAAAAGCGTGCCATAGGGCACCCGAAAGCGAAAACCGTTGGCGGCGATTGTGGCGCTTTCCATATCCAGCGCAATGGCGCGGGATTGCGAAAGCCGCTGCACGGGGCCGGATTGGTCGCGCAACTCCCAGTTGCGGTTGTCAATCGTCGCCACGGTGCCGGTGCGCATGATGCGCTTCAGCTCGTAGCCCGAATAATTGGTGACCGAGGCCACCGCCTGTTCCAGCGCCACCTGCACCTCGGCCAGCGCGGGGATCGGCACCCATGTCGGCAGGTCATCATCCAGCACATGGTCTTCGCGCACATAGGCGTGGGCCAGCACATAATCGCCAAGGCTTTGCGAATTGCGCAACCCCGCGCAATGGCCAAGCATCAGCCAGACATGCGGGCGCAAAACGGCCACATGGTCGGTGATGGTTTTGGCATTGCTTGGCCCCACGCCGATATTGACCATTGTAATGCCGTTCCCGTCGGCCCGCGTCAGGTGATAGGTGGGCATTTGCGGCAGTTTTGCCGTCAGCTCCCCGGCTTCGCCCGCGCTGGTGGTGATGCGGTTGCCCGGCTCGACCAGCGCGATATAGCCGCTTTCGGGGTTTGCCACCTGTGCCTGGGCAAAGGCCAGAAACTCGTCCATATAGAACTGGTAGTTGGTGAACAGAACGTGGTTCTGAAAATGCGCAGGGCTAGTGGCCGTGTAATGGCTGAGCCGCGCAAGCGAGTAATCGATCCGCTGGGCGGTAAAGGGTGCAAGCGCACGAAACCCGTCCGGGCCGATGCCGCCAACACCGTTGACGATATGGTCATCGGTGGTTTCAAGGTCGGGCACATCGAACACATCGCGCAAGGGGCGTTGCAGCCGGTCTTCGATCGAGCCTTCAACATGCGTGCCTTCGAGCATGGCGAAATGCAGCGGTATGGGCGTTTCGGAGTTTGAAACCGTGAGCGGCACGCCGTGGTTTTGCAGCAGCAAGCCAAGCTGCATGGTCAGGTATTTCGAGAACAGGTCGGGCCGGGTAATGGTGGCGCTATAGCGGCCCGGCTCGGCCACATGGCCGTAGGACAGGCGCGAATCGACCTTGGCATAGCTCGATGTTTCAAGGCTGACCTGCGGGTAAAAGGCACGATACCGCGCCTTGGCCGTGCCGCTGTCCATCACCGCGCCAAACTGGTCGCGCAGAAAGTCGGTCGCGGTCTGGTAGCGCGCGATCAGGTCTTCCACCGCGCTTTCGGCAGTAGTGTGCAGCTTTGCAGCCAGTGTGGGCGGTTGTTCAACCGGCAGGCCGATCAGGCGGGAATTCATTTTCATTGGGTTTCCGTAAATAAATCGACTTTGCTGAAGGTGGTCACATCTATCAGCCCTAAATCAGAAATGCGTAACGAGGGAATGACAACCAGCGCCAGCAGCGAATGTTGCATATAGGCATTGTTGAGCGTGCAGCCACAGGCCGCCATTGCCGCGACCATTTGGTCGGCGGCGGCGGCAACCTCGGCGGCGGGCGCGTCCGACATCAGCCCGGCTATGGGCAGCGGCACGGTGGCCAGCTCTTTCCCCTCGGCCCAAACGGTAACACCGCCACCGATGGCACCCAGATGGTTGGCAGAAGCGGCCATATCGGCCTTGGATGTGCCCACGACAATCATCTGGTGGCTGTCATGCGCCACGGTCGAGGCCACGGCGCAGGGCCGGTTATAGCCAAAGCCCGACACGAGCGCATTGGTCACAGCACCTGTGCCTTTATGGCGTTCAACCACGGCGATCTGGCAGACATCCTGTTCGGCATCGCTGTTCACAAGCCCGAAATCATCCACCCCCAGCCGCGCGGTCAGCGCCCTGGTCGGGGCCTGGTTTTCGACCACGCCAATCACGCGGGCAGTAACGCCACGCGCGCCGATCGGGGCTTTGATGTCAAAATCATCCGCCGCCAGAACCTTGCCCATGCGCACGGTTTCGCGCGTGTCTTGTGGCCAAGTGTAATCCGGCATCGGGGCCAGCATTTCGCTGCCTTTCGCAATGACCACGCCGCGTGCGATCACGGTTTCCACCGGAAAGCTGCGCAAATCCGAGGTCAGCACCATATCGGCGCGGCGACCGGGGGCGATGCTGCCAAGCTCGCGCTCCAGCCCGAAATGGGTGGCGGTGTTGATGCTGCACATCTGGATGGCGACCAGCGGGTCACAGCCGCATTCAATCGCGTGGCGCAGAACGCGGTTCATATGGCCCTCGTTGACCAGCGTGCCGGAATGGCAATCATCGGTGCAGAGGATGAAATTGCGGCTGTCGAGCCCCTTTTCGGTAATCGCGGTGATCTGGCTTTCAATGTCATACCAGGCCGAGCCGAGCCGCATCATGGAACGCATACCAAGGCGCACACGGGCAATGGCATCGGCCTCGCAGGTGCCTTCATGGTCATCGGCGGGGCCGCCGGCGGCATAGGCGTGCAGCCCGTTCAGATCGGGGCTGGCATAATGCCCGCCCACAACCTTGCCCGCGCGTTGTGTGGCGGCAATCTCGGCCAGCATTTTGGGGTCTTCATTCATCACAGCGGGGAAGTTCATCATCTCCCCCAGCCCGATGATATTGGGCCAGGTCATCGCCTCGGCCACATCTTCGGGGGTAATCTCGGCACCCGTGGTTTCCAATCCGGGCGCGCTTGGCACGCAGCTTGGCATTTGCACGAAAACCGAAACCGGCTGGTCGAGCGCCTCGTCATGCATATGGCGCACACCGGGCAGGCCCAGCACATTGGCCACTTCATGCGGGTCGACAAACATGGTCGTGGTGCCGTGCGGCGCGACGGCGCGCACAAATTCGGTAACGGTGAGCATCCCGCTTTCAATATGCATATGCGCATCGCACAGGCCCGGCACCATGAAGCGGCCAGCCGCCTCGATCACCCTGGTATCGGGGCCGATCATTGCGCTTGCATCGGGGCCGCAATAGGCGAAACGCCCGGATTTTATGGCAATATCGGTATTGTCCAGCACCTCGCGGCTATGGACATTCACCCATTTGCC
This sequence comes from Abyssibius alkaniclasticus, assembly GCF_020447305.1. NCBI lineage: Bacteria > Pseudomonadati > Pseudomonadota > Alphaproteobacteria > Rhodobacterales > Paracoccaceae > Abyssibius > Abyssibius alkaniclasticus. The sequence continues at coordinate 681,591 of NZ_CP095732.1, read as the reverse complement.
GCCACGGACAACCATGTCGGCAGGCGCACGCCCGGCGGCAACCGCGATCAATTCTGCGGTAACATCGGGCCATGAAGAAAGAGCAAAACGTGACATGGCCAAACGTGCCATGAGGCGAAAATTTGATCAAGGGGTCAAATCTTCGCCGGGTGTGGCGACAAGCGCGTGCAAACGCCGTTCGGTTTTGCGCGACTCGGCGCGAATCCAGGCCAAGAACCGTTGCATTTGCGGGCGTGTGGCGGCATCGGCGCGCACTGACATCCGGTAGGGGTGGCGTGCTTGCAGGTGTTGGGCAGGTGGAAAGGGCAGCACAATGCGGTGCAGTTCCAGGTCTTCCAGCACCAAAGACAGGCCGCAAACCAGAAAGCCAACCTCCTGACGCACGGGTTCAAGCGCCAGGCGGGCGTTCTGGTATTGCACGCCACGGTCGGGCCCGCTTTGCCGGTAGCCAAAGGCCTGAAACCATTCAACCCAACCCGGCTGGTTGCCCGCAAGCTGTTCTTTGAGATGCAGCAGCGGCATTCCTTCCATTGTCAGGTCGCTATCCCAATCAGCAATGCGGCGCGGATTGTCGGGGCCGGAAATGGGCAGCAGGATATCGCTGAACAGCACCTCGCCCGGCCCATCGTCCAGGGTAACGCGCAAATCCGGCGCACCCAGGCGCACAGGCACATCGCCCGCACCGTTGATGCAAAATTGGATATTCGGATAGTCTTCGCGAAAGCCGGCCAGACGCGGCGCCAGCCACAATTCGGCCCAATCGCTTTCGGCCACGATATGCAATGCGCCGAGCCGTTGGAAATCCAAGGCCTCGGAAACGCGTTCGAGCGCTGCAAATGCGGCACCAAGATCTGCCTGCGCCAGTTCAAGCGCGGCGGTTGGCTGCAGGCCGGACCGGCCGCGCACCAGCAGATCGGTGCCCAGAAACTCCTCGATTGCGCGAATCCGCTGACCAACGGCGGCGGGTGTGATGCCCAGCTCTTCTGCGGCCGCTTTCAGGCTGCCTGTGCGCAGCGCCATGTCCAAAGCTTGCAGCGAACGCAGATGGGTGGTTGCGGTCATTTGATAAAGATTACCTTTATTGCGCTAAAGTTCCTGTGAAATTGATAAAGGTTATCTTTCACAAAGCAAAGATAATTGCATTTTGAGTCTGACTGCATTGCGCCCATCCTGAACAGACAGGCATCAGGATTGAAATTTGGGAGAAGGTTAAAATGAAACGATACATGATCGAACGCGAAATTCCCGGCATCGGTGAATTTTCCGTAACCGAACTTTGCGGCGCCGCGCGGGCGTCAAACCAGGCGTTGGCCGCCCTGGGACCGGATATTCAATGGCAGCATTCCTATGTGGCGGGTGAAAAGACATTCTGCGTCTATCTGGCCAAGGACGAAGCGGCAATCAAACAGCATTCAGAGATGAGCGGGATTCCCTATTCCAGCGTGTCCGAAGTGTCGCAAATCATCGACCCGTTGACCGCGAATAACTGATGCGGCGCCCGGAATGCGCCTTTGCCGGCGCAGTCTGCTAGAGGCGGCCAAACACCTCGGCCAGCATCATTTCCAGCGCGGCCTGATCGTCGGTGTCGAAGGCATCGGACTGGTCGCTGTCTATATCCAGCACGGCAATCACCGCGCCCGCGCCGTTGAACACCGGCAGAACGATTTCGCTGCGGGTCGAGCTTGCGCAGGCGATATGGCCGGGGAAGGCATTTACATCGGCCACGAGTTGCGTGCGCCGCTCGCGCGCTGCCGCACCGCATACACCGCGCGAAAACGGGATGGTCAGGCAGCCATGCCCGCCCTGATAGGGGCCGATCTTCAGCAATTCGGGCGCGGTCACGCGGTAAAACCCGACCCAGTCAAACCGCGTATCGCCATAAAACAGCTCGCAGCTGATCGTGGCCATGAGCGCGACTTCGTCATGCTCGCCTTCACAGAGGCTGCGGATTGCGGGGAGGATCTGGGAATAATTATGCTGCATACCGCCTGCTTATCAGGTCTTGGTGGCGCGTCAATCCTGCGTTATCAGGCGGTAAGGAGACCTGCCATGAAACGCTACCCGCCCGATCTGCCAGCTGTGCTGATTACCCCCGCCGTGGCCGCGGCCTTGGCCGAGGATTTGGGGGCAGCGGGGGATATTACCACGCTGGCAACGCTGGCGCCCGATGCAACAGCCGTGGCCGTAATGAACAGCCGCCAACAGGGCGTGATCGCCGGGCTGAAGCTTGCGCGCGCGGCCTTTGATGCCATGCAGGCGGGGCTGGTGTTTGAGGCGCTGGTCGCCGATGGCGATGTGGTGCGCGCAGGGCAGGATATTGCCCGGATTTCCGGCAATGCACGGGCGATCATGTCGGCCGAGCGGGTGGCGCTGAACTATCTGTGCCATATGTCGGGCATTGCCAGCCATACGGCGCGGTTCGTGGCGGCGGTGGCGGGCACAGGCGCGCAGGTTTGTGATACGCGCAAAACCACGCCGGGGCTGCGGGCGTTTGAGAAATATGCCGTGCGCTGCGGGGGTGGCGCCAACCACCGCTTCGGGCTGGATGATGCGATTCTGATCAAGGATAACCACATCGCCGTGGCGGGCGGGGTGCGCGCCGCCGTGGCGCAGGCCCGCGCCTATGCCGGGCATCTGGTGGCCATCGAGGTGGAGGTGGACCGGCTGGAGCAGCTTTCAGAGGCGCTGGAGCTTGGCGTGGCGGCGCTGTTGCTCGACAATATGAGCAATGCGCAGTTGCGCGCCGCCGTGGCGCTGAATGCGGGGCGCGCGAAGCTCGAAGCCTCGGGCGGGGTGACGCTGGAGACGGTGGCGGCAATCGCGGCGACGGGGGTCGATTACATCTCGACCTCGCGCATTACGATGGCGGCGGGGGTGCTGGATATCGGGCTGGATATAGACCTGGCGGCGGGTTAGCGGCGCGGGCAGATGCCTCCGGCGGGGATATTTTTGAGCAAAAGATGTTTGGGGTGCAAAAAGGCCGGGGGGTGAGCCCGGCCTTCAAGCAGTTTTTCGTGCAGTTTAGCTGCGGGCAAATTCGGGATAGGCTTCCATGCCGAGTTCCGCCCAGTCGAGCCCGTTGACCTCGTCCTCGGTTGAGACGCGGATGCCCATTGTGGCTTTCAGCACCAGCCAGACCACCATCGAGGTGCCGAAGACGAAGGCGCCGACGATGAGGATGGAGGCGACCTGGCCAAACAGCGTCGCATCGCCATTGGTAAACACTACAGCCAGTGTGCCCCAGATGCCGCAGACCAGATGCACCGGGATGGCGCCAACCGCATCGTCGATTTTCAGGCGGTCGAGCAGCGGAACCGCCACGACAACCAGCACGCCGCCAACGGCACCGATCAGCGTTGCCGCCCCCAGGCCGGGTGTGAGCGGTTCAGCGGTGATGGAGACCAGACCAGCCAGCGCGCCGTTCAGCACCATTGTCAGGTCGGGCTTGCGGAACAGCAGCTTGCTGGCCAGCAGCGCCGCCAGGGCACCACCGGCAGCGGCGGTGTTGGTATTGGCGAAGATGCGGCTGATATCGGCCACGTTGCCGGCCGTGTTCATGTAAAGCTGCGAGCCACCGTTGAAGCCGAACCAGCCAAGCCACAGGATGAATGTGCCAAGCGTGGCCAGCGGCAGGTTGGAACCGGGCATCGGCACGGTTTTACCGTCACGGTATTTGCCGATGCGCGGGCCAAGAACGATTGCACCTGCAAGTGCCGCCCAGCCACCGACCGAATGCACGACGGTGGAGCCGGCAAAATCGAGGAAGCCAAAATCGGTATCAAGGAAACCTTCGCCCCATTTCCAGCTTGCCTGAACGGGGTAGATGAGCCCGGTCAGAACGACGGTGAAAACCAGGAAGGGCGAAAGCTTGATACGTTCGGCCAGCGTGCCTGACACGATTGACGCCGTGGTGGCGCAGAACATCAGCTGGAAGAAGAAATCCGAACCGACCGAGGCATAGGTCAGATCGGGTATGGTTTCGGCCAGGCCGACAGGGTCGAGCGTGGTGGTCGAAAAGGCCCCAAGCACGTTGGTAATGGTCCAGGCATCGCCCGGATACATCAGGTTATAGCCGACGAGGTAATACATGATCGCGGCTATCGCAAAGAGCGAAATGTTCTTGGTCAGCTGGATGGTCACGTTTTTGGAGCGCACAAGCCCGGCTTCGAGCATGGAAAAGCCCGCACCCATGAACATCACCAGAAAGCCGGTGACGAGAAACATGAAGGTGTTCAGGATATAGCCGACCTCGCCCATTGCGGGCGGTGCAAGTTCCTGGGCCAGCGCCGGGCTGGAAAGCGCCAGCAGGCCCGAAAGCGGGAGCAGGAGTTTCAGGGGAGTTTTCATAGCGCGTCCTCGCCAGTTTCGCCGGTGCGCACACGCAGTGCCTCTTCGACATTCAATGTGAAAATTTTACCGTCGCCGATTTTGCCGGTATGCGCGGCCTTGGCCAGAACCGCGACGATATTCGCGGCCTCGGCATCGGGCACAACGGTCTCAACGCGCAGCTTGGGCACATAATTGACGACATATTCGGCACCGCGATAAATTTCGGTATGGCCTGCCTGACGGCCATAGCCTTTGATTTCGGATACCATGAGCCCTTGCACGCCCGCTTCGGTCAGCGCGGCACGCACATCCTCGAGCTTGAAGGGTTTGATTGTGGCGATGATCAGTTTCATGCGCGCTCCTGTAGCTGTGACGACCTTGCTGGCCGACGCCGCCATCAATGCTGCAACGCAACATGATGCCAAGGAATTTGCTGGGAGAATGGCCAGAGAATCTGATGGTCTGGTTTGAAATTGAGCAATTTGGGTAAGATGCCTAAAAAATAAGCAAAACTAGAATCGGCCCTGCTGAAGGAACCGGATGCTGGCGGCAATTGCCTCGGGCGAATCCATCATTTTGAAATGGGTAAGCTTCAGCGCAAGGCAATGCCGGGCATGGCCAAAGGCGCTGGTCAGCGAGACCTTGCCGTCATTCGGCCCTTTCAGCCCGGTCAGAACATCGTAAAGCGGCAGGGCGGCGGTGCCGGCAATCGCGCCGATGCACAGTGCAGGGTCGGGCTTTGGTTGTTCGCGGGTCAGCTCCAACAGCGCCGGGCCAAGCACCGGGGCAAGCAGTGCCGAGCGATTTGCGAGGCTAGAGCCCAGATTGGGTGCGCCAAGCTGCACAATGCGCCCGCGCCGCGCTGCGGGCAGCATTTCGGCCAGGCGCAGCGCCAGAATGCCCCCCAGAGAATGGCCGATGAAATGCACAAGGCCGGTTTCGGGCAGCAATGGCGCAAGCTGGCGGGCCAGCGTGGCCAGATCGTCGCGATGGCTGGGATAATCGGGGCAGAGGGGCGTAAAGCCCGCCGCAGATGCCGCGTGCGCCATGCGCCGCATCGAGGCGGCGCTGCGCCCGAGCCCATGCAATATGATCACCCAATCAGACATGGGCCTACTATGCGCAGCAGAAGTCGGGGTGCAAGGCGCCATCGGCAAAGGCGCGCGCAACAGCGCAGCCAGAAGGCGGAATGGCGGATTACGGCGTTCACATCGGCGCATATACGCGTTATGCAGGAAAAAAATCAACGAGCAGGCGGCCAATGGCCCATACACCCAGAACCCCCGTTGCCCCACGACTGACCGCGGCAAAACCAAAGCCCAAAGCCAGAAAGCCCCGCCCGACGCGGCCGCGCAAACCTGCGCCCAGAGGCGGGCTTCTGTCGCGGATGATCCGGGGCATCTGGCGCGGTTTCTGGCGGATTGTCTGGTGGCTTACCTGGCGCGGCGCGCTACTCGGCGCGCTTGGCATGGCGGTCTGGGTGGGCTGGTATGCCGCCAAACTGCCAGCAATGGAAGATTTGCTGGACGCGCGCAGCGGCGGTTCGGTGCAGTTGATGGACCGTGATGGCAATATTTTTGCCTGGCGCGGCGAACAGTTTGACGGCAGCCTGCGCGCCGGAACGGTCTCGCCCCATTTGCGCAATGCGGTGATTGCCACGGAAGACAAGCGTTTTTACAGCCATCTGGGCGTGTCGCCGCGGGGTATTGCCAGCGCCATCCGTATCAATCTCAGCGAGGGGCGCGGCGCGCTGGAAGGGCATGGCGGTTCCACCATCACCCAGCAGGTGGCCAAGCTTTTATGCCTTGGCGTGGAAATTTCCCAAGGGCAAAGCCAGGCCGAATACGAGGCAGAATGCCGCCGCTCCAGCATGTGGCGCAAAATTCAGGAAGTGCCGTTCTCGCTGGCGATGGAATTCATGTATGACAAGAATGACATCCTGTCGATCTACCTGAACCGCGCCTATCTGGGGGCCGGGGCTTATGGATTTGAGGCCGCCGCACAACGTTATTTCGGCGTTTCGGCACGCGATGTGAACCCGTCGCAAGCCGCAATGCTGGCCGGCTTGCTGACCGCGCCCACCCGCTTTGCGCCCACCACAAACCTTGAACGTGCCCAGGAACGCGCCGCCATTGTCATCGGGCTGATGCGCGAACAAGGCTATCTGACCGAGATCGAAGCCAGCATCGCACTGGCGAACCCGGCAACGCTTTCACCAGCGGCACGCGAGCCCGTGGGCGGGTATTTTGCCGATTGGGTCATGTCTGAAGCGCCTGAATATCTGACCACGGAAACCAGCGAAGATGTGCAGATTCTGACAACATTCGACCCCGAAATCCAGGCTGCGGCCGAAACGGCGATGGCAGAGATTTTCGATGCACGCCTGTCCGAAGATTCGGTAGCGCAAGCGGCGATTGTGGTCATGTCGGCCGATGGTGCCGTGCGCGCAATGGTGGGCGGGCGCGAGCCGAATGATCAGGGCGGCTTGTTCAACCGCGCCACCCAGGCCACCCGGCAAACCGGCTCATCCTTCAAGCCCTTTGTCTATGCAGCGGCGCTGGAAGCCGGGTTTTCACCCAATATCTATGTCGAAGACCAGCCGATTTCGATCGATCTGCCGGGCCAGCCGCCCTATCGGCCCGAAAACTATTCGCGCGAATATGCCGGGCTGATGACGATGACCGAGGCGATGAGCCGCTCGATCAACACCATCGCGGTGCGCATATCCGAAGAGGTGGGCCGCGAACGTGTGCGCGCAATGGCAATGGATTTTGGCATTACAACGCCGCTGGCCGAAGGCCCGGCCGTGGCGCTTGGCGCATCGGATGCGCGGCTGATCGAGATGACCGGCGCCTATGCGGGCTTTTTGAATGGCGGGCGCTATACCCGCCCCTATGGCTGGCTGGATTTGCGTCTGGCGGGCAGTTCGACCGTGCTGATGAGCGCCGAACGCGAACAGGGCCGCCGTATTCTCAGCGAGCAGGCTGCGGGCTATCTTGTATATATGCTTGGTCAGGTCGTGGAGCTTGGATCGGGGCGCCGGGCCAATATTCCCGGCTGGCAGGTGGGCGGCAAAACCGGCACCACACAGGGCGGTCGCGACGCCTGGTTCATTGGCTTCACGGCTGATTATGTCACCGGTGTCTGGATGGGCAATGATGACAATACCCCGCTGGTCGGGGTTACAGGCAGCTCGTTGCCCGCCGAAATCTGGCATGATGTCATGGTGCGCGTGCATGAAAACCGCACACCCCGCCCGCTACCGATGATCGTGCCGCCACCGGCGCGCCCGCTCAGCGAGTTGGACCAGCCCATCGAACCGGAAACGCAGAATTTGCTGGATATCCTGCTCAACGGCCCGAACAACCGTTGAGCATGGTGCAAATTCAATAGGCGTTCAGGCGGCGGGTCAGTGCGGCCAGATCGCCACGCTCGGCTTCAAGCATGGCGCGCACTTCCTCACGCTCGCTCGAAATCATGCGAATACCTTCGATGATCAGGTCGAACACTTTCGGCCGGCCACCGGAATCAAACACGTGCCATTCCAGCGCGAAGGGCGATTTGCCCGGCTGGCGCACCTGTGATTCGACCAGAAACTGCGCATTTCCCGCCTCACGCACCCGCACGATGGTAATATCAGCGCCGCGATAATCGTTGAACTGGCGCCCGTATTTGGATGACATGTAGTTCTGGAACGCTTCATTGAAGGCGCGCTGCTGGCCGCCAGAGGCAGCGCGGTAGGGCGGGCCAAGCACCGAACGCGCGATGGTCGGAATATCGGCATAACGGCCAAACAGCGTTTTGAACCGCGGCAAAACCTGCGATTCCGACTGGCCGGAATTGATGATGCCAAGCACTTCGTTGATCACGGTCTGCACGAAACTGGCCGACTGATCGGCTGTCAGCGCCAGTGCGCCTTTGGGCAAAGCGACTAGGGCGGCTGCCCCGGCAAGAACGAAACGGCGGCTCGGATTATTGTGCGAATGGGTCATCAAGATCCTCGACTACGGTTTCACCGGCAACGGCCCGGCGCTTGTTTTGAATATAGGCCAGCCGCTGCGCGGCATAGCTGTCGGTCGATTCGTAAAGAAGCGTGTTCACCAGGTCGGCATAGGCCAGCCTGTCGCCCACAAGGCTGAGGCCGCGCAGTGCCAGCAGGTAATAGGCCTGCTCTTCGGTGATCACGTAATTCAGCGGGTCAATCGCCAGATCTACCACAATGCCAATCGAATCACGCACAGAGCTTGCGCCAAAGAAGGGCAGCTCGATATAGGGGCCGCTGGGCAAACCCCAGACGGCCATCGTCTCGCCAAAATCGGTGGTGCGTGAGAACAGGCCGATTTCAGCCGCCGGGTCGCCAAGCCCGGCAATGCCCACGGTCGAGTTGAGCAGGAAGCGCGCCAGCACGACACCGGCAGATTCCGGATCGCCCTGCAGCACATGGTTTACAAAGTTGCGCGGCTCGCCAAGGTTGCCCGCGCCATTATCGAGCATTTCGCGCAATTCGGGCGGCACAATGCTGTAAATCTCGGCGGCGGGCGCCAGAATCAGCCCATCGACCGCCTTGTTGAACGCATGGATGCTGCGGTTGGTCGGCTCGAACGGGTCGTTGATCCCGTCATTCATGCCGGTTGTCTGGCCCGTGCCCGCGCATCCGCTTAGCGCAACAGCGCCAAACAGCAGGACGGCCCGAAAATTCACAATCGCCAAAGGCATCACGTCATCCCAAAAACAGCCTTTCAAATATATTGCATTCGGGGGGGAGTTAAACCCTCGCAAATGAATTTAGTGGATATGTTGCAAGATCGTGCCGAAAATGCAGCACCGATGATTGCAAGCACCGGGTGAATTGGCCCATATAACCTAAACCAAAGGAGTGGCGGGTGAGCAAAAGCCGGGCCGATCAGCAAGGCGCACAGGAGTTGCGCAGCATCATGCGCCATGCACGCGGCGGGTTCTGGGCGATCGGGGTGTTCAGTCTCTTCGTCAATATCCTGATGCTGACGGGCCCGCTCTTCATGCTGCAAATCTATGACCGTGTGCTTGGCAGCCGGTCGGAAGCAACCCTTGCGGCCTTGTTTGCGCTGGTGGCGGCGCTGTTCATCATTATGGGCCTGCTTGAACATGCGCGCGGGCGCATTGCCGGGCGGATTGGTGCCAGCTTTCAGGCGCGGCTCGATGCGCGGGTTTTTGCCGCCGAGCTTGACCCCGGCCAGCAGGCCCGCAACGCCGGACGGCCCGCAACCGGCCTGGCTGATCTCGAGGCGATGCAACGCTTTCTCGCCTCGCCCATTTTGCTGGCTTTGTTCGACATGCCCTGGACGCCGCTGTTTCTGGCGGTGATCTGGATGTTCCACCCGCTGCTTTTTGCGCTGGCCCTTGGTGGCGGGCTGCTTTTGGTCGCGCTGACGCTGCTGTCGCAGATAACGGCGCGCAGCCCGGGGCAAAGCGCCACGCGCCACGCGCGCCAGGCCGACCTTACGGCTGAAACGCTGCGCGTTCATGCCGAAACCGTGCGCGGGCTTGGCATGGGCGAAGCGGCCTTGCAGCGCTGGCAGATCGACCGGCAGGCGGGGCTGAATGCCCAGCTTGGCGGGGCCGATGCGGCGGGCAGCTATGCGTCTATGGCCAAGGTGATCCGCTTCTTCCTGCAATCGGCCATGCTGGGCTTGGGCGCCTGGCTGGTGTTGCAAGACGAGTTGACCGGCGGCGCGATGATCGCCGGCTCGATACTGCTGGGCCGCGCCCTGGCCCCGGTCGAGGTGATCATCGGCCAATGGGCAGTGGCGCAGCGCGCCCGCGCGGGATGGCTGGCACTGCGCGCCCTGCTGGGCTCTGCCCCCGTGCCTGCTGCGCGCACCGAATTGCCGCGCCCGCGCGCCATGCTCGATGTGCAAAACCTGACCGTGGTGCCGCCGGGGGGCACGATGGCCGCGCTGCGCACGCTGAACTTCCGGCTGGAGCCAGGGCAGGCGCTGGGGGTGATCGGGCAATCGGGCTCTGGCAAATCCACGCTTGCGCGCGCGCTGACCGGCATATGGCAACCTGCTGCGGGCCATATGCGGCTGGATGGCGCAGCACTGGACCAGTTTTCGCCCGCCGCGCTTGGCCGCCATATCGGCTATCTGCCGCAGGATGTGGTGCTGTTTGCAGGCACGATTGCTGAAAATATTGCCCGTTTGCAGGCTGCGCCGGATGATGCCGCCGTGGTTGCCGCCGCGCAAAAAGCTGGCGCGCACGAGCTGATTCTGGCACTTCCCCAAGGTTATGACACGCCGGTTTCCCCCGGCAGCAGCCGCCTGTCGGGCGGGCAAAAGCAGCGTATCGGGCTGGCCCGCGCCATGTTCGGCGCGCCCGTGCTGCTGGTGCTGGACGAGCCGAATTCCAACCTCGATGCCGTGGGTGGCAACGCGCTCAACGCCGCCATTCGCGCCCATAAGTCCGCCGGCGGTGCTGTTATCATCATGGCGCATCGCCCCTCGGGCATTGCGGAATGCGAGCTGGTTCTGGTTATGGAAAATGGTGCAGCCCGCGCCTTTGGCCCGCGCGACGAGGTGCTGAAATCGCAGCTCCAAAACTACAATCAGGTCGCACCCGGCATTGGTGCAAAGGTGGCGGAATGAGCGCGCGTTACAGCATTCGCCGCCATGTGGCGCTTGGCTTTGCTGCCCTTGGCCTGCTGCTGGGCGGGCTTGGCATCTGGTCGGTTTCGGTCACGATATCGGGCGCGGTCGTGGCAGGCGGGCAGGTCATGGTTGCTTCGAACCGGCAGGTTGTGCAGCACCCGGATGGCGGCGTGGTTGGCGAAATTCTGGTCGCTGATGGCGATATGGTTGAAGCCGGGCAGGTGCTGATCCGCTTTGACGCAACCCTGCAGCGCAGCCGCCTTGCCGTTCTCGAAGGGCAGATCAACGAGATTCTGGCCCGCCGCGCGCGGCTGGAGGCCGAGCGTGACGGGCTGGATGCGCTGAACCTGCCGCCGGAACTGGCCGACAGGGCGGATGAGCCGGCAATCGCCCGGCTGATTGCCGGACAGGCCAGCCTGTTTCAGGCACGCGCCACCAGCCTGGCCGGCGAACGCGCGCAGCTTGCCGAACGCATTACGCAAATCGAAAACCAGATCGCCGGGGCCAGTGCGCAGCGCGTCGCCCTGCAAACCCAGCTTGACCTGTTGCAGCCCGAATTGCGCGACCAGCAAGACCTTCTGTCGCGCGGGCTTACCCAGGCCGCCACCGTATCTGCCCTGCAGCGCGAGGCGGCGCGGCTGGCCGGCAGCATTGGCGAGATTGATGCCAGCATTGCCGAAAGCCGCGGCCGCATCGCCGAGATCGAGCTTGACAGCCTGCGCCTCGGCAGCCGTTTTCGCGAGGAGGCGATTACCACCTTGCGCGACCTCGATTATTCCGAGATCGAACTGCGCGAAAGCCGCCTGTCGCTGCTCGAAACTCTGTCGCGGCTCGATCTGCGCGCCCCGCGCGCGGGCATCGTTTACGGGCTGACCGTTTATGCCATTCGCGCCGTGGTGCAGGGCGCCGAGCCGATTCTCTATATCATCCCGCAAGATTCGCCACTGGTCATTGCCGCCCGCATTCCGCTGATCGACATTGATCAGGTCTATGTCGGCCAGCAGGCACGGCTGCGCTTTGCGGCCTTCGATCTGCGCAACACGCCCGAGCTTCTTGGCCAGATCACCCGCATTTCGCCGGATTCGCTGGTCGATGAGCGTGGCGGATTTTCCTATTATGCCGCCGAATTGTCTCTGCTGCCGGGGGAGCTGGCCAAGCTGGGCGAAAGGCAAACCCTGTTGCCCGGAATGCCGGTGGAAGCCTTTATCGCCACGCGCGAGCGCACGCCGCTGAACTATCTGGTCAAGCCGATGGCCGATTACTTCAACCGTGCCTTCCGCGAAGACTAGCGCGTTTTGGGGGCGACAAAGCCGGTATTTTGCCCTAACACGCTGCCAGTTGACCACAGCAAAGGCCCGCCATGTTTGACCGTTCCATCAAGATCGCCCCCTCCATCCTGTCTGCCGATTTTGCCAATCTCGGTGCCGAAATCCGCGCGGTTGAAGCCGAAGGCGCCGACTGGATCCATGTGGACCCGATGGATGGGCATTTCGTGCCGAACCTCACCATTGGCCCCAACGTCGTTGCCGCCATCCGCCCGCATGTGAAAACCTTCATGGATGTGCATCTGATGATCGCCCCCGCCGACCCCTATATCGAGGCTTTCGCCAAGGTGGGTTCAGACATGATCACCATTCACGCCGAATCCGGCCCGCATCTGCACCGCAGCCTGCAGGCGGTGCGCGGTTTTGGCAAGAAAGCCGGTGTGGCGCTTAACATGACCACGCCGATCAGCCATATCGAACATATTCTCGACGCGGTCGATATGGTGCTGATCATGACAATCAATCCCGGCTTTGGCGGCCAGAAATTCACGCATTCGATGGTTGGTAAAGTCCGCGATATGCGCAGAATGATCGGCGATCGCCCCATCCATATTCAGGTGGATGGGGGGATTGACCCGACCACCGCGCCGCTGGTGGCCGCCGCTGGCGCCGATGTGCTGGTCGCAGGCTCGGCTGTGTTCAAGGGCGGCTCGGTCGACACGCCGCAGGTTTATGGCGACAATATGCGCGCCATTCGTGCAGCAGCCGAGGCGGCACAGGCCTAGCGCCGCCTATTTCTTCACATCGTCCGGGTGTGGATGCGCGGCGAACTCGCCGCCGATCACGCGCGACACAAAGGCATCCGGGTCGGGCCGTTCGGTGGCAGCAAGAACCTTGGCGGCAAAGGCATCGGCGCTGTCTTGCGGGCGATAGCCGATATGGCTGGCCTTGGAATTATCCACCCCCTGTTGGGAATTGTCCGAGGTGCCATAGATCACCGAAAAGCCGACGCGCGGCGCGGTCAGCGCGGCGGTGACAAGGCGCACCATGTCATCAAAGCTCAGCCAGCTCCACAAAAGCCGCCGGTTGCTCGGCTCGGGAAAGCACGAGGCGATGCGCAAACACACGCTTTCCAGCCCGAACTTGTCCCAATACATGCTGGCAAGGTTCTCGGTGAAACACTTGGTCATGCCATAAAACGTGTCGGGCCGGTGGGGCATGTCGGTGGTGGCGATCTTGTTCACCTCGTGAAAGCCGATGGCGTGGATCGAGCTGGCATAGATCACCCGCTTCACCCCATGCAGCCGCGCGCCCTCATACATATGGTAGCTGGCGGGCATGGTGTCGGATACGATCTCCTCAAACGTCTGCTCACGCGGCGGCGCGCCGAAATGCACGATGGCATCACAATCCCTGGTGGCATCCATCGCGGCTGCACGATCAGCCAGATCAATCTGCCGGATCTCCTCATTCGGGCCAGCCGCGCCCATATCCACACGGTCCACCAGCCGCAAATGACTGGCCAAGGGCGCCAACCCACGCCGCAAATGCCCCCCAAGGCTGCCAGCCGCGCCGGTGATGAGAATGCGGTTGTAATCGGGCATATCTGCCTCCTGTCTGTTATTCATATGCGATTCTTCGCTTCACCCGCCGCGCGCATCTGGCTCAGCGTCTGGCCCGGTGTCAGGCTTTCGGGGTCGATCACCAGTTCCAGCACGGCGCCGGTGGGCGAGGCGCAGGCGCGGGCAAAGGCGGCGGGGAAGTCTTCGGTGCGGGTCACTTGCTCGGCATGGGCGCGATAGGCGCGCGCGAGCGCCACAAAGTCGGGGTTGTCGATATCGGTAAAGCTGACCCGCGCCGGATAGCTGCGCTCCTGATGCATACGGATCGTGCCATAGGTGCCGTTATTCACGATCAGCACAATCGGCATGGCCCCGTGCTGCATGGCGGTGCCCAGCTCGTTGAGGTTCATCTGGAAATCGCCATCGCCCGCAAAGCACACAACCGGCACATCCGGGCATTCCAGCTTGGCGGCAATCGCGGCCGGCAGGCCATAGCCCATTGCACCCGATTGCGGGGCCAGCAGCCGCGCCTTGGGGCCAAAGCGGAAGTATTTGTTCGACCATATCGCGAAATTTCCGGCGCCATTGGCCAAAATCGCGGCCTCGGGCAGCACCGCTTGCAGATGCGCCACAACGCGGCCCATATCCAGCGTTCCGGGCTGGGGCGGAATGGTCAGGCTGGCCCTATACCCCTCATGACAGCGCGCGCACCAATCGGCCCAGGCGCCGCGCATATCCATACCCTTCAGCACCGCCATCAATGCGTTCGGGTGGGCGTGGATGGGCAGGTCGGCCTGATAGATCTTGCCAAGCTCGGCATCCGATGCATGGCTATGCACCAGCACCTTGCCCATGCGCGGCACCGGCCAAAGCGCATAGCCATCGGTGGTGTTCTCGCCAAAGCGGATGTTGAGCGCGAAAATCAGGTCGGCCTCGTCCAAGGCTTGCCGCATCGCCTTGGTCTTGCCCAGCCCGACATCGCCGCAATAGCTGGGCGAAAAATGGTCGATCAAGTCCTGAAAGCGAAAGGCCGTGGCCACGGGAATGTGGTTGGCTTCGGCAAAGCCTGCCAGATCGGCGCGGCCTTGGGCCGACCAGCCGCCGCCCCCCAGCACAATCAGCGGGCGCTCGGCGCGGCCAAGCAGGCGGCGCAATTCGTGGATGGCATCAACGCTCGGCGCGGCCTCGGCCAGTTTGACGGGCGGCGCGGGGCGCGCATCGCTCATATCCGTCAGCATATCTTCGGGCAGGGCCACAACCACCGGGCCGGGGCGGCCCGATTGTGCCACCACAAAGGCGCGGGCAATAATTTCAGGCAGCCGGTCGGGGCTGTCCACCTCCACCACCCATTTGGCGATGGGGCCGAAAAACGCGCGGTAATCCACCGCCTGAAAAGCCTCGCGCCCGCGCATCTCGCGCGCAATCTGGCCGATGAACAAGATCATCGGCACCGAGCCCTGCATCGCCGAATGCACACCAATGCTGGCATTGGTCGCACCGGGGCCGCGGGTGACAAAGCATATCCCGGGCGCGCCCGTCAACTCGCCATGCGCGCAGGCCATAAAGGCGGCCCCGCCCTCGTTGCGATTGCCGATCAGCGCAATTTCGGGGTGGTCGACCAGCGCATCCAGCACGGCCAGATAGCTTTCGCCCGGCACGCCAAATATCCGCCGCACGCCCTGCTTTGCCAAACATGCCGCCAAAATCTGCCCGCCGGTCTGCATCCCGAATTCTCCCGATGATCCTGCCCCACAGCAGCACAATTCAGCGCGGGGTTAAAGCCCTGCCCGCAACATCTTTTGCTCAAAAATATCCCCGCCGGAGGCATCTGCCCTATCCACCGCGCAACCGCCCGCAACTCATATGCTTCTTGCGCCCGTATCCCGGCATCCGCGCCACCTCGAACCCGGCAGCGTCCAGCGCGCGGCGTACATGGCCAGCGGCGGTGTAGGTGGCAAAGCGCCCTTTTGGCGCCGTGCAGCGCGCAACCTGCTGCATCAGCTCCGGCCCCCACAGTTCGGGGTTTTTGGCGGGGCTGAACCCGTCCAGAAACCAGGCGTCGGCCTTGAAGGATTCGCACAGCAGCGTTTGGCGCGCATCGCCCAGCACCAGGCGCAGGTTCAGCGATTGTGTCTGAATGCAGACTGTCCCCGCCGCCAGCCCATCCAGAAGCGCAGCCTTGTCGGGAAACGCCCAAGCCGAAAGCGCCCGCGCTGTCGCCGCAGCCCCAAGCGGAAAGGCTTCAAAGGCGGTATAGTCCAGCCGCCCCGCGCAGCCCGCTTGCCCCCAGGCCTGCCCGGCCATCAGCGCATTCAACCCTGTGCCGAACCCCAGCTCGGCAATATGAAAACCGGGCGCAAACCGGCCCGGCAAGCCATTGCCGGCCAGGAATACATGCGCGGTTTCCGCCGGACCGTTCTCGCGCGAAAAATACGGATCGTCAAAGGCCGTGGCCAGCGGCACATCGCCAGCAAGCCACGCGATTTCAGGGTTTTGCACGATGTTTCTTTCGTGGTTTAAGCGCGCAGAGTGTGCGGCGAAGCGGGATGTGTTGCAATGGGCCAGACAAGTGATGTGATCGTGGTGGGCGCGGGGGTTTTTGGCCTGACCGCGGCACTTGCTTTCGCGCGGGCCGGCCAGAACGTGCTGCTGCTGGAACGTGCGGCAAGCCCCGGTGCCGGGGCCAGTGGCGGGCTTGTTGGTGCATTGTCGCCCTATATGCCGGAAAACTGGAATATCCGCAAAGCGGCACAGTTTCGCGCACTGCGTGCCGCGCCCGCCTATTGGGCCGGGGTAGAGGCGCTGGGCGGGCGGTCCAGTGGCTATGGGCAAACCGGGCGCATTGTGCCGCTGACCACGGCGCGTGCCGCCGAACTTGCACCCCAGCGCGCCGGTTTCGCGGCTGAATTATGGGAAGGCGCGGGTCTCTGGCTGGTGCGCAGCGCGATGCCAGATTGGCTGAACCCCGCCGCCGCCCCTTACGGCATCGTGCAGGATACGCTGAGCGCGCGAATCGATCCGGCGCTGGCCTGTGCGGCAGTGCTGGCGGCATTTCGTGCATCGGGCGGCAGATTTGCGGCCAACACGCATGTGCAGGCGGTGCAAAGCGGGCGGGTTGAAACCGCAAGCGGCATTCTGACGGCGCCGCTGATCATTCTGGCAACGGGAGTGGCCAACTGGCCCGGCATGGCCCCGATGCGCGGTGTGAAAGGGCAAGCGGCGCTGCTGGCGGGCGGGTTGCCCCCCAGCACGCCCAGCCTATATGCCGATGGCATCTACATCATCGCCCATGCTTCGGGGCGTGTGGCGATCGGCGCCACCAGCGAAGAGGATTTTGACGATGCGCACAGCACCGATGGCCAGCTCGATACGGTGCTGCAGCGCGCCTTTGCGCTGGTGCCGGCGTTGCACGCCCAACCCATAGTGGCGCGTTGGGCCGGGGTGCGGCCGCGCGCGCCCAGGCCCGAACCCATGCTCGGCTGGGTGCAGCCGGGCGTTCTGGCCGCCACCGGGGGGTTTCGCACGGGTTTTGCACTGGCGCCGCTTATTGCCGATGCCCTTGTGGCAATGGCACGGGGCGACAGGCCCGACATCCCGCCGCATTACCATATGGAAGACCATATGCGCCCGCGCTAGGGCAGCACCACCACGGCCCCGCATTTGCGCCCGCTATCCACGCGGCGATGCGCGGCCACAATGTCATGAAGCGGGTATTCGCTGTCAATCGGCGGGACAACCGCGCCGCTGACCGCCAGATCGGCGAGCAGTTGCAAAGCCGCGTTGCTTTCGCCCCCGGTGCCGGAAATCGCGCGTCGCCCGTCTGGCTGGCGGCTGAAGATGGCGCGCAGCGCCTCCCCGAGGCTCGACAGCACAAGGCAGTGCCGCCCACCCGCCGCCAACAGGTGCTTATGCGTGGCAAAGCTGGTGCTGCCGACGCAATCAACCAGAATATCCCATGTCTGGCGGCGCTTGGTCAGGTCTTCGGTCTGATAGTCAATCACCTCATCCGCGCCAAGCGCCAGAACATGCGCGGCATTCCGGGCGCTGCATACGCCGGTTACATTTGCGCCGAAATGTTTGGCGATTTGCACACAGGCACTGCCCACCGTGCCTGATGCACCGACCACGACCACCCGCTCGCCGGGTTGAACATTGGCCTTGTCGCGCAGAAAATACAGCGCCGTCGTGCCGCCGAATGACAGGCTGGCCGCAACCGCGTAGCTGAGCGATTCCGGCTTGGGCAGAATATGCCCGCTTGCCCTGAGCGCGATGAACTCGGCATGGCAGCCGAATTTGAACATGCCGGAAAACCCGAATACGGCATCGCCGACCTTGAACCGCGTCACGCCCTTGCCAAGCGCCACGATATCACCCGCAAAGCTCAGGCCAAGCACCTTGCAGCGCGGGGCGAACACACCAAAGGCCAGGCGCCCCATTGGCCCGTAACCCTTGGGCAGAATCAGGGCGCGCGCCCGCCAGTCGGCGGTGGAAATGGTGGTGGCGCGAATACGGATCAGCACGTCGCCGGCTTTGGCGGTCGGGGTCGGAACCTCCTCGACCCTAACGGATTCGGGCGGGCCGTACTTGTGGTAAACTGCGGCTTTCATGTGAAATTTCCCTCTTGGTCATGCCTGGTGTGCAAGCGGAGCGCCCAACAGTTTCAGGCTGAGATGTTTACGTATATGGCGCTCGGCAACAGCAAGGTTGATGGCAAAACCAAGCACAACGATGACGCCAATGCCAAAATCTGTCATCCCGATCGTGGCAAAGAGCGCGATGGCCAGAAAGAACTGCGTGCCCGGCCCCAGACCAAGCGCGATGGCGCGACTCATCCAGATGCGGTGGCGCTGGATATCGCGGCGGTAAATGGCGCGCAGGGCCATGCCGATGCTGACAAGAAACAGCAGGCCAAAGCCAAGAACGCCCCAGTATTTCAACGCGCCGCCATAGGCGGGGTAGACCTGGTTCATCCAAAGCCCGGCCCCGACTACCCCCAGCCCCGATGCCACATAAAGCCTGCCCGAAATCCGGTGCGCGCGTGGCCAGCGGATGCGAATGCGATGGGCAAACTGAACTGGCCCGGTCAGCACAAATACAATGCCCGCAAGCACATGCAGCGCAATGGGGATGGGGCGGGTAAAGTGATGCGGTGCATCGACAATTTCGGGAAGCACCCCGGTTGTGGCGGCGGTGTAAAGCGCCAGAGCTTTCACAATGCCGAAAATCATTGTCGGGGTGCCAAGACCCAGCAGCACGAGCGGCACGCCCCAGTCTTTCTTGAAATGTCCGGCCATGCTGGCCTCCTGTAATTTGGGCGCAACTGTTTCTTGCGCTGCCGATGGCGGCGCAGTTTCAGGCGCGGTTGTGTGAAAAACGCTTAGGTGGCCTTGAAGGTGAACACGTCTTCAAGCGGCCGGTCAAAGACGCGGGCAATCAGAAATGCCAGTTCCAGCGAGGGGGAATAATTTGCCTTTTCAATGGCCACGATGGTCTGGCGGGTCACGCCCACCGCCTCGGCCAGTTGCTTTTGTGTCATCTCGCCATGCTCGAACCGCAAGCGGCGGATATCGTTCTCAACGCGGGATTTTGCCATGCTCAACCCCCGATCCGGTAGAGGACAACCTTGACCAGCGTTTCAACGAAAGCACCAGCCGCAATGGAGAAAATGACAAGGTTGAACACGATGACCGGATCCCAGCCAAAGGCCAGCGCGACGATGGAAAGCGTGACCCCACCTCCGGCAAAGGCATAGCCAAAGCGCACGCCGCGCAGGCTGATCAGGCGGTCGCGCTCATCGACCACAAAGCTTGGTTTGGGGTCATTGGCGAGGATGGAGAACAGGATGGTCAGCACGATCTGCCCGATGATCTGGGCAATGATTCCATAGCCGATCAAGTAGAGAATTTCCCAGCCCGTGCGGGTCATCGCCTCGGGGCCGGTGAAATAGCCTTCGGCATAAAGGCCCGAAAACCGGAAGCCATAATAGCCGAACACGCCGATCGTAACGATCAGCGAGATGATGGAGTTCTTTTCTTCGTAGCTCATACCAAGGTTCCTATGTCTGGATGATTCGACACTGAGTCAGATCAAGTTGACACTAAGTATGAGATTTGAGACACCATGTAAAGAAATATTTACATGGTGTCGTATCTGATAGACTTATCCACCCGCACGTTTGCGCAAAGCCTCCATCAGCCGCGTCAGGGATTTTTCGGTTATCTCATTGATAAGATTGCCGTCTTCATCAAACTGCTTGCGCGAATCGGCCAGCATCACGGCATTGCCCAGCACCAGATCGGGGGCAAAGGGGGTTAGGCAATGGCGCAGGGTGTATTGCGCAACCTCGCCGCCCGCGCGCCCGCCGGCGGCCGACATCACCGCCACAGGCTTGCCCGCCCAGGGGTTGCCCTCCATCCGGCTGACCCAGTCGAGCGCGTTTTTCAGCACGCCGGAAATTGCCTTGTTATATTCGGGGGTGGAAATGACCACGGCATCCGCTTCGGCAATTTGCGCATGAAGCCTTTGCACGGTTGTGGGGATGCCATCAGCGATTTCAACATCGCCATCATAAAGCGGCAGGCGCAGGTCGGCGAACTCGAAGCGGGCCGGTTTGAACAGCTTTTCGGCGGCATGAACGAGTTTGGTGTTTGAAGAGTCTTTGCGCAATGCACCGGAAATGCCAAGCAAGGTCAGCGGGATCATAGGGTCTCCTTTTTGTTCCTTTGCTAGCTAACGGCTTTCGGGCCAGATACAAGCTTGGCGCCGGGAAACCGATTGTTGCCACGATATCTGGTGGTAATTCTGCACAGGCCCGCCATATCCTGTATGCGTTATTGACTCTGGGGCGCTGGGGCGGAATCCTGTCGGTTGCAACAGAATCAGGTTTGTCCGTGCAATTCACCAAACTGCGCCTTTTGGGGTTCAAAAGTTTTGTCGACCCGACCGAACTGGCCATCGCGCCGGGGCTGACAGGCGTGGTCGGGCCAAATGGTTGCGGCAAGTCGAACCTGCTGGAGGCGTTGCGCTGGGTCATGGGCGAGAACCGGCCCACCGCCATGCGTGGCGGCGGCATGGAGGATGTGATTTTCGCCGGTGCCTCCACCCGCCCGGCGCGCAACTATGCCGAAGTGTCGCTGACCATTGACAACCGCGAGCGGCTGGCGCCGGCAAGCTTCAACACACAAGACCAGCTGGATGTGGTGCGCCGCATTACCCGCGATGCCGGATCGGCCTATAAGGCCAATGGCAAAGAGGTGCGCGCGCGCGATGTGCAGATGCTGTTTGCCGATGCCTCGACCGGCTCGCACAGCCCCGCGCTGGTGCGCCAGGGGCAGATCTCGGAACTGATCAACGCCAAACCGCAGGCCCGCCGCCGCGTGCTGGAGGAAGCGGCGGGCATTTCCGGCCTGTATCAGCGAAGGCATGAGGCAGAGTTGAAGCTGAACGGCACGGAAACCAACCTTGCGCGGGTTGAAGATGTGCTGGAGCAGCTTGAAGCGCAGCTCAAATCGCTTGCCCGTCAGGCCCGCCAGGCCGCCCGCTATCGCGAAATCGCCGAAGAATTGCGCGCCGCCGAGGGCCTGTTGCTGTATCGCCGCTGGCGCGAGGCGGAAAACGAACGCGCCACGGCTGCCGCGGCGCTGACCGATGCGACAAAATCCGCAGGCGCAGCCCAGGGTGCCGCCGCGCAGGCAGGCCGGGCGCGGGCCGCCGCCGAAGGCCGCGTGCCGCCGCTGCGCGAGGAAGAGGCCGTGGCCGGTGCCGTGTTTGCGCGGCTCACGCATGAACGCGATGCGCTGGCCGAGCAGGAAGCACGGGCACGGCAAACCATTGCCGAGCTTGAAGGCCGCATCGCCCAGCTTGGCCGCGATATTGCGCGCGAACACGGGCTGAACAAGGATGCGGGCGAAACCATCGAACGGCTGGACTGGGAGCGCGCGGCGCTGGAAAAAGCCGCTCAGGGCCAGGATGACAAGCTTGCGAGCGCGCGCGATGCGGCGCGCGATGCCGCAAGCGCGTTGCAAGATGAGGAAACCGCGCTTGACCAGATGACCGAGGATGCCGCACGGCTTGCCGCACGGCATCAGGCCGCGCAACGGCGGCTTTCCGATGCGCAAAGCCAGCTAGAGCGTTGCGCGGCTGCCACCAAAGCTGCGCGCAGTGCGGCCGAGGCGATCAAGACCGAGCTTGCAGCGGCCGAGGCCAAAAAACTGCAGGCCGAGGCCGCGCAGCAGGATGCGCAGGCAGGATCGGCCAAAGCCGAAGCCGCGCTGCTTTCGGCTGAAACCGCGCGCGCAGCAGCGCAAAATGCCGAATCCGAGGCGCGCGCGGCGCGTTCTGAATCCGAAGGCGAGGCCACGGCCTTGCGCGCTGAAACCAATGCCCTGTCGCGGATGCTCGATCGCGAGGCGGGCGATGGGCGCAACCTGCTGGAACTGGTCAAAACCCAAAAAGGCTATGAGGCGGCCCTGGGCGCCGCCCTTGCCGATGATCTGAAAGCGCCGGAATGTGGGCCCGAGGGGCGTTCGGGCTGGGTTTTGCTGGCCGGCTATGATCCGGATGCCGCTTTGCCCGAGGGTGTTGAGCGGCTGGCCGGCAAGGTCGATGCGCCGGGCGTTCTGGCCCGCAGGCTGGCACAAATCGGCGTTGTGGATGCCGCCGAGGGTGCCGCGCTACAGGCGCAACTGCGCCCCGGCCAGCGGCTGGTGTCGCGGAACGGCGATTTGTGGCGCTGGGATGGCTACCGCGCCGCCGCCGATGATGCACCGAGCGCCGCCGCCTTGCGCCTGCAGCAAAAGAACCGTTTGGCCGATTTGCAGGCCGCGCTAGAGGGTGCCGAGGCCAGCGCCGCCAGCGCCCGTGCGGCCCATGAAGCCGCCCGCGCCGCGCTTGACACAACCCAGGCGCAAGAGGCCGAGGCCCGCCGCACCCGCAAAGCGGCAGACGAGGCGATGACCCAGGCCACCCGCGCCGCCAATGCCGCCGATGCAGCGCTCAGCCTGCTTGACGGCAAGGCCGAAACGCTGGCCAGCGCCGTGGCGCGGCGCGCAGCCGAAGATACCGACGCCGCCGCACAACTGGCCGAGGCCAAGGCGGGCATGAAGGATTTGGGTGATGTCGATGCCGCGCGCAAGGCGGTGGACAGCCACAAAATCACCGTTGAAGCGGCGCGTATGACCATGCTCACCAAACGCTCCATCGCCGATGATCTGCGCCGCGAGGGTGAGGCGCGGGTGCGGCGGATGAAAGAAATCGCAACCGAGCGCACAAGCTGGTCGAACCGGCTGGACAGCGCCACCCAGCGCATTGCCGACCTGCAAGCGCGGCAGGCGCAATCGGAAAGCGATTTGAACGCCGCGCGCCAAACCCCCGAAATTCTGGCCGCCAAGCGCGATGAAATGGCCCGTGCGCTGGAAAAGGCCGAAACCCGCCGCAAGGCTGCCGCTGATGCCTTGGCCGAGGGTGAGACCGCGCTGCGCAGTGCCGAAGCCGCCGAGCGCAGCGCCGAGCGCGCGGCCTCGGAAGCGCGTGAATCGCGCGCCCGTGCCGAAGCCGTGGCCGAGGCGGCTGCCGCGCGGGTTGAAGTGGCGCAGGGCCGTGTGGTTGAGGAAACCGGCCAAAGCCCCGTGAACCTGCTGGAAAGCCTTGGCGCTGACCCCGACAAGATGCCCGCATCCGATGCCATCGAGATCGAGGTGGCGCGGCTGAAGCGCCAGCGCGAATCGCTGGGTGCCGTGAATTTGCGCGCCGAAGAGGACAGCCGCGCGGTGCAGGAGGAATTTGACGCGCTGGCCGCTGAAAAGAACGACTTGACCGCTGCCGTTGACAAGCTGCGCCACGGTATTGCCAACCTCAACCGCGAGGGGCGCACCCGGCTTCTGGCGGCGTTTGACGAGGTGAACAAGAACTTCACCGTGCTGTTTCGCAGCCTGTTTGGCGGGGGTGACGCCAATCTTGTGCTGGTGGAAAGCGACGATCCGCTGGAAGCAGGTCTGGAGATCATGTGCCAGCCGCCGGGCAAGAAACTGTCGACCCTGTCACTGCTGTCGGGCGGCGAGCAAACGCTCACCGCGCTGAGCCTGATCTTCGCGGTATTTCTGGCCAACCCTTCGCCCATTTGCGTGCTGGACGAGGTGGACGCGCCGCTTGATGACGCCAATGTCACCCGGTTTTGCGACCTGCTCGACGAGATGACCGGCCAAACCGATACACGGTTTTTGATCATCACGCATCATGCGGTCACAATGGGCAGGATGGACCGCTTGTTCGGCGTTACGATGGCCGAACAGGGCGTCAGCCAGCTTGTCAGCGTCGATCTGCGTCAGGCCGAGGAGCTGATCGAGGGATGAGCAAGCCCGACACCCTCACCCAAACCATTGGCGTGCTGACCCGCCGCGAGGTTGAGGCGCGCATTCTTGTGCCGGTGGTTGACGCGCTGGCCAAGGCCTTTGGCCGCGCGGCCGTGGTGGAGATTCTGCGCGACACAATCGAGCAGATTGCCCGTGATCAGGGGGCAGATCTGGCGGCGGAATACGGGGCGGATGCTGCGGCCTTCAAGGAAACGCTGGAATTCTGGACCCGTGGCGGCGCGCTGGAGCTTGAGACGCTGCGCGACGATGGCCGCCATCTCGATTTCAACGTCACCCGCTGCCGCTATGCCGAAATGTATCGCGCGCTGGGCGTGCCGGAACTGGGGGCGGTTCTTAGCTGCAATCGGGACGCGGCCCTGATCGAGGGGTTCAACCCAAAGGCCAGCCTGACCCGCGATCAGACCATCATGCAAGGCGCGCCCTGTTGCACCTTTCGCTATGATTTTGGTGCCGACAGCCCCGAATAGCCGACTGGTTTTGCAATAAAAAGGCGCCGGAGTTGCCCCCGGCGCGATTTTATCTCGTGGTTTTTCGCCTTAATTGCTGGCAGGGGCCGCGGCGGCAGCAGCAGCCTCGGCTTCAGCCAAAGCGGCCTCCAGCTCGGCAATGCGGGCGGCGGCGGCTTCAGCGGCAGCCGCAGCTTCGCGTGCCGCAGCCTCGGCGGCAGCGTTTGCAGCTTCGGCTTCAGCCTGTGCGCTGGCGGCAGCTTCCTGTGCGGCGGCCAGCTCGGCCGAACCATCGGTGCTGACCGGGGCTTCTGCGGCCATGCGCTTGGCTTCTTCAAGCTCGGCGGTCAGCGTGGCAACCTCGGCCTGCGCATCGCTCAGCGCGGAGGCGGCGTCAGCGGCGGCGGCCTGGGCGGCGGCATCGGCTTCGGTGATCATCGCTTCTTTTTCGGCCAGCATGGCTTCCAACTCGCCAATCCGCGCCTCGGCGGCGGCGGCCATTTCGCTGGCGGCGGTGGCTTCTTCAACGGCGGCGGCAACAGCGCCTTCACCATCGGCCTGCAATGCGGCCAGCTGGGCAGCCAAAGCCTCGTTCTCGGCTACAGCCGCAGCCCGTGCGGTTTCGGCAGTCATGGCGTCATTTTCGGCAATGCGCACCTTGTTGCCGTTCAAATCAGCGACATAGAACATTGCGGCCAGCAATACGACCAGCGCGGCAAACAGCATTTTGTGTATGGTTTTCATTGTGTCTTTCCAATTACGGGCGCCACAGGCGCGGCAGATTGCGTTAAGCCAGAGCAGATCACGATTTAGTGTTTAACCCCATAGGCCGAATTTCGGGCACGAAGCGCAATTTGTCCACCGAAAACACAAAAAACGGCCTATTTCTCGTCATCTTCATCGCTATCGGGAAGGTTAAACAGGCTGTCGGCGTCAACCAGCAGCGGCGAGTCGTCATCTTCATCCGAATCAGTCAGCGAGAAATTCTCAAGCCCGGAAATGGCGCTGGGAATGCGCGGCTCGTCGCGCATCTGCAGGCTTTGCTCGGTCGACATCAGCTTCATGCGCTCGTCATCGGTCATCGCGGCACCCTTGTTCTTGGTGGCCTTGGCGATGGCGGCATCAAGCTCGGTCTGGCGGCACATGCCCAGCGCGACCGGGTCGACCGGCGACACATTGGCAATGTTCCAATGCGTGCGCTCGCGGATCGACTGGATCGTGGGCTTCGTTGTGCCGACAAGCTTGGAAATCTGGCCATCGGTCAATTCAGGGTGGAACTTCACCAGCCAGGCAATGGCCGAGGGGCGGTCTTGCCGTTTGGACAGCGGGGTATAACGCGGGCCTTTGCGCTTCTGCTCGCCCTCGGCGGCGGGGTTGTGCATCAGCGTGAGCCTGGCGCGCGGGTCATCTTCGCAACGCTTGATCTCGGCGGCGGTCAGTTGGCGGTTGGCGATCGGGTCAAATCCCTTGACGCCGGTTGCAACTTCACCATCGGCAATGCCGTTCACCTCAAGCTCGTGCAAGCCGCAAAACGCGGCGATCTGCTTGAAGCTCAGCGTGGTGTTATCTACCAGCCAAACGGCGGTGGCTTTGGTCATCAGGGGCAGCGCCATGAGCGTCTCCATCATAAATACATCTCTCCCGAGCCGATAACCCGGGTGCGCGAGCCGCGCGATTAGAGGTTTTCGCAGGGGAATTGACCCCGTATATAGGCGCAATGAATGCAATGATAAAGATGTTTTCTGCAGCCCTGCTGCTGCTTGCCGCCCCGCTGACCGCCCGCGCCGAGGGCGAGCCCGCCGGCCAGTTCGATTATTACGTTCTGGCCCTGAGCTGGACACCAAGCTGGTGCGAGACCACAGGCGATGCGCGGCGCGATGCGCAATGTGATGATGGTCGCGGCTTTGGCTTCACCCTGCACGGGCTTTGGCCGCAGTTTGAACAGGGCTGGCCCAGCTTTTGCCGCACGGTCGAGCGTGACCCGAGCCGCGCCATGTCGGCTGGCATGGCCGATATTATGGGCGGGGCGGGGCTTGCCTGGTATCAATGGCAAAAACACGGCCGCTGCACCGGGCTTTCGGCGGATGAATATTTCGCCCTGTCGCGCCGCGCCTATGACGCCGTGAACCGCCCCGAAATTCTGCGCAACCTGCCGCGCGCAATGGATATTCCGCCGCGCGTGATCGAAGCTGCCTTCATCGAGGCCAACCCGCTGCTGTCGCCCGATGCTGTGACGGTCACTTGCAAGGATGGGCTGATTCAGGAGGTGCGCATCTGCCTGACAAGCGACCTTGTCCCCCGCCAATGCGGGCGCGACGTGCGGCGCGATTGCGGGCTTGATACGGTTGAAATGTCGCCAATTCGCTAAGGGTGCCAAGCCGCGCGGCAACAGGCCGCGACCTGGCGATGAGGCGGTTGGCGGGCTCACATTTTGGCGCGATCCCGGATGAGAATCGAGAAAAGCACCCTGCCCTGGCCAATCGCCACTCTGGGGGCAATGCGCGACGGGCTCTGCCCTTGCGCCGCGCCGGATTTGCGGCGTTCAAGCGGAATTGACCCGACGCCGCCCCGGGCTTGACCCGGGGCCTATAACTCAACCGACAGAATTATCTTCCCGATATGCGCCGCGCTTTCCATGCGCTCATGCGCTGCCGCGGCATTTTCCAGCGGGAAGGTCGAATCCACCAGCGGGGTCAGCCGCCCGGCCTCAATCAGCGGCCAAACCTCGCGGCGCAGGGCCTCTGCCACCTCGGCCTTATAGGCAATGCTGCGCGGGCGCAGTGTGCTGCCGGTGATGGTGATGCGCCGCGCCATGACGGCGGAAAAGTTGACTTCGGCGGTTTTGCCGGTCAGATGCGCGATCATCGACAGGCGTCCGTCCAGCGCCAGCGCCTTCAGGTTGCGGTTGATATAGTCGCCGCCGACCATATCCAGCACCAGATCCACGCCGCGGCCTTCGGTTTCATCCTTGATCACCTGCACGAAATCTTCCGAGCGGTAGTTGATAGCCCGATGCGCGCCGAGCGACAGGCAGGCCTCGCATTTTTCACCCGATCCCGCAGTTGCAAACACCCGCGCGCCGAACAGCCGCGCCAGTTGAATGGCCGTAGTGCCAATGCCGGAAGAGCCGCCATGCACCAGAAAGCTTTCGCCCGCGCGCAACCGGCCACGGTCAAACACGTTGATCCAGACGGTGAACAGCGTTTCACACAGGCCCGCCGCCTGCACCATACTTAGCCCGGCAGGCACGGGCAGGGCGTGGTCTTGATGGGTGACGGCATAGTCCGCATAGCCACCGCCGGGCAGCAGGGCACATACCGCATCGCCAACTGCCCATTGCGCAACACCTTCGCCCAAAGCCGCCACATGGCCCGCGCATTCCAGCCCCGGCAAGGGGCTGGCGCCGGGCGGCGGGTTATAGGCGCCGGCGCGTTGCAGCGCATCGGGGCGGTTGACACCGGCGGCGGTGATTCTGATCAGAATCTCACCCGGCCCCGGCTGGGGCACGGGGGTGTCGCGCATGTGCAGCACCTCCGGCCCGCCGGGGGCGGAAATGGCAATGGCGCGCATGGTGGCAGGCAGGCTCATCCGCGCCCCGTTGTGGCGGCAAAATCCATATACATGTCGCGGATGCCAAAGCCGTGTTTGGTTGGCAATTCGCGGTCCTCAAAGCGGCTGACGGGTGTGACCTTGCTGGCATTGCCCGTCAGGAAAATTTCTTCAGCCTGCGCAAAATCCTCGGGCAGGAGGCTGGCTTCATGCACGGTCTCGCCCGCCGCGCGCAAAAGCCCGATAATCCGCTGGCGGGTGATGCCGTTCAGGAATGTGCCGTTCGGCTTCGGCGTAAAATATTCGCCATCGCGGCGCATGAACACATTGGTAGACCCGGTTTCGGCGACATGCCCGTCAAGGTCCATCGACAGCGCGTTGTTAAAGCCACGGCTGCGCGCCTCGGTAATAATGCGGGCATTATTGGGGTAAAGGCAGGCGGCCTTGGCCGTGGTCGGCGCGGTATCGGGATGCGGGCGCTTATAGGGCGACACGGTCAGCGCCACATTGCCGGGCCGGTTCATCGGCAGTTCTTCCAGGCATATGGCGATCTCGGTCGAATCCGGGTCGGGCTCGATCAGCGAGGGCAGGCATTCCCGGCTCCAGATCATCGGGCGCAGATAGAGCGGCACATCGCTTTTCAGCGCCGCCACACCGTCGCGGATCAGGGCTTCAATCTGCGGCCCGTCAAGCGGTGAATTCATGCCCATCGTGTGCGCCGAACGCACGATACGCGCGCAATGCTGGTCCAGATCCGGCATCAGCCCGTCAAAGGCGCGCGCGCCGTCAAACACCATCGTGCCCTGCCAGGCGCCGTGATCGGCGGCACCCATAATCGCGGTATTGCCGCGCTTCCATTCACCCGCATACCAGGTGAATATATTGCCGCCCATTGCCATGTTCAGGTCTCCGTATTCGCGTGTGTCGGGCCGGTATAGCCCGGCATGTCGGTCTGCGGGGAAGGCGCCTGCACCTGCCCCAGAATCTTGCCCGGGCCAGCCGCCCAAAGCTTGCCCATGCCGCTGTTGCGGAACGCGGCCTTGGCCTTTTCAAACCGCATCACATCCTCGATCCGCCGGTCGATGAAGGCAGGCGTTTCGCTGCCATCCTCGTCCCCCAGCCAGAACAGCAGACAGGCGGAATAGACCGCGCCAAGCGTCATGCGTTTTGTATACCAGTTCACATCGCGGCTGCCATCGCCAAGCCCGTCCCAAATGGCATCGGCGGTGTGCCAGACGGCGCGCGCCCCGTCGGCGGCATGTTGGGGCAGGGCAAACAGCGCCATGCCGCGGCGCACGGCCTCTTTATGCGGTGCGGCAATCTGAAGCCGAATGGCAATGGCGCGCGCCACACGGTCGCGATAGCGCAGCGCGCCAAATTCGGCCTGCGCCATTTGCGCGCGCATCTCGGCATCGCCCGCAAAGTGAAATGCCAGCGCCAGATCAACCGCGCCGCGCGGAAAGGCCAGCGCCGCAAGCCCGGCATCCACCCCCGAATCAGCCACCGCTTCGGCAAGCGTCGCAGCGCTCCAGCCATCAAACACCACATGCGGCAAAGCGGCCGCAATTACGGCTTTGCGCGTTTCTATGATATGATCAGCCTCGGATTTGGGCTTGGCGGGCATCATAGCCTCCAATTCAGCAAGCAGGCGGTAGACAGCGCCCCTGCCCCTTGCTATAGGGCAGCCTCCTGCAATTATGCAACACTCGTCTGAAAGGTGGTGAAACTGACATGCAGGTAATGGTTCGTGATAACAATGTTGAACAGGCGTTGCGCGCTCTGAAGAAAAAACTTCAGCGTGAGGGCGTATTTCGTGAAATGAAGCTCAAGCAGCATTTTGAGAAACCGTCGATCAAGAAAGCCCGTGAAAAGGCCGAAGCCGTGCGCCGTGCCCGTAAACTTGCGCGCAAGAAATTGCAGCGCGAAGGGATGCTTTGATATTGTATCTGTAACTTGGGCCCGTATGGGCCTTGTCAGGTAAAACCCCCAAAGTCCGCTTTGGGGGTTTCTTTTTGCGCGGCGTGGCTGAACGGATTGCGCCTGCTCAGCAGACGAAGCGGCCGGTCACCGTTGTGAAGATCAAACCGTTAACAGTTGCTCCCGATCTCATGTCCGTTTTCAGCGAGCAATTCGGAGATATTTGCGTCCAGAATACTGTAGCTAATGTTTCCATACAGAATCTGACGCCCTTCGTTCAGTATGTAGGTCGGGCTGCCCTGAACGCGCAAGGATTGCCCAAGCTCATAGTCAGAGGCCAGTTTTGCAATTGCTTCGCCTGTCTCGATCTTTTTGAGAACCTCTTCAAAATCCACGCCAATCTTCTTGCCAATCGCTCTTTGAACCATCCAATCGGAGATGTCTTGACCCTCGGCGAAAAACGCGGTCCGCAGTTCCCTGGCTGCCCTGATCGACGGGCGGCTGAAGAATGTGCCGCCGGTCGCTTCGTGTTCAAGCAACTCTATCGCCTTGATAAACAAGTGCGGGCTTGCGGAAGATTTTGGCCGCACCCTGGACCAGACGTCATCGTGAATGATCGCGCCGTCAAATCCCTTGGCGATCATTTTAACATGGTTGGCGTATCCGCTGAAACCGCCTCGGTCTTGCCACGCCTTGTTGATCTTGGCATCTGTATCGGGAAAAACGGAACAGAAATGCTCTTCCACTTCAATCCTGTCGCCAAATTTCTCGACCAATTTGAAAAGGCTGACCTGCCCAACATAGGCCCATACGCACAGAACGTCGGAAAAGTGCACAATCTTTAATGCAGGCATAGGATCAAGTCCTCAGGAAGAGTGGCTTTGAAGCAATGCTGCTACAACAATCGCCCTTCTTTGACAATTTGAAACGGCGTTATCGCCTTGGCAGTGCCGGGCAGCCGCGACTTTGGCTCAATGCAGGCATTTGCCAATGCCTGACCCGACTCCGTTGTCCCGACACGCGATCTATGCCAAGACACCTGCAAACGGGAACCAACATATGCACACAAAAGGCCAGCGCATCTATGCCATCGGCGATATCCACGGTTGCCGCGACGCCTTCGCGCAAATGCGCGCGGCCATTGCTGCCGACCTAGCCGCGCATCCGCACGCCAACCCGCTGGCCATCACCCTTGGCGATTATGTCGACCGTGGGGCGGATTCTGCGGGTGTGCTTGATGATCTGATTGCCTGGCATAACGACCCGCTTCCGGTGGTCAGCCTGCGCGGCAACCATGATACCTATCCCGAAATCTACCTGAACAGCCCGCAAACCACCGGCCTGCCGCATCTGCATTGGCTCGACCCGCGCATGGGCGGCAATGAAACGCTGCGCTCTTATGGCGTTGAAGGGGCCAGCGCCGATGCGCCCATTGCCACACATCGCGCGGCCGCCGCGGCTATCCCCGAACACCATCTGCGCTTCATCGCCGAGACCTGCCGCCTCACCCACCATGTCGGCGACTATCTCTTCGTTCATGCCGGCATCCATCCCGACGCGCCGCTGCATGACCAGGACGAGAATGACCTGATCTGGATTCGCGAACCCTTCCTCAGCCATCGCGGTGACTTTGGCGCAACCGTCGTGCATGGCCATACGCCGGTGCAGGATGTCGAACATCACGGCAACCGCATCGCGGTCGATACCGGCGCGGTCTTCGGGCGCTTCCTGTCATGTGTGATCATCGAGGATGCCAGCGTGAACCTGCTGCAACCCCAACGCCAGGCGGGCCGCATCGCCCTGCGCTGATCCATCTTTTGCTTGAAAATATCCCCGCCGGAGGCTCTGCCCCCGGCAGATGGCGCTAGCGGTAATTCTGGCCGATGTCATCCTCGATGATATCGGTGGTCTCTACACCCTCGATCCGGCCAAAGCGGCGCATGACGGCGCCGGGGAAATAGGTGTTGTTGATGCTGGAAAACCGCGGCAGATCGTTCAGGATGTCCGATGTCGCATTGGCGCAAACCAGTTGTGGAACAGCGCCGCGCGCCTCGGCCTTTGCAATCAGCACTTCCGCCTCTTCGGCTGTGATGTCCAGCCGCTGCATCCGCACATAATAGCCGTTACGCGCGTGGTAGGAATTGTAATAATCCACAATTTCCGGGCGCACGCCGTAAATCACGTCTTCGGCGCGCACAAGGCCGACACGTTCTTCCTGAAAACTGCCCGCCGGATCATAGATCACCATCTGGCTGCCATTGATCACCAGCGCCGAATGCTCGCCAAAATCGCTTTTGCTGTTCATCATCGTCAGCACGGCAACAAAAGGCGGGGCCGGGTTGACAAAGGCCGCGGCCGAAACTTCGGCAGGGGTTGCCGTGGTGCGGTTGATCGAACAGGCCGACAGCCCGGCCAGCAGGACAAAGGCCAATATCAGCCTAGGCATTGAACACCGCCAGGAACACGGCAATGCCGATGCAAATATAGATTGTCCAGATTCCGACCTTGATAAAACCGGAAAAGGTCTTTTCCTGTTCGTCCGTATTCATGGTGCCATGTTCATGCGCGCTCATATTCGTCTCCATAAGGCGTTTGATGATATGTGCCAGAATTTACACGCCCTGAAAACCCCCCGCAGGCAGGTAAATGCGCTTATGCCTGGTCACTTTCGGGTGCAGATTGCGCCCCCAGATCGCGGGCAAGCTGAAAGCCGATGCGCTGGGGTTCGTCTTCAACCTTGGGCACGGCGCGCAACATCACGTTGAGCTGGCTGTAATGCTGCACCATCTGCACGCGCGCGCCGCTGCCATCGACCCCATAGAAGGTAACGATATCCGGCGCGAAATATCCTAGCCCCATAATGCGCATCGTGCCGGCATTGCCGCCAGTAAACCCCATGCCGATTTCATGATCGGCATCGAGCTGTTTCTCGAAATTCTGGATATACAGGATCACCCGCTCGTAAGCCCATTGCGCGGGCGATTTTTCGCCGGGCTTGTCGTCACATAGCGGTTTTGGCAGCGGTTCCTGCTCGGCTGTGGGCGCGGCGGCGGGGTCTACCATTGTGGCGCGCGAACGCGGCGGCAGGGCGTCGGCCTCCAGCGCCTCGGCGGCGGTTGCAATTTCGGGTTCCATACTTTCCCCTAACATATGTGCCAGCGATAGGCCCCGTCGGCACCAGGCTCGCGGCTGATCTCACCTAGGCGGTGCAGGTGGTTCAGATGGCCGATCGCCTCGACCAGAGCCAGCCCGTATTCGCCCGCCTCAATGCTGCGCCCGTATAGCGCCATAAAGCAAGAGGCGGCGGTGGCAGGCTCGCGCAGATGTGTGCGCAAACGCGCCAATGCGCCGTGGTGGTTGTCGATAAGCTGTTCAAGCCGCGCGGCGAGCCCGGTAAAGGGCAGCTTATGGCCGGGCAGCACCAAGTGGTCGGGGCGGGCCAAAGGCAAAAGCCGCGTGCAGCTCTCCAGCCATTCACCCACCGAATCGGCCTCTGGTTCGGTCGGATACACGCCAAGATTGGGCGAGATACCGGGCAGGATCTGATCCCCCGCTATCACGATATCATCCGTGCGCGACCAAAGCGTAACATGGTCGGGCGCATGGCCGTGGCCGAAATGCACATCCCATTTGCGGTTCGCCAGATGCAGCACATCGCCCGCTTCGATGCGCCGAAACCCCAGCGCAAGCGGGGCAACGACATCGGCAAAGTTGAACGGGCGCTCGGCCAGCCGCGCGGCCAGAATGTCGGCGTCCATCCCGGCGCGGCGGTAAAACTCAACGGTCTCAACAGGCCAGCTTTCCTGCACATCCAGCACAAGCATCCGCGCCATAAGCCATGCGGTGCGGCTCATCATCACCTCGGCGCCATAGGTCTGCGCAAGCCAGCCCGCCAGGCCCACATGGTCAGGATGATGATGAGTGACCAGCACGCGCTTCAGCGGCAAATGCTCCAAAGGTCCGGCCAGCAGATCGGCCATGATGCGCTGACTCTTGCCGCTGTTCATGCCGCTATCCACCAGCGTCCAGCCATCATCATCGGCCAGCGCATAAATATTCACATGGTCAAGCTTCATGGGCAGGGGCATACGCGCCCAGAAAATGCCCTGTGCAACCTCGATCACCGCGCCGGTTGCGGGCGGGGTTTCAAACGGCATTCGAATGGGTCGAGCGATGTTCATGGGCAAGGTTTATGCGCCAAGCGCGTCGGCGTAAAGCGGTGCCGCGCCCTGGCAGGCTGCCGCACACAGGCCCGCCACTGCCGCCATCGGCTGACGCAGGTGGAAATCGGCCAAAGGTTTGCGGCTATCGTCAATCGCCGCGCCCTTCAGCAGGTAATGCCCGCCCAGAACCAGCGCGAAGGCGCGCAAATAGGGTTGCGCACCGGCGGCGCGGTCGTTCATTTCGGCCCCAAGCATCCAGTCGGTTGCCGCGACCAGCGCCTTATGCGCGGCGGCAAGTTCGGGCGAGGCTTTTGCGGTTATCGCAATCTCGTCCAGCAAGGCGCGTGCCGCGGCACCCCCGTCAGCCAGTTTGCGGCCCACAAGGTCCATCGCCTGAATGCCGTTGGTGCCCTCGTAAATTGCGGTAATGCGCGCATCGCGGTAAATTTGTGCAGCCCCCGTCTCCTCGATATAGCCCATGCCGCCATGCACCTGAATGCCAAGGCTGGCGACTTCGGCGCCGGTATCGGTGCCGAATGCTTTGGCGATCGGGGTCAGAAACGCGGCGCGGGCTATCATTGCCGGGTCAGATTGCGCATGGGCAAGGTCAAGCGAAATGGCGCAATCAAGGCAGATGGCGCGCGCCACTTGCGTTTGCGATTTCATGACCATCAGGTTGCGGCGCACATCCGCATGGTCCAGAATCATACCCGTGCCACCCTTGATCGGGCTGCGGCCCTGCTTGCGCTCGGCGGCGAAGGCCAGCGCCTTTTGCAGCGCCAGTTCCGCCTGTGAAAGCCCCTGAATGCCCACGCCAAGGCGCGCGTTATTCATCATCGTGAACATTGCCGCCATGCCGCCGCCGGGCGCACCGACCATCCAGCCGGTTGCGCCTTCATAGCTCATCACCGCTGTCGGGCTGCCATGCAGGCCCATCTTATGCTCCAAACTCACCACGCGCAGGCTGTTGGCCGCGCCGGGCTTGCCGCTGGCGTCGGGAATGAACTTCGGCACGATGAACAGCGATATCCCCTTGGTGCCGCCGGGTGCATCGGGCAGGCGGGCCAGCACCAGATGCACGATATTCCCGGCGCAATCATGGTCGCCCCATGAAATGAAAATCTTCTGCCCGGTTATCGCAAAGCTGCCATCGTCATTCGCCTCGGCCTTGCTCGACAATGCGCCAACATCGCTGCCGGCTTGCGGTTCGGTCAGGTTCATCGTGCCGGACCATTCTCCGGAAATCAGCTTTGGCAGATACAGCGCCCTGAGCGCATCGCTGGCATGTGCGGTAATCGCCTCTATCTGGCCCTGGCACATCAGCGGGTTGAGCGAGAGCGACAGGCAGGCGCTGGCCAAAAGCTCGTTGACCGCGCTTGTCAGCACCATCGGCATTCCCATGCCGCCAAATTCCGTATCGGCGGCCATGCCGATCCAGCCACCTTCGGCAATGGCTTTATAGCCTTCGGGAAAGCCGGGCGAGGTGCGCACGATGCCGTTTTCCAGCCTGGCGGGGTGCAAATCGCCCACCGTGTTCAGCGGGGCAAGCTGGGTTTCGGCCAGCTTGGCCGCCTCGGCCAGAATGGCGGCGCAGGTTTCGGCATCGGCCTCGGCAAAGGCGTCGCTGGCGGCAACGCGCGCGCCATCAAGCACATGGTCAAGCAGGAACTGGATTTCGGTAATCGGGGCGCGGTATGTCATAAAGTCCTCGGCTTGTCTGGCGGGGCGCAATGGATTATGCCCAAACTAGGCGGCGCAGCGCGCCCCTGTCCAGCCAAACCCAACGGAAACCCCCGCGCCATGCTGAAAACCGAATTGCTCAGGCCCGATGCTGGTGGAATTGCGGCCGCGGCTGCGCATTTGCAGGCGGCTGGCACGGTCGCCTTTCCCACCGAAACGGTTTACGGGCTTGGGGCCGATGCGCGCAGCGATGCGGCGGTGGCGGGCATTTTCGCCGCCAAGGACCGCCCGCGCTTCAACCCGCTGATCGTGCATGTGGCCGACCTTGATGCGATGCGCGTGCTTGTTGAAATTCCGCCCGCCGCTACGCCCTTCCTGCCGCTTCTGCCCGGCCCGCTTACGCTGGTGCTGCCGCGCCGCGCGGGGGCGCAAATATCGCCACTTGTCACGGCGGGGCTGGAGAGTTTGGCCATCCGCATCCCCGCCCATCGGCTGGCGCAACGCCTGCTTACGGCATTCGGTGGCCCGCTGGCTGCGCCCAGCGCCAACCCTTCGGGCAAGGTTTCCGCCACAACGGCGGCGCATGTGATGGCGGGGTTGAACGGGCGGATCAGCGCGGTGGTCGATGGCGGCGCCTGTGCGGTGGGGCTTGAATCCACCATCATCGGGTTTGATGAACAGGGCTGGCTGTTGCTGCGCCCCGGCGGGGTGCCGGTTGAGGTGCTGGAGGCCGCAAGCGGCCAGCCCATGCGCCGCCCCACCGGCACAAAACTCGCCGCACCCGGCCAGTTGGCCAGCCATTATGCGCCCGAAGCCCTGATGCGGCTGAATGCCGACGCGCCAGAACCAGATGAAGCCTGGCTTGGCTTTGGGCCAGACCCCGCGGCGCCAAGCGGTGTGGCGATCAACCTTTCACCCAAAGCCGACCTGACCGAGGCCGCTGCGGCGCTCTTTGCTGCTTTGCGCAAGGTCGATACCCGCGCCCAGGCCGCCAATCTGCGCCGCATCGCCGTGGCCAAAATTCCGCAAACCGGGCTTGGCCTTGCGATCAATGACAGGCTGCGCCGGGCCGCCGCACCGCGCGATATGCCTGTTACGCCAAGGGCCAGCTAGGCGCTGCCGCCCGCGCCGCTGAGCATCCGCGCATCTATGCCGATGCTGGCGAGGGTTGCGTGCCATTTATCTTCATCCGCCGTGCCAAACACCAGTTTGGGGGCCGCATCGCAAATCAGCCAGGCATTGTCGCGCAACTCCGCCTCAAGCTGCCCCGGCCCCCAGCCGGCATAGCCAAGCATCAGTAATGCCTGCGCCGGGCCTTCGCCGCTGGCAATATCGGCCAGAATATCGAGCGTGGCGGTCATGCCGAATTCGGGGCTGACATTCATCGTATGCGCGCCGCCCTCATAATCGGGCGAATGCAGCACAAAGCCGCGCCCATGCTCGACCGGGCCACCAAGATGCACCTGCGCCAGATGGCGGTCGGCGTTTTCGGCATCGCTCAGGTTCAATTGCTCGGCAAGGTCAGACAGCTTCAATTCAGCCGCCGGTTTGTTGATGATCAGCCCCATCGCCCCTTCGGGCGAATGCACGCAGACGAACACGACAGCATGTTCAAATCGCGGATCGCCCATGCCGGGCAGGGCGACAAGCAGGCGCCCGTCGAGAAAGGGAATATCTTCGGCCTGCTTGAGGGTCGCGTGTTTTTTGATCATCCTTCCAATATGAGCGCCCCGGTCAGGGTTGCAAGGCCTGCCGCGCGCCGCTCGTCGCGAACACGTGATTTTCCTTGCCCGCTGAAGCTGCTATGTCGAAACCATGAGAAAGATTCTGACTTTTGTTCTGGCCCTGTGCGGCCTGTCCGCGCCCGCCCTTGCCGATGATCTGGCCTATGGCCATGTGCGCCTGCTCAATGGTTGGCAAATGCCCGATGGCAGCCAGCAGGCGGCCTTGCTGTTCGAGTTGAAGGACGGCTGGAAAACCTATTGGCGCGCGCCGGGGCCAAATGGCATCCCCCCCAGCTTTGACTGGCTTGGCTCGCGCAACCTCGAACGTGTTTCGATCAGCTGGCCCGCACCGAAAATGGTTGGCCCCGAAGGCGCGCAAGCCTTGGGCTATTCCGGGCAGGTGGTCATTCCCATCCGCTTTTACCGCCAGCAGGCCGGCCCGGTGGCGGTGTCGCTCTATCTTCAGTTCGGCGTCTGCTCCGATATCTGCATTCCTGCCAGCCTGGATTTGCAAGGCACGCTTGAGCCTGCCCAAAGCGAAGGCCGCAGCGCGATCGAAGCCGCCCTGCGCGCCGTGCCGCAGATTGGCGAGGGTGGTCGGCTTGCGGCCTATGGCTGTGCCATTCGCCCGGCCAGCAAGGGCTATGATGTTGCCACGCGGCTTGAACTGCGCCAGCCCGATAGCGAGGCTCTGGTGGTAATTGAATATGACAATCCGGGCAGTTGGGTTGAAGCCGCCGCGCAAAGCGCCGACGGGGCCACGATAAATGCCCAGGGCCGCATTCGGTTTGTAGGCGGCGGCGGCATGATCGAGCGCGACAGGCTGCGCGTGACCGTGCTGACCAGCAGCGGCGCGTTTGAAATGCGCGGCTGCCCGGCGGGCTAAAGCGGCAGGCCCTGCACGCGCAGATCGGCTGCCAGCCTGTCCGGGGCTGTGAACAGATGTATCCGCCAGCCAAGCGCGGCCGCCGTGGCAATATTTTCGGCTCGATCATCGATGAAATACAAATCCGGCCCGGCCAGGCCGCAATCGGCCTGCACCATTTCATATATGCGCGGGTCGGGCTTGGTTACGCCCATGCGGCCGGAAATATAGCGCCGGTCGAATGCGGCAAGCTGCGGATAGGGGCCGGATTCGGCCAGTGTGGTGGTGTCATCACCGATATTGCTGAGCGCAAAAACCGGCACGCCCGCGGCGCGCAGCCGGTGCAAAATATTCCAACTGCCTTCAATCAGCGGCGCTGCAAGCCCGGCCCAATCATCATGCCACAGCATAATTTCGGCCGCCCAGTCGGGGTGGCGCGCCGCCCACGCCTGCACAGTGGCCAGAAACGGAGCACCGGCATCGATGTCCTCGTTCATCGCGTGCAGATCGACCGCGCCAAACAGCGCCTTGCGCCGCGCCACGCCAAAGTGCCGGTCGTAATACGCCTCGGGCTGCCAGCGGATCAGCACATTGCCAATGTCGAAAATTACCGCCTTGGGTGGGGTCATGGGTGCGGCTTTGCCGGGTCAGTCGGGGTCGGCTTCGCGCAGCATGGCCGCGGCCAGCCGCACCTGCGGATGCGTCGGCTCGCTTGAATGGGCAATGGGAACAGGCGGGGCGATGGCCTCGACCTCGTCGCCGTCAAACTCCATCTTCTCCAGCTTGTGCGCGCGTTTATTGGCCTTGGAGGCTGAAATCTTGATGTCATCCACATCGCGCCGGGCCATCTTGAAATGCCCGTCAAGCTTGGCCACGCGGTCATCCAGCCGGTTGAGATCGCCTTGCAACATGCCCAATTCGCGGCGAATCTCATGCGCATGTTCACGCATTTTCGCATCTTTCATGACCGCGCGCATGGTGTTGAGCGTGGCCATGCAGGTTGTGGGCGACACGATCCAGACACGCCGCTCGAACCCGTCGCGCACGATATCGGGGAAATTGGCGTGAAGCTCGGCATAGACCGCCTCGGAGGGCAGGAACATCAGCGCGCCATCGGCGGTTTCACCCTCGATGATGTATTTTTCCGAAATCGCGCGGATATGTGCCTTCACATCGTTGCGGAACTGGCGCGCGGCCTCGGCGGTTTGCGCCTTGTCGCCCGCCGCCGCGCGCAGTGCCTCGTAGGATTCCAGCGGGAATTTGCTGTCTATCGCAATCGGCCCCGGCGGGTTGGGCAGGTGAATCAGGCAATCCGCACGTTTGCCGTTGGAAAGCGTTTCCTGAAAGCTGTAACCTTCCGGCGACAGCGCCTTTGACACAATGTCATTCAGCTGAATTTCGCCAAACGCCCCGCGTGTTTGCTTGTTCGACAGGATGTCCTGAAGCCCCAGAACATCGCCCGACAGTTTTTCGATATTGGTTTGCGCACGGTCGATCGTTTGCAGCCGCTCCTGCAATTCGGTCAGCGATTTGGTGGTTTTTTCGGTATTGCCCAGCAGGCTTTCGTTCATCTTTTCCTGCAATTCGGCAATGGTGCGGTTGGTGCGCTGCGCGTTGTTCACCAGATTCTCGTGCATCGCCTGTTGCACATCGGCAAGGCGCTGCTCCATCACCTTGAGCATGGAGCTTTGCGCCGCCGCCTGCGTTTCGGACACCGATTTTACCCCGCCCGCCAGCCGCTCCTGCCCGAAGGACAGATCGCGCACCGAGGTCGACAGCCCTTCGACATGCCGCGCCAGCGGGTCGATCGCGCGGGCCGATCTTGTGCCAGTGCGCAGCGCCATCAGCAAGAGCAGCACCAACAGCACCAGAAAGCCAAGGCCAATGGCGGCGGCCAGAATCAGCGGGTCTTCAAAGTTCAGGTCTGAAATATTCATGTGCGTCCAAACAGCCGCTCGATGTCGGCAAGGTTGAGTTCGATATAGGTCGGGCGACCATGATTACACTGGCCGGATTTCGGTGTCGCCTCCATTTCGCGCAAAAGCGCATTCATTTCAGCCGCACTCATCCGGCGGCCTGCGCGAATGGAACCATGACAGGCGATGCGTGACAAGACCGCGTCTATCCGCGCCGCCAGCGTGGTCGAGCTGCCAAGATCGGCCAGTTGGTCGGCAATGTCGCGGATAAGCGCGTCACAATCGGGCGTGCCAAGCTCGGCGGGGGTTTCGCGCACGCAAATCGCCGCCCCGCCAAAGGGTTCGATCACAAGGCCAAGCGCGGCAAGATCATCGGCAATGTCAAGAATGCGCGCCTGATCAGCGGCGGAA
Organism: Abyssibius alkaniclasticus; assembly: GCF_020447305.1. Lineage (NCBI taxonomy): Bacteria > Pseudomonadati > Pseudomonadota > Alphaproteobacteria > Rhodobacterales > Paracoccaceae > Abyssibius > Abyssibius alkaniclasticus. The sequence goes on along the minus strand of NZ_CP095732.1, from coordinate 640,768 downwards.
AGCTCCACAATCACCGGAATAAGCAATGCCTGGCTGCGCGGGGCGTTTTCGGCACGGCGGGCTTTCAGCCGTTCGTAAACCAGCCGTTCATGCGCGGCGTGCTGATCCACCAGTACCATGCCCCTGGCGGTTTGCGCCACGATGTAGTTCTCGTGCAACTGCGCGCGCGCTACGCCAAGCGGCAGGTTGGCAGCCTCGTCGGGTTGCGCATCGTGGGCATTGCCATCGTCAAACATCTCCACGCGCCCGCCAGCCCAGCCCGCCGCATCTTCGGCAAAACCCTGCAGGCGCGGCGGCAATTGTGGCCGTTCCAGCGGGCGTTGCGACCAGTAGGACAGGCCCGGTTGTTGGCTCGGTTGTTGGCCCGGTTGCTGGCTTTGTGCCTCGCTGCGAAACGCGCCAAGTGCGGCATGAGCCACGGTCGAGGCGGCCCGGTGCCCCGCCCCTGCCAGCGCATGTTGCAGGGCCGATACGATCAGCCCGCGCACCAAGGCAGGCTCACGGAATCGCACTTCGGATTTTGCCGGATGCACATTCACATCAACACGCTCTGGCGGCAGGGACAGGAACAGCACCGCCGCCGGGTGGCGGTCGCGGCTCAGCATATCGGCATAGGCACCGCGCAATGCCCCCAAAAGCTGTTTGTCGCGCACCGGGCGGTTGTTCACAAAGAAGAACTGCGCCACCGCGGCCCCGCGCGAATAGGTCGGCAGGGCGGCATAGCCCGAAAGCGTAACCCCGTCGCGCGGCGCGTTGATTTCCAGCGCATTGTCGATGAACTCGGCCCCCAGAATGCCGCGAAGCCGCTGGGCAAGGTCTTGGGTGGCATCGGCGCGCAGCACCAGGCGGCCAGCGCCACCGCCAGAGCCATCGCGCCCAGAGACATCGCGCAAGCTGAAGGCCACCTCGGGTGCGGCCATTGCCAGCCGGCGCAGCACGTCATGCACGGCCTGCGCCTCGGCGCGGGTCGAGCGCATGAATTTCAGCCGCGCGGGCGTGGCATAGAACAGGTCACGCAATTCCACCACCGTGCCGCGCGCCAAAGCCGCCGGGGCAACGGCAGAAAGCTCACCCCCCTCGGCACGGATTTGCGCGGCCTCGGCCGCACCCGCCGCGCGGCTGGTCAGCGTTAACCGACCCACGGCACCAAGCGAGGGCAGCGCTTCGCCGCGAAAGCCGAAGGACTGGATGTTGAGCAGATCGCTCCCGTCAATCTTCGAGGTGGCATGGCGCGACAGCGCAAGCGGCAATTCATCGGCGGGGATGCCGTGGCCGTCATCCGTGACCCGGATCAGCGTGGCCCCGCCATCGGCAATATCCACCGAAATACGCCGCGCGCCTGCATCCAGCGCGTTTTCAACCAGCTCTTTCACCGCAGCCGCCGGGCGTTCCACCACCTCGCCCGCCGCAATGCGGTTGATGGCGGTTGTGCCAAGCTGGCGGATCGGTGCGCGCTTTATATTGTGGTCAGGGGCGTTCATGCCCCCATAACTAGCATGGGGGCGCTGATTCTGAAACGGCAATCGCCCTGGTTATTGCGACGATTCCAGCCCGGTAGGCTGGCCGACCACGATAATTTCCAGCTTGGCCGGGTCGAACAGGCGGCGGGCGACGCGGTTCACCTCGTCAAGCGTCAGCGCCATCACATTATCATTGCGGGTTTCGATGTAATCGCGCGGCAAACCGGCGATCTGAAAGCCGGTAATGGCGCGGGCAATCTCGCCATTGCTGTCAAAGCTCAGCGCGTAATTGCCGGTGAGATAGGTCTTGGCCACGTTCAACTCGTCTTGTGTGACACCTTCGGCCATCCGCGCCCATTCGGCGCGCAGCACCTCGATCGCCTCGGCCATTGCGCCCGAAGTTGACGAAAACCGCCCGCTGATCAGCGCGCCATAATCATAAGGCGCTAGCGCGGTGCCCACGCCATAGGTCAGCCCGCGTTGCTCGCGCAAGGCCTGGTTCAGCCGCGATGTCACCACCCGCCCGCCGAAAATATGGTTGGCGACATAGGCGGTAAGATAGTCGGGATCATCGCGCGCCAGCCCTTCCTGCCCAAACAGGGCCACGGCCTGCGGGGTTGGAAAGTCGATCACCTCAACCCCGGCGCTGAGCCCGATTTCGGCCTGCGGCACATCAATGGCACCGCCTTCGGGCAGGTCGCCGAGCAAGTCATCCAGCAGCGGGCCAAGTTCGGCGGCGGTAATATCACCCACCACACCAACCACCACACGGTCGCGCACCAGCGCGCGGGCCTGTGCGGCGCGCAAGGCGTCCAGGTCAAGTGCTGCGACGGTTTCAACCGTGCCATCGGAATTGCGCGCATAGGGATGGTCGCCAAAAGCGGCCCGGCTGAAGGCGTCATAGGCAATGGCGTCGGGGTCGGTCACATCACGCGCAAGGCCCGACAGCATTTGCTGGCGCACACGCTCGACCGC